>CP004391.1:1930000-2079121 GCA_000973525.1 Pasteurella multocida subsp. multocida OH4807 | reverse complement strand
TTTTTAATAAAACAGTTGCAGCCAGCTGGTATCTTCGACTTACTTCACCTTCATCCGCAAGGGACTACAATTACGGTAAGCGCACCTTCTCCCGAAGTTACGGTGCTATTTTGCCTAGTTCCTTCACCCGAGTTCTCTCAAGCGCCTGAGTATTCTCTACCTGACCACCTGTGTCGGTTTTTCAGTACGGTTTAGATAAACCTGAAGCTTAGTGGCTTTTCCTGGAAGGCAGGGTATCAGTTACTTCAGTGCCGTAGCACCTCGTCATCAGCTCTCAGTGTTATGAATGTCCGGATTTGCCTAAACATTCCACCTACCACCTTAAACGACCATCCAACAGGTCGATAACCTAACCTTCTCCGTCCCCCACATCGCAGTTTATCCAAGTACGGGAATATTAACCCGTTTCCCATCGACTACGCTTTTCAGCCTCGCCTTAGGGCCGACTCACCCTGCCCCGATTAACGTTGGACAGGAACCCTTGGTCTTCCGGCGAACGAGTTTTTCACTCGTTTTATCGTTACTTATGTCAGCATTCGCACTTGTGATACGTCCAGCAAACCTCTCGATTCACCTTCATCCGCTTACACAACGCTCCCCTACCCAACAGTATTTCTACTGATGCCGCAGCTTCGGTGCTATATTTAGCCCCGTTACATCTTCCGCGCAGGCCGACTCGACTAGTGAGCTATTACGCTTTCTTTAAATGATGGCTGCTTCTAAGCCAACATCCTAGCTGTCTAAGCCTTCCCACTTCGTTTCCCACTTAATATAGACTTTGGGACCTTAGCTGGCGGTCTGGGTTGTTTCCCTCTCCACGACGAACGTTAGCACCCGCCGTGTGTCTCCTGAGTATCACTCTTCGGTATTCGCAGTTTGCATCGGGTTGGTAATCCGGGATGGACCCCTAGCCGAAACAGTGCTCTACCCCCGAAGGTGTCCGCTCAAGGCTCTACCTAAATAGATTTCGGGGAGAACCAGCTATCTCCCGGTTTGATTGGCCTTTCACCCCCAGCCACAAGTCATCCGCTAATTTTTCAACATTAGTCGGTTCGGTCCTCCAGTTAGTGTTACCCAACCTTCAACCTGCCCATGGCTAGATCACCGGGTTTCGGGTCTATACCTTGCAACTCAACGCCCAGTTAAGACTCGGTTTCCCTTCGGCTCCCTTATTCAGTTAACCTCGCTACAAAATATAAGTCGCTGACCCATTATACAAAAGGTACGCAGTCACCCTTTCAGGCTCCCACTGCTTGTACGTACACGGTTTCAGGTTCTATTTCACTCCCCTCACCGGGGTTCTTTTCGCCTTTCCTTCACAGTACTGGTTCACTATCGGTCAATCAGGAGTATTTAGCCTTGGAGGATGGTCCCCCCATCTTCAAACAGGATTTCTCGTGTCCCGCCTTACTTATCGTTAGCTCAGTACCACAACAAACACTTCAAGTACGGGGCTATCACCCTGTCTCGCTGAGCTTCCCAGCTCATTCCTCTGTCTTTGTCGCTATTACTAACAGGCTCCTCCGCTTTCGCTCGCCGCTACTCACAGAATCTCGGTTGATTTCTTTTCCTCGGGGTACTTAGATGTTTCAGTTCTCCCGGTTCGCCTCATTAACCTATGGATTCAGTTAATGATAGTAGATTCTTCATCTACTGGGTTTCCCCATTCGGATATCTTGGATTAAACGCTTCTTATCAACTCATCCAAGCTTTTCGCAGATTAGCACGTCCTTCTTCGCCTCTGATTGCCTAGGCATCCACCGTGTACGCTTAGTCACTTAACTATACAACCTCAAGTATTCTTAATAACAAAAATACTTCTCTACAGGTTATACGATAAACGTCTAAACACTTGCACGCCTTTTTTCATGCAAGATTTTTCTTCATTACTCAGACTTTCTTTCGAAAATCTCTCAGTTTTTCAGCTTGTTTCCAATTTTTTAAAGAACAATAAGACAACAAAAGTCATCTTTAAATGGCGTCCCCACGGGGATTCGAACCCCGGTTACCGCCGTGAAAGGGCGATGTCCTAGGCCTCTAGACGATGGGGACAACATTTAAAGATGCTCTCCACTTTGCCATTTCCTTCATTTACACAATCTATCAAACAATCTGTGTGAACACTTGCTGTCGCTTCATATCTAGGTAAGGAGGTGATCCAACCGCAGGTTCCCCTACGGTTACCTTGTTACGACTTCACCCCAGTCATGAATCATACCGTGGTGAACGCCCTCGTTTCCGTTAAGCTATCCACTTCTGGTACAACCCACTCCCATGGTGTGACGGGCGGTGTGTACAAGGCCCGGGAACGTATTCACCGCAACATTCTGATTTGCGATTACTAGCGATTCCGACTTCATGGAGTCGAGTTGCAGACTCCAATCCGGACTTAGATGCACTTTATGAGATTCGCTCAACGTCGCCGTCTCGCCGCCCTCTGTATGCACCATTGTAGCACGTGTGTAGCCCTACTCGTAAGGGCCATGATGACTTGACGTCATCCCCACCTTCCTCCAGTTTGTCACTGGCAGTCTCCTTTGAGTTCCCGACCAAATCGCTGGCAACAAAGGATAAGGGTTGCGCTCGTTGCGGGACTTAACCCAACATTTCACAACACGAGCTGACGACAGCCATGCAGCACCTGTCTCTAAGTTCCCGAAGGCACAAGCTCATCTCTGAGCTCTTCTTAGGATGTCAAGAGTAGGTAAGGTTCTTCGCGTTGCATCGAATTAAACCACATGCTCCACCGCTTGTGCGGGCCCCCGTCAATTCATTTGAGTTTTAACCTTGCGGCCGTACTCCCCAGGCGGTCGATTTATCACGTTAGCTTCGGGCACCAAGCATAAAGCCCAATCCCCAAATCGACAGCGTTTACAGCGTGGACTACCAGGGTATCTAATCCTGTTTGCTCCCCACGCTTTCGCACATGAGCGTCAGTACATTCCCAAGGGGCTGCCTTCGCCTTCGGTATTCCTCCACATCTCTACGCATTTCACCGCTACACGTGGAATTCTACCCCTCCCTAAAGTACTCTAGACTCCCAGTCTGAAATGCAGTTCCCAAGTTAAGCTCGGGGATTTCACATCTCACTTAAAAGCCCGCCTGCGTGCCCTTTACGCCCAGTTATTCCGATTAACGCTCGCACCCTCCGTATTACCGCGGCTGCTGGCACGGAGTTAGCCGGTGCTTCTTCTGTAATTAACGTCAATGATATTATCTATTCAATAATACCCCTTCCTCATTACCGAAAGAACTTTACAACCCGAAGGCCTTCTTCATTCACGCGGCATGGCTGCGTCAGGGTTCCCCCCATTGCGCAATATTCCCCACTGCTGCCTCCCGTAGGAGTCTGGGCCGTGTCTCAGTCCCAGTGTGGCTGGTCATCCTCTCAGACCAGCTAGAGATCGTCGGCTTGGTAGGCCTTTACCCCACCAACTACCTAATCCCACTTGGGCTCATCTTATGGCAGGTGGCCCGAAGGTCCCACCCTTTCATCTCTCGATAATACGCGGTATTAGCTGCAGTTTCCCGCAGTTATCCCCCTCCATAAGCCAGATTCCCAAGCATTACTCACCCGTCCGCCACTCGTCAGCAAAGAAAGCAAGCTTTCTTCCTGCTACCGTTCGACTTGCATGTGTTAAGCCTGCCGCCAGCGTTCAATCTGAGCCATGATCAAACTCTTCAATTCAAGTTCAATCGCTCAATAAACTGCTTAGCTAAAGTTTACATATCTACTTCAAAAGTATAATGAATTTCTAGTTTAAGCACCTATTAAGACTTCTATCATTAAAATTTTTTAAAATGAAATCAATCAACAAGTGCCCACACAGATTGTCTGTTAGATTGTTAAAGAACAAAGAAATGGTCGGCGAGATAGGATTTGAACCTACGACCCACTGGTCCCAAACCAGTTGCGCTACCAAGCTGCGCTACTCGCCGACTGAAATTGGGGTGGCTAATGGGACTTGAACCCACGACAACCGGAATCACAATCCGGGGCTCTACCAACTGAGCTATAGCCACCATCGTTTTATACAAGGTTTAGTTTTCAATGCATTTAACCTCTGGCACGCTCGACAGGATTTGAACCTGCGACCTTTGGCTCCGGAGGCCAACGCTCTATCCAACTGAGCTACGAGCGCTCATCGCGTCGTTGCGGGGCGTATATTAATGAGTTCCCAAACAGTTGTCTAGTACTTTTTTGAAAAAAAATCTCGTTAGATAGTTTTTTGTTCAATTTGAACGATAAATATTAAATATACGCCTATTTTTCAGTAAATAGAAGCGGTTTAATTATTTTTCTTACGTAAATTAAATGTTGATGACAATAATAGCGCGATAAATAACCCAATAATACCGCCTATCATTCCCCAACCTAGCCGATTTGGGGTATAGTGGCTAACAGGTTGTGTCGGCTGTTTAGAATAGCGATATGCTGTAAACTGCTCATCTAGTGGGTTCACCGCTCGCATCATTTGTAATTTTCCTTGCCAATCATCTGCTGAATTTGTTGTTGATCCATTTTTACCTAAATTCAACTCCGTCGCTTTTTTGATTCGTTCAAATAATACTTTCCATTGAGTAATGAGATCACTATAAATCACTTTACGTGTTTCTTGATTGATATATTCAATATAAGAGGAAAGTAATTCTGTCGCTAACTTAGGATTATCCAGTTCAAGACGAATAGTATCTGCAAACGTATTTGAGGATGCCATTTCGAATTGTATGCTTGAAATCAGTTTCTCTAATAAGATAAGATCAATTGGATCTTCGCCTGTCTGCTTCTGTTTATAATATTCACTTGTTTGCCAGAAATGACGTTTTGCTTTTTCAGAAGTTAACTGCCTTATAAATTCATGATACGCAGTGTCTGTTGCCGATAATGCATTTTCTTTGTTATGAATAAATTGGTAAGTAGAAGATAATGTATAATAATTACCTAATGCAGCCACATCAGGTCTTTCAACTTTTGCTTCTGCCACCCAAGATTTATTGATTAAAAAGCTACTTCCATAAGCAATCCCTGCACTTAACGCGACGATGCCTATTATAAAAAACATTTTCCCCAAAAAAGTGCGGTTAGTTTTTTGTGAATTTTCAGTGTGTGTCATAATTTGTTTCCTGTCTTAACACGTTTTGCTCTTCGTTTCATTCGTCTGATCCAACGTGTAATACGCCATGCTCGAGTAATTGAATAAGAATACATAAAAAATAAAAGAATAAATCCACCAAACATGATCCATTCATTAATGTAAAAAATTTCGCCGAGAATACCGATAGTAGCACACATTGCTGCGGCAAAAGTAATGAGTAGGAAAGCTTGTCTTGAGGTTAACCCTGCTCGCATCATTAAATGATGGACATGTAATCTGTCTGGTCGGAACGGGCTTTTCCCTTTTCGCAAACGACGATACATAATCGCGACCATATCAATCAGTGGGATGGCGATAATCCACAGTGCGGTCACTGGGTTCATCGGATGCCCTTTACCTTGCGTACTTAATAATAGAATCCAGATGATCGTAAATCCAATTAACGTGCTACCCGCATCCCCCATAAATACTTTAAATTTTGCCCCAAACGGAATCCCTAAATTCATCATGAAATAAGGCAAAATAGCAATGATTAATGCAAAACTCCAGTAAGCTAAATCCAGCTGGTTATCCATTACTAATAAAATACCAATTGAGACAAAAGCAACCGTTGATAGACCTCCCAATAATCCATCTATGCCATCAATCATATTGAAAGCATTAATTGCTGCAATCGTTGCAAGTACAGTAATAATCAATCCTATCGATCCAAGTGTTAATTGGAATGGACCGATAATCTGTCCTAAATGGTCCAAATATAAATTACCAAGATCAATCATCAATATTGCTAATAGCGCTTGAATCCCTGCTCGTAGGAAAGGACTGATATCAAAACGGTCATCGATCATCCCGATCACTAATAAAACAAAAATACTAAATAAATAGAGCGAAGGTAACCGCATTTGTTCCCACTCTAATAAATAGAAACAAAGGTTACCCACGAATAATGATACCCCGCCAATCAATGGAATAGCGCCTTGATGACGTTTACGGTAATTCGGTTTATCTACTAACCCCATTTTATTTGCAACAGGTCTCATAATGAGCAAAGTAAAAAATGCCCCTAAAAAAGTAGCAAGTAAACTCAAAAACATGTGATTTGTCCTATCAATTTTTATGTTCGCAGAATACCATAACGCCTTTTTTCTGCCATAAATATTTTATCTCTTTGTCACTTTTTACAGTAAAATAGAGACAATTTTTCTCATTTATTAGGATTACAATTATGACAACTTCAACATCACTCTTTCAACGTGCTCAACAAACAATTCCTGGTGGCGTTAACTCTCCTGTACGTGCTTTTAATGGTGTGGGAGGAACCCCTATTTTTATTGAGAAAGCACAAGGTGCCTATATTTTTGATACAGAAGGAAAGCATTATATTGATTATGTGGGCTCATGGGGACCGATGATTTTAGGGCACAACCACCCAGCTATTTTAAATGCCGTGATTAAAACCGCTGAAAAAGGGTTGAGCTTTGGCGCACCTACGCCACTAGAAATTGAATTAGCAGAATTAGTCTGCTCACTCATCCCCTCTATTGAAATGGTGCGTATGGTCAGCTCTGGTACAGAAGCCACTATGTCCGCTATTCGCTTAGCGCGTGGTTATACTGGGAGAGATAAAATCATCAAATTCGAAGGGTGTTATCATGGTCATGCTGATTCATTGTTAGTCAAAGCTGGCTCCGGTGCCTTAACTCTAGGTCAACCTAACTCGCCAGGTGTCCCCGCAGATTTTGCCAAACATACTCTCACTTGTCAGTATAATGATTTAGACTCGGTCAAACAGGCGTTTATGCAATTCCCAAAAGAGATCGCCTGTATTATTGTTGAACCTGTAGCGGGAAATATGAATTGTATTCCACCACAAGAGCATTTTCTGCAAGGTTTGCGTGAGCTTTGTGATGAATATGGTGCGCTATTAATTATTGATGAAGTCATGACGGGATTCCGTGTTGCCTTACGTGGTGCACAATCTTATTATCATGTGACACCTGATTTAACTTGCTTAGGTAAAGTGATCGGAGGTGGGATGCCTGTTGGTGCCTTTGGTGGAAAAAAAGAGATCATGGCACACATTGCACCAACGGGGCCTGTTTATCAAGCGGGTACATTGTCAGGCAACCCTATCGCTATGGCAGCAGGTTTAGCGTGTTTAACTGAACTCAAAAAAGCAGGTAATGAAGAGCGTTTAGCTCAATTAACAGAAAAATTGGCAATCGGTTTGAAAACTCTCGCTGATAAACACCAGATTCCCTTTGTGGTCAATTATGTAGGTGGAATGTTTGGTTTCTTTTTTACAGACAGACCTCGTGTTTCTTCCTATCAAGATGTGATGGCATGCGATATACAACGCTTTAACCTATTTTTCCATCAGATGTTAGCACAAGGTATTTATCTAGCCCCTTCTGCCTTTGAAGCAGGATTTATGTCTTTAGCGCATTCAGAACAAGACATTGAACGCACATTAGAAGCCGCCGATGTAGCATTTGCGAGCTTGAAATAACATAGTGGGTGACCGCCTACGCTACGAAAGAGCGGTCACATTTCATCATGTTTTAACGGAGAACTTGATGTAGCCTTTTTTCAAGTTCTTCTCGCTGACTTGCCGTTAAAGCACGATTTTGATCGTTGGTCAAAATAAAAAAATCTTCGGCTCTTTCACCAATAGTTGTAATTTTGGCGTTTAATAAGGTCAATTTGAGTTCTGTAAATACCTGACTCACTTTAGCAAGTAACCCTGTTTGATCTAAGGCAAACAATTCCATTTCCGTTTGATCCGTTCGATTTTCTTTTAAAAAGCGGATCTCTGTTTTCACACTAAAATGACGTAATTTACGATTTGGAATAAGCGTATTTTTCATTGGCGAGGGGGACGATAACACATGTGTCAACGCTTTTTCTAAGCTGCGACGGCGATCGAACTTCAATAAGGTTCCATCAACTTCAGTCACAATGAAACTATCAAACACATAACCATCATGACTTGTGATGATTTGTGCATCATGGATACTCAATTTTTTTGAACCAATCGTCGTGACTACATGATTAAATAAGTTTGGTTGATCTTGACAATAAACAAAAATTTCTGTTCCCCCCTCAGAAAAACGATTACTGATTTTAACCAATAAATTCTCTTTTAATTCAGACAATAATTGCGTATGCCATGCAATTTGTTTTGGCGTATTACGTAAGAAATATTCATCTGGACATCTTTGCCAGATTTCATTGATTGTCTGCACAGTTAATAAAGATGTTTTACTCAATAGATCTAATGCCTGCTCACGATGCTCAGCAATTTTTTGTTGATGATCGAGTAAACAATCCATCCCTTGATCAAACTGCTGGTGGGTGAATTGATACAATGTTGCAATTAATGTTCGCTTCCAACTATTCCACAATGTTTCATTCGTAGCACAGATATCAGCCACAGTTAAACAGGTTAAGTAGTCTAATCGGACTTGATTTTGTACCGCTTCCGCAAAATTCAACACGACTTCTGGATCATGGATATCCCGTCGCTGTGCCGTGACGGACATTAATAAATGTTGTTCCACTAACCAAACTAGCGTTTGAATTTCACGTTGATCAAAACCATGTAAATGTGCAAATTCAGCCACATCAACCGCGCCCAGTTGAGCGTGGTCTCCCCCTCGTCCTTTTGCAATATCATGAAATAATGCCGCAATATAGAGTAAAGTGCGGTCAGTGAGACGAGGAAATAATCGACTACAAACGGGATGAACCTCAACACTTTCAGGAGTCAAAAAATATTCTAATTTCAATAATGTTCGTAAGATATGTTCATCTACCGTGTAACAATGAAATAAATCGAACTGCATTAAGCCTTCAATCTGTTGCCATTGGGGAAGATAAGCACTCAACACGCCATATTTGTGCATCGGTACGAATGCTCGCTCAATGGCTTTCGGTTGATTAAACAAACGTAAAAAAGTTTCTCTCGCTAACGCATCATCACACAAATGACCTTGTAATTGTTCTAACGCAAGATGGAGTTGACGCAAAGTTGAGGAATGAATATCAGCTTCAGGATGTGCTGTCAGATGAAAAAATAAATTTAAAATTTGTTCAGATTTCTCCGTAAATACGGTTGGATAACGCAAACAAATAGCACGATTTACTAACTGAAAATACGGATCGAGCACTTCAATATGAAGGGGGGAAGAAGATTGTAAAAAATGTTCTCGATAATGCTTAACAAGTAAATCACTCAAAAAAGAAATCGTTTGTAATGCTTGGAAAAAAATCTTCATCATTTTTTCCACACCTTGATTTCCTTCTCCTTTAAAGCCCAATAAGTCAGCGACTTGAATCTGACGCTCAAACAAAAGACGATTATCGTAACGTTTCAAGATCAGATGTAAAGCAAAGCGTACTTTAAACAAACACTGTTGGCTTTCTTGTAATAACCTGTACTCTGCGGGATAAATAAAACCTGATGCCAAAATTTCATCTAAATTTTTTGCGCCTGTATGACGTAAAGCAATCCAATACAATAGATGCAAGTCTCTTAAACCACCTGGACTATGTTTAATATCAGGCTCAAGGTTATAGCTAGTATTATTATAGCGCTGATGACGTACGGTACGCTCTTGTGTCTTCGCATTAAAAAAGGTTTCACACTGCCAAAAATCGGGTTGTTGTAATTGCTGCATCAACTGAGTAAATTGTGCAAAATTCCCCATTAAATAGCGCGCTTCGAGTAAGTTCGTTGCTATTGTAATATCCTGTAAACCCGCTTCTTGACATTGTGTTAAGGTACGTACAGCTTGCCCGACGTCAAAACCACTGTCCCACAAGAATTGAATAAATTGACGAACGTTCTCTTCTGTTTCTTGATCAAGTGGTTGCTCCGTTAAAATCAAAAAATCTAAATCAGATAAAGGAAACATTTCTGATCGCCCATAACCACCAACGGCAAGCAATGTCAGGTTTTTCCGCTCTGACAGATTAAATTTTTGCCAAAGATCACATAATAAGTGGTCGCAAAATAACGTACGATTCTCAATTAATTCATATATTGAGAATTGCATAAAATGTTCATATTCAAACTGCTTTAAATTTTCTTTTTGAATTTTAACCGCACTTGCTTTCAATTCGGTTACTGGGGAATAAGGGAAAAGCATGCTTATCTCAACAATTAATTAAAAAAATGGCTGAAAAAATTCAGCCATGATGTCAATTCAATTAGACGTTTACCATAATACGTTTAATTCGTCCTTCCACAATTTCTTCATCACGGATAGTCATCACTTCACACCCTTTTTCTGTGACAACAATTTGATGTTCATACTGTGCAGAATGACTACGGTCTTTGGTTTTTACTGTCCAACCATCTGCCATTAAACGTACCTCTTTTTTACCTGCATTAATCATTGGCTCAATAGTAAACACCATGCCAGGTTGTAAAATCACACCACCATCATCCGCATAATAATGCAACACTTGTGGTTCACAGTGGAACTCCGTGCCAATACCATGCCCACAGTATTCACGCACTACACTAAACCCTTGGCTCTCTGTATATTTTTGTACCGCACGACCAATTTCATTTAAACGAATCCCAGGTTTGACTACGCGTAACCCTACATACAAAGCTTCTTGCGCAGCTTCACATAATTTTTTACTACGGATTGTGGTCTCGCCAACAATATACATTTTTGAATTATCACCGAAATATCCATCTTTAATGACTGTAATATCGATATTTACAATATCGCCATTTTTCAAAATCTTATCTTCACTCGGTATCCCATGACATACAACTTCATTAACTGAAATACAAGTCGCTTTAGGAAAACCATGATAACCTAGACAAGCAGGAATGGTGTTTTGTTGTTCCACCATATAATCGTGGCAAATACGATCGAGTTCATTGGTACTTACACCAGCTTTGACGTAAGGCTCAATCATGACTAACACATCAGCAGCTAACTTACATGCTTCACGCAATTTCACAATTTCTTGTTCTGTTCTTAACGGAATTGCCATCAGAAAGTTTCTCCACAAAATCTATTCGTGCTCGAATTATAACACTAACTCAAGCAAAAATCCTTGATAAATTCTTGAACGGATTAGTTGGTTATTAGATAATAGACAAATTCAGTTAAAAATAGAGCGAGATAAATTATGACAGAGATTTCCGTGCCACTGACTTTTACTGATGCGGCCGCAAATAAAGTAAAAACACTCATTAGTGAAGAAGAAAATCCCAACTTAAAATTGCGTGTTTATATTACAGGTGGTGGATGCAGTGGCTTTCAGTACGGTTTCACCTTTGATGAAAAAGTAAATGAAGGCGATTTAACCATTGAAAAATCAGGTGTGCAATTGGTCATCGATCCAATGAGTTTGCAATATCTTATTGGTGGCACAGTGGATTATACAGAGGGATTAGAAGGTTCTCGCTTTATCGTTAATAACCCCAATGCTTCCACAACCTGTGGCTGTGGCTCATCATTTAGCATTTAAAGCATGGACTTCCAGTTCACTTCTCATCTAGGCACCACGTTGGTCAAGTGTTCTATGGGACACGAGGCTATCGCCAATTGGTTTAACAGCGAAGTGCGGTCAAATACACAAAAAATTGAAGACGCACTTCAACAAATTCATGCACGCAAACCCCAACAAGAGTTGACTTTAATTGGTTGTGAATACACGCTCGTTGTAAACCAAGATGAAGTTATGGTACGAGCAAATAACTTACACATCGAAAGTCAGCAACAACTTGACGATGACTTTCATTATTATGACGATGAAAGCATTGCGTTTTGCGGCACAGATGACTTCATTCATTTTCTTCAATCTTACCTCGATTTCATTCAGTCTTAATTGAGCCACCCCAACTTGAGAATACGTGATGTCTAAAGGTCAAAAAGCAAAACCCCATCGAAAACATGCTTGGATACGTTTTTTCATTAAAATCGCGTTCACGTTGACTTGTCTTTTAACGTTCTATGCCCTTTATCTAGACTGGCAAATCCAAACGAAAATGCGCGGTCAAATCTGGCAACTCCCCGCTGAAGTATACAGTCGTATTGAAAGTATTCGTCTTGAAGATAATTTGACGTTTGCTCAAGTCAAACAGCAACTACTGGACAATGAGTATCGTCAAACCAAGCTGGTCGCAGCGCCTGGTGACTTCAAAATAGAGGATAATACTATCGTCTTATTACGACGCGCCTTCCCTTTCCCTGTTCAGCCCGAAGCCCAACGTGTATTTCGCCTCCGTTTCGAACAAGATAAATTGACGGTTATTGAAGACTTAATTAATCAACGCCAAGTTTCCTCATTTCGACTTGCACCCAAATTAATTGCGATGCTTCAATCAGACAAAGAAGAACGTTTAGCCATTGCTTTACAACACTATCCGCGCCTATTAATCGATGCGCTATTATTGACAGAAGATCGCCGTTTTTACGAACATGATGGAATTAGTCTACTGGGTATTGCACGTGCAACAATCACGAATATTCAAGCGGGACACACTGTACAAGGCGGTAGCACCTTAACACAGCAGCTTGTCAAAAATTTATTTCTTACAAATGAACGTACGCTAACTCGAAAATTCAATGAGGCTTTAATGGCACTGATTCTTGATTGGCGTTACGATAAAAATCGTATTTTAGAAACATACCTTAATGAAATTTATCTAGGGCAAAATGGCGATATACAAATCCACGGTTTTGAATTAGCCAGTCATTTTTATTTTGGTCGTTCAACACGAGAAATCAGTCTCGATCAAATCGCCCTGTTAGTCGGTATGGTCAAAGGTCCGTCTTTGTATAATCCGTGGCGCAATCCTAAACACGCCTTAGAACGACGCAATGTCGTTCTACATTTGTTATTAGAACATAAGGTCATTGGTCATGAGTTGTACCAGCTGCTCGTTCAACGTCCACTCAACGTGCAAGATCGTGGGCAAATTACACGCAAATACCCTGCCTTTCTGCAAACATTGCAAGCAGAATTACGTGCACAATTAGGCGAAAATAAAGCAAGTAATCTCTTAGGGGCTCGTATTTTTTCAACGCTTGATATGAAACAACAAGCCTATGCAGAAAATGCTGTAGTGAGTGCCACCTCTACACTCCAAGCAAAATATAAAAACCCTCACCTACAAGCAGCAATGGTCATTGCAGACTATCAAATGGGCGAAGTGCGTGCATTAGTGGGCGGATTACAAACCCAATATGCTGGATTTAACCGTGCAGTCAGTGCCAAACGGCAAATTGGTTCATTAGTCAAACCCGCGATTTATTTAAGCGCACTTGCTGATCCTAATCAGTTTCGTTTAAATACACCGATCCAAAATCAACCGATTACCATTCATATTAAAGGTAGCCCACCTTGGCAACCGCGTAACTATGATCGTAAATATAGCGGTTCAGTCATGCTAATAGATGCTCTCGCTCGCTCATTAAATATTCCGACAGTTAACATAGGTATGCAAGTCGGATTAACGCATGTGATCGATACCCAGAAAAAGATGGGATGGGATAAAGTACATATTCCTCAGGTCCCATCAACACTATTAGGCGCTTATGCGATTTCGCCGTATGAAGTCACACACTTATACCAAGTTATTGCAAACCAAGGTAAAAAAATACCATTAGCTACGATCGAGAGTGTGACAGATCAACAAGGGAATTTAATCTACCAGCGCCGTTTAGAACCAGAACAAGTGGTTCCAGCAGAAGCCGCCTATCAAACCCTCTACGCCATGCAACAAACCGTTGAACGAGGTACCGCAAGGAGTTTGCAACACAAGTTTGGTGACTTGCATCTTGCGGGTAAAACAGGTACGACAAATGAAGCAAGAGATACCTGGTTTGTGGGCATTGATGGACAACACCTTGCAACCGTATGGTTGGGACGAGATGACAACGGAGAAACAAAATTAACAGGGGCATCTGGCGCATTACAAATTTATCAAGACTATTTACAACGTAATCACACTTTGCCTTTTACTTTGCCACAATTGGAAACAATAAAATGGGTAGGTATTAATGAACACGGTAGTTGGGATTGTAACAGCGCAAGAAAAATTCCAGTTTGGATAAATAATGGTCAGTCTTTTTGCCAAACTGCACCGACAGAAGCACACCAACCAAGTATATGGGATGCATTAAGTCCAGAATTGCCTTCCTCACAGCAAGCGGTCCCTGTCGAAGAAGCGACAGCCAATTAAATAAAAGTGCGGTCAAATTTTAAAAATCCTGACCGCACTTGTGAAGCGAAAAATAAATATCGCTGAGATCTTATAATGATCGGAGTTTATCCAAAGACGGCGCAAAATAGTAACTGCCTGTCACGGCTTTCGTAAAACCTAATAACCGATCGGTTTTACCATCTTTTTCCCCAAACATATTAAGTAATTGCTGCTCAATATTGTACAACGTTGCACAATATGCAATGAAAAAGAGACCATGCTTACCACTTGCTGTTCCATAAGGCAGACTATGACGTAATATTTTCAACCCAACGCCATTTTCTTTCAAATCTGTACGTCCTACATGGGATGTATCAAGTTTATCGGCTAACTCCACGCTATCGGGTTTAGTACGACCAATCACGGTTTCTTGTTTTGCTGCAGTCAATTTATCCCATTTTGCTAAATTGTGCTCATAACGTTGTGTAAATACGTAACTACCTTCCGCATCTTCACCTTGTGCAATTAATGCCACCTCAGCACGTTTTGCATCTTGTGGATTTTCGGTACCATCAATAAATCCCGTAAAATCTCGCTCCTCAACCCAACGAAAGCCATGAATTTCTTGTTCTACATCGATCGCAGCGCCAAATGTAGCCATCGCTGCTTGAGCAACTGAAAAATTGACATCAGGACGTAATGATTGAATATGTACTAAAAGATCGCATTGTGTTGCTGGTGCCGACGCATCTCCTTTACCTAATGTTACAAAAGGTTTGAGTTCTTTTGCACTGCATTCCCCCGCGAGTTGTCTCCAAACGTTATCACCGAATGCCACCACAGCACCTAGCCTTGCTTCTGGATATTGTTGCTGCAATTGGGCTAACTTATCACAAAATTGGCGACTTGCTTCTGGAATAGCAGATACATTCGTAATCTTTGCTTCTAGAAAAACGGCGGCTTTACAATGTTCTAATAACACACCACTTTGAGCTGTCATATTGTTCTCTCTCTATAATCAAAAAACAACGCTGATTATAAGCGGTTATGATCTTTTCACCAAACGAAGTTAGAGAAAAGTATACTAACACCACTAATAATAAAAGGTTGAATGCGCAGGGATCGTACTTAACTGCATATTCTCGCTAAAGACTAAAATATCATGTGAGCCCAATGCTGTGGCTTGCTCATTCTGGATACGTAATGCGGTTCCTTCAGGTAACGCATAGACTTTAGCTGCTGGATTAACAATCAAAAATTCAGCCAACCGCTCTTCGCGGCTTTCGCCATTGTGTCCCTGTGGCTTACCTGAAATAAAGTGCGGATTAAGTTGGTGAGGGAAAAGATTCAGGGCGTTAAATGAAGGTGGATAAGTGATAGGCATATCATTCGTTGTCATAATGGATGTGCCTGCCACATTGGAGCCTGCACTCCAACCGAAATAACGTGTCCCAGCTTCGACTTTAGCTCGAATCACTTCCATTAATTGATGTTCATACATACCTTTTAATAGACAATAGGTATTCCCACCACCAATCGCAATGACATCAGCTTGTTCAACAAGCTCCGCATGTTTTACAGCATGATGAACAGAAATAATATCAAGGTTCAATTCAGCCAACGCTTTTTGCACTTTTGCTTCATATTCATCATAAGACTGGCGAACACCTGCATAAGGGATAAATGCCACTTTTTTACCTTGATAACCCGCTAAAAAATCCTTTAGCCAAGGTATTGTATGGACTAAATAATCAGTTTGCTGATATTTTGAACCACTCATTAATAACATATTTTTCATTATACACCTCTCTTCTTTTGCGACATGTAATTTGACATTATGCAATGCTTAAAAAGAAAGATAAAAATAAAGTTCTTTATTTCGTGATAAGAATCACACAATTCTATTTATCAATAGTAATATCAATTAAGCGAACAAAATACAGGATCATTAAACTTGTGCTAAAAGTCACATTTTGAACATGATTTGTTGATTTTTGTTGCGAAAAAAAATCATAAGCGCATAATTAATGTCAATAAAGATAATAATCACTATCATTTAGGTAAGTTATATGAATCCTTTGAATAGCGTCCGATATCTTCTTTTCATTATCGCCACATTTTTCTTTTCTTCTGTACAAGCCCAAGACCACTATGGACGCTGGGTAGAGGATATTGAAAACCGCTTAGATAAAACCGCTCAGCTCTACCAACAGCATCGACCAGATGAAGCACGAACTGAAGTACAAATGGCCTATTTTGAAGTGTTTGAAAATTTAGAAGGCCCTATCCGAATTAACTTTTCCGCACAAAAAAGTTATCAAATGGAAGCCACTTTTGCAGAAATTCGTAAGATGATCGGAGAAGCAAAACCACTCTCAGAGGTTCAAAGTAAAATTAATGGTCTAAAAGCAGACTTACAAGCCGTGTTACCTGCACTCACAGAAGGTCACCAATTAACAGCCTCGACACAACATGACGTCTACACCAATCAAGCGATTTCACCTTATTGGCAACACAGTTTCAAAACCATTGACGATCTTTTTGCGCAAGCTATCACGGCGTATGAAAATCAAGATTTTGCTCAAGCCAAAAAATATATTCAACAAGCACAATACGATGGCTTCAAAAACTCCGAGATGGAAATGTCGATCCGACAAAATCGCTCTGCATCGATTTCAGCGCGTATTAATCAACAATTTTATGATCTCATCCGATTAAGTGATAAACCAGATCAAATGAATCACTTTGGCTATCAAATCACCGTATTATTGCAAGACATTGAGGAACAACTACCTGGTTTACCAACAACTCGAGAACATCAAACGCACCAATCAAACGATAGTGAATTAGCAACCCTTCCCCCAGAACAAGATTGGCATAAGATTACCACGGAAATTAACCAGCGTATTCAGCAAGCTATCACGTTATATCAACAAGGCGAACAGAAAAAAGCCATGCTTGCCGTCCAAGATACCTACTTTGATGTGTTTGAAAGCAGCGGAATGGAAAATAAAATCGGTTCACGAGACAGTCATATCAAAACCGAACTTGAAGGGTACTTTACTCGCTTAGTGAGCTTAATAAACACTCGCGCAAGCCATGAACAGTTACAAAAACAAGCTTTAGGTCTTGCACAAGGCTTAACTCAAGCGGTCAATATGTTACAAGGTGGGCAGCAAAGCCACTGGTCAATGTTCATTTATAGCCTATTGATTATTTTACGAGAAGGGTTGGAAGCCTTATTGATCGTCGCGGCAATTGTGACATATCTCATTAAAAATCATCATCAAGATAAACTGCCCGTTATTCGTCAGTCTGTCTATATTGCTTTAATTGCGAGTGTAGTCACTGCGGCGGCATTCCAATTGCTGTTCGCTAACGCAGGAGCAAGCCGTGAATTGTTAGAAGGGTTTACCATGATGTTCGCGGTTGTCATGTTGTTTATGATGAGTTATTGGTTACTCTCAAAAGTCGAAGCGCAAAACTGGAAACGTTACTTAGAAGGGAAATTGTCTGTCGCACTAACAACAGGCTCATTAATTGGTTTGTGGCTAACCAGCTTCTTAGCCGTTTATCGCGAAGGTGCTGAAACCGTCTTATTTTATTATGCCTTAGCTGGTGACGCGACAAGTGCGGTTAGTTATCTCTATCTTTTGGCTGGGTTTGCTGTAGGTATCGTCATACTCGCCCTCTGTTATGTGATCATGCGTTACACTGTAGTCAAGCTCCCCTTAAAACCGTTCTTCATGTTTACGGGCACCTTTATGTATCTCATGGCATTTGTTTTTGCAGGAAAAAGCGTACTGGAGTTAATCGAAGGCAAACTGTTCGAACCGACACTGATTACAGGTATACCAGAGATTAGCTGGCTAGGAATCTATCCTTACCTCGAAACCTTACTTCCACAAGTTGTATTAATTTTTGCTGCTATTTTTGCTTTGTTCTACATGAAATACCAAAGCCGAAAAACGGTTTAACATCATAAACCAGACTTACCTATTCAAAGGAGATTAAGTATGAAAAAAACACTTTTAACCACCACCTTGCTCGCCAGCATTTTAGCCGCGCCCTCTGCACTAGCATTCAAAGAGTTCCCAATCGGCGAACCCGTAGAAATGAACGGGATGGAAATTGCGGCGGTTTATCTGCAGCCTGTAGATATGGAGCCTCGTGGCATGGGATTACCTGCTGCCAAATCGGATATCCACTTAGAAGCGGATATTCATGCGATCAAAGGTAACGTCAATGGCTTTGGTGAAGGAGAATGGATGCCTTATTTAACCATCAACTACACCTTAGTTAATACCGATACAGGTGAAAAACAAGAAGGGACGTTTATGCCAATGGTCGCGGGTGACGGTCCACACTATGGTTTAAACATCAAAATGATGGGGGTCGGTAATTATAAATTAACTTATCACATTGAACCCCCACCAAAAGCGGGCATGCACCGTCACACAGATGAAGAAACAGGCGTTGGACGCTGGTGGAAACCCTTTGATGTAAGCTATGAATTTAAATTCACTGGCTTAAAATAAACTAAGCGGAGGTGCGTAAAGGCGCACCTTCTCATCAAATACGTTTTCTTATTCCCAATGAGTATTCAAATATTGCGATGCACATTGGAAATGTGATGATGTTGAACCATAGCTTTTTTGCCAATGGAAAAAATCATGAATTATTTTTTTACATTTTTCCTGCAACATAACTTGCCTTTTGCTCTCTTACTTGGAGCGGCATGGGCGTACTATCCAAGAATAAATGTCAAATCACTCATTTGGTATAGCCTAATTGCGTTTATCTTAGGGAGTGTGACAAGCTTAAGCCTACCGAAAAGCCAACTCGTCACATTAACTCTCACTTTATTTATTCTCACTAGCTTACTCCTATTTTACTTCAGTCAGTTTTTTCGCATCATCCACTTCACCTACGTCGGTCATATCCTATTCGTATTTATTGCTGGTCTAATTTGGGGAAAAGATCCTAACCTGACGGCTATCACACATACCGATGTCATCAACACGGATTTCATTTTACATAGTAGCGCAATTGTTCTAGGTTTCTTCCTATGCTTATTTGTAACAATATGGCTCACCTTACTATTAAAACAAAATCAAACCTTACCAAAACGAAGCGCACTTTCTTGGTTTATCAGCACAATAATTTTACTTTTACTCATCACACCGTTGCTCAGTGATGTTCTCCTCACCTTGATGAAACTGCAAGTCTTAGAATTAACTAAACTTCGTCTCAGCATTGTTGCAAAATCAGGTAATGTCACAAATTTCTTTAACTATATCAGTTGTGCACTATTACTGATTATTCTGCTGGTGTTCATCATCAAAATTCACATTCCACGTAAAGCAGCAGTACAAAAAACGCCTCACCCAATTGAAAAACGCCAAAAACAAGCCGCACTTTTGGTCTCACAGCGTCTACTTCTCTGGGGTACAGTTATCTTAGCTATCGTCTGCAGCAGCCAGCTTTATTGGGATCGCATCGCCTCACAACCCCCTCGTTTATCAGAGGCAACTCCCGTTAAATTGGATCAAAACAACCAAATCCATATTCCCATTGAACAAGTGAAAGATGGCAAGTTACATCGTTTTGTTTGGATTGCTGATGACGGCAAAGCGGTGCGTTTCTTCTTGATTAATCGTCTCCCTGATCGCTTGAGTTTAGCAGCTGTTTTTGACGCATGTATTTTATGTGGTGATCAAGGTTATGTAATGGAAGGGGATCAAGTTGTGTGTGTGGGATGTGGCGTACGGATGTTTATTCCCTCCATTGGTAAACCTGGTGGTTGCAACCCTGTCCCAATTGAAAACTGGAAACAAACCGCAACACATGTTGTGATTAACAAACAAAATTTAGAAGAAGGATTAAACTATTTTTCTACTATCGTTGAAATTGATGTAGTTGATCCCGTTGATCATACACCGCTCAAAAATACGAAAACTGAGCATAAATACAGCTATGAAGGCAAAACGTATTTCTTTGCCAGTGAAAAGAATCTCAATTTATTCCGAGATGCTCCAGAACACTACCTCAAGATTGAAGGGGGGAAATAATGCTTGCTCGTATGCTGATTCAATCTTGGCGATTTGGTTTAAAGCGTAAATTATTAGCGATCATCACGATCTTTCTTGCCGCGGGATTGGTCTCCGCACTCCTTGCAGTATCTATTGATATCGGAGATAAAATGGCTCGCGAATTGAAGTCTTATGGTGCCAATATCTTAATTGAACCAGCAAGCCATGCCGTTTTACCAGAGGAAGCGAACGGGGTTAACATACTGGCAAATCAAGATTTTTTAGATGAAAAAGAGTTACCAAATATAAAAGATATTTTTTGGCGTAATAATATCGTTGGTTTTGCGCCTCTACTTCGCGCGAATGTTCAAGCCCAAAAAGAAACGCACTCTCCTCTGCAAACGATTCAAATTTTAGGCACATTCTTCGATCATCAGATTGCAATTCCCGATGAAGAAGCATATCACACAGGACAACGAATCATCAGTCCTTACTGGAAAGTTCAAGGAGAATGGGTAGACGATCGACAAGAAATGACCACAGAAGTCGTTCCTGTTTTAATCGGAGAACAATTAGCAAAAACATCACAATGGCAAATTGGTGATCGATTACGACTTTTCTACCAAGACGACGAAATCAATAACCAGCTCCATGTTAAAATTAAAGGGATTCTCTCAACAGGAGGAGCAGAAGAACAACAACTGGTTATGCCACTAAGTGCGGTACAAATGCTGCTTAATTTACATGGCAAAGTACAAGCAATTAAGGTCTCTGCATTAACTGTGCCAGAAAATGAATTATCACGTAAGGCACGTGCTAATGTAGACGGATTAGATGCTGAAGAATACGACCGTTGGTATTGTACTGCTTATGTTTCCTCCATTTCACACCAATTAGAAGAAGCCATTTCTGGTGCCATCGTACGCCCTATTTGGCAAGTCGCCGCCTCAGAAGGTGTCGTGATTGAAAAAATTCAACTGCTATTAGCGGTCGTTACAGTTGCGGCTATCCTTGCAGCAGCAATGGGCATTGCCTCGTTAATGACGACCACGATTATTGAACGTAGTAAAGAAATCGGCTTAATGAAAGCACTCGGTGCTTATCAATGGCAAATCGTTTTATTATTTTATTGTGAGGCGATGATCAGCGGACTTTTAGGGGGAGTCCTAGGATGTATTGCAGGCTGGGGATTAGCTAAATTTATTGGCAGTACATTATTTGGTTCCCCACTTGATTTTACCTGGATCGTTGTGCCCTGTGTGTTGGTACTCTCAATATTGATCGCATTGGTTGGCACTTGGTTTCCTGCCCACCGCATCGCACGCTTATATCCCGTAGAGGTGCTATATGGTCGCCAATAATACAGGTTCTATGTTCTGGCGCTTAATTTTTCGTGCATTACGCCTGCGTTTACAACGGGTCTTGATTATTTTTTCTGCATTAACAGTAGGTGCCAGTATTGTGACTGCCATGGCAGCCGTGTATTTCGATATCAATACGAAAATGAGCCAAGAACTGCGCACCTTCGGCGCCAATTTTTACATTGGCTCCACAACCCATGGCTTCCTTCAAGAAGAACAACTACAGCAGATCATACACAGTGCCCCTTCTGGATTAATCAGTGCAGCAAGCCCTTATTTATATGGTGTCACACGCAGTGAGTTAGAAAAAATTGTTATCATGGGTGTCTGGTTTGAATCGATGAAAACCTTAGCACCCTATTGGCAAATTACTGGTTCACAAATTGGTGTGAATTTTGATAAACGCAACGCCATGATTGGCAAAACCCTTGCTAATCGTTTAAACCTCAAAGTAGGAGATAAAATTACGTTAAGTAAAAATGCGGTTGAAAAACACCATTTTAATATCAAAGCGATTGTTGAATCAGGTGATGCGACAGACAATATGCTAATCGTGAACATCACGTTTGCACAACATTGGTTAGAAAAAGAAGGACAAGCCACTAATGCTCTCCTTAATGTTAAAAATGACGAGGGACAAGTAGAACAGTTCGCGCACCAATTACAACAACAATACCCTGATTTAACGATTCGCCCAATTCGTAAAGTTTCTGCCTCAGAAGGACAAATTCTAGAGAAAATAAAAGGTCTGATGGGGTTGATTTCAATTGTGATCTTGATTCTCGCGACACTCTGCGTCAACACCACATTAATTGCAATCGTAGGTGAACGAGCAAAAGAATTTGCGCTACAAAAAGCACTCGGTGCCAAACAGCAAGATATTATCAAACAAATTGGAACAGAAATTTTCATTATTGCAGTGTGTGCGATATTCGCTGGTATCATAATTGGTTATTTACTCGCACAAGTTTTGGGATTGACGGTATTTAAAGCCTCCATTGATATGCGTTTACCCGTTATCCCGATTACGGTCATCGTATCCTTATTGGTTGCCTTTATTGCGGTAATTGTGCCCACACGTCGCGCATTAGACATCCAAACTGCAAACGTATTGAAAGGGGAAGAATAGCCCCTATTTCATCCAAATAACCCCAACCCCGCAGAGCTTCACTGCGGATAGATTAGTGAAAGGTAAACTATGTCAGCCTATGTGATTGAAACACAACATTTATATAAACGATTTGACCAAGTGACTGCTCTGGAAGATATTACAATCCAGATTAAGCAAGGCGAATTTGTTGCTATTATGGGCGCTTCTGGCTCTGGGAAAACCACATTAATGAATATCTTAACTGGGCTAGATACCGCAACAGAAGGGAAAGTCATACTGGATGGTATTGATGCCGCACAGTTGGATGAAATTGGAAGACAACGTTTCCGAGCAGAAAAAATTGGTCTCGTTTTCCAACAATTCCACTTGATTCCTTACTTAACCGCTCTCGAAAATGTCATGCTGGCACAACATTATCACAGTGTAGTGGATGAAGACGCAGCTAAAGCAGTCTTAACACAAGTCGGGCTCACCCACCGCTTTGATCACAGACCCAGCCAACTTTCAGGCGGAGAACAACAACGTGTTTGCATTGCGCGTGCTTTAGTGAACCAACCTCCCGTTATCTTCGCAGATGAACCGACTGGCAATCTCGATGAGAAAAATGAACAACTAGTGCTCGATTTACTGATTGAGCTGAATAAACAAGGCAGAACAATTGTAATGGTGACCCATAATCCAGAATTAGGTCAACTCTCCCATCGTACTATTTTCTTGCAACATGGCAAATTTTTACGAGAAGAAATCAATGCGCATTAAAACTTTTTTACTCACGCTAACGCAATCACTCCTATTAAGTGCGCTCTGTTTTGTCACGTTTTCATGCAAAGATGAGATCGCAGTCATTGGGCATCCCGCCCCAGAGATTGCAGCATTTGATCTACAGGGTAATAAAGTGAGTCTGGCTGAATGGCGAGGAAAAACCATCCTTCTCAATTTTTGGTCAGAAACGTGCGGAGTATGTATTAATGAATTAAAAACCTTTGAACAATATCAACATCGCCACCCTAACAATAATTTACATATTATTGCAATCAATGTAGACGGTGAAAAAGCAGATACACAAGCAATTGTAAGTAAACGAGAAATCCAGCTCTTCATCGTCAAGGATCAACTTAAAATGACTGCTGAACGCTATCAATTAATCGGAACCCCCACCTCTTTCGTTATTGACCCAGAGGGCAAAATCCTTTATAAATTCGAGGGTCTGATTCCCAATCAGGCTTTAGATACACTTTTTAAAGGTTAATGAATGAAAAAAATTTACGCGACTCTCTTTCTTATGGCTTATGCCATGTCCACACCCGCACAAGCAGAAGTCAGTGCTGAACGTGGTAAACAGCTTTTTAAACCTTGCTCATTTTGTCACGGTAACCAGGCAGAAAAATCAGCGTTGAACCAATCTCGTCCCTTAAAATCCCTCACAGCCGATGAGATTGTGAAAGGATTAACCGCACGCAAAGAAGGACAAATTGTCGGTGCAGGAAATGCCGCCAAATCTCGCTTATCTGAAGAAGACATGCAAAGTATTGCTGCCTTTATTGAAACATTAAAATAATCCAAGCGGCGTAGTTTTTACGCCCTTTCTCCCTCTTTCTCTTAGCTTATTGACTATGACACGCATCAATCTCATTCCTCCAACAGAGCTTTGTGACCAACATTTACTTGCAGAACATCGTGAATTAACACGGATTCCCAATGCGGTTGCAAAAGGAAAATTTGATCTAAAAGGTCAACCAACCGACTATAAATTAGGAACGGGGCATGTTCGTTTTTTCTTTGATAAACTCACCTTCCTAAAGAAACGTTATGACCTATTACACCAAGAATGCAAAGCCCGGGGATTTAATGTGCAATATTATTGGCCAGAAAACCTACCTTCTGATGCAAGTCTTTGGTTAGACTATATTCCAACAGAAGACGCACTCCAAGCCAATAAAGCGCGTATTTTAGACAGGATGCCAGCTAAAGCACGATTTACACCAACTCACTTACAACTTAAATAGCCAATCATCTTCTTTTGGCATCTGTAAATAGAACCCTTGCTCACGAATTTTTGCCTCTACTTCTGTTTTATCGGCATTCACAAGGGGTTTATTGCCTGCTAAATTAAACATCATCACAAAAATAGGCGTTCCAAAGACTTCCCGTAAGCTATCCGGTACAGCATCAAAGTGATCACGCTTCGCAACATAAAGATAAGTACCAACTTTTCGTTTACTTTTATAAATTGCACATAACATTGATTTTGCTCTCAATTTATCCAAAAAAGATTTGCTGATCCTAACACAATTATTTATGATTGAAACACGCAATTTGAACATTTGGAATTAATTATGGCACAGGATATTGTAGAGTTTCGAACAGGACAATTTTCATCGATCTTTATTACATTAAATAGCGCAAGTCTGACGACCATCAAACGTTCATTAGCAAAGAAAATCAAATCCTCTCCCTCTATTTTCCAAAATATCGCTGTCATTATTCAATTTACCCCTACGCTTGAAAAAATGGATTTAACCGCATTAAAAGCATTATTTGCTGAGTTTAATATCCAAATTATCGGTGTATCAGACTGGCAAAATCATTTACAAAAAGAATTAATTTTGACAGCAAATCTGCCTTTATTAGGCAAAAGTGGAGAATTATCTGACATTCTGCCTGAACCTCGCTATTTACCAGTAAAAATCATTCATCAAGATGTTCAAGCAAAACAAGTCATTTATGCCAAAAATAGTGATTTAATTATTCATGGCAATGTTGAAGCGGGCGCAGAAGTGGCTGCAGATGGGAATGTACATATTTACGGAAAATTATTAGGGCGAGCAATGGCAGGCGTTAATACCAACACTGGTTCAGTGTATACTCAATATTTAGATGCGGAATTTGTCGCCGTGAGTAGCCGTTTTTTATACCAAGAAAAGATCCCATCAGAATACCGACACCAAGCGGTACGAATTTTTGCAGAAAAAGATAAACTCAATTTCCAATATCTCTTGTCTCAATAAATAAAAATAGCGGAATATTCCGCTATTTTTAATAAAAACATTTCGTTATTTAAACTAATAACTTATTTTTTTGCTTCTTCTACTTTTTCAACAACGGCATCTTTAGCGTCTTTTACTGCAGCGTTCGCTTCTTCTAGTTTCACAGCGGCAGCATCTTTCATTTCCGTTGTTTTTTCAGCAGCCGCGTCTTTTGCTTCTGTCATTGCGGCTTTCGCTTCTTCCATTTTCGCTGCTGCAGCATCTTTCATTTCAGTTGCTTTTTCAGCTGCTGCGTCTTTTGCTTCCGTCATTGCAGCTTTGGCTTCTTCCATTTTCGCTGCTGCAGCATCTTTCATTTCAGTCACTTTTTCAGCTGCTGCGTCTTTTGCTTCCGTCATTGCAGCTTTGGCTTCTTCCATTTTCGCTGCTGCAGCATCTTTCATTTCAGTCGCTTTTTCAGCTGCTGCGTCTTTTGCTTCTGTCATTGCAGCTTTGGCTTCTTCCATTTTCGCTGCTGCAGCATCTTTCATTTCAGTCGCTTTTTCAGCTGCTGCGTCTTTTGCTTCTGTTATTGCAGCTTTGGCTTCTTCCATTTTCACTGCTGCCGCGTCTTTCACTTCTTTTGCGTTCTCTGCTGCGGAGTTTTTCACTTCACCAGCTGCGCTTACTATGGCATCTTTCGCTTCAACAACGCTAGATTTTGCTTTTTCAACTTCTTGACCCGCTTTGCTCTCTTTATCAAAGCAACCCGTTACAGTTAAACTTGCGCCTAATACTAATGCAGCTAATACTGATTTTTTCATCATTTCTCCTAAATTTTGAGGTTTAAAATAAATGTGTGCTTTTTTAATATTTTAGATAATATGTCTTTAAAATCAATAAAGTATAGCTATAATGCATCTTTTATTTCCGATACTATATTAATTTTTCCGAAAAACTCAATGTGACACTGTAAAGCTTTATTAAGAGTAAGAACCGAAAACAAGACAATGTCAAAGATTAATATAAAGGGCTAAACGCCATTTTATCTAAGTTTCACGTCAAGCCTATTTTCTATATTGAGATTTCATAAATTGCAGATAATTTCTAAGCCATCTATACGATGTTGAACGTAAGCGGTTATCATGCCTACATGATTTACTATTTCTAAGCCATCTATACGATGTTGAACTACCTGGATTAAGTCATCAAAATAAAAGCAATTTTCTAAGCCATCTATACGATGTTGAACCTACCCAAGTGTCAAATGGACAAAAATACCATTTTCTAAGCCATCTATACGATGTTGAACAAATCAATACTTATCTTCAAACATAACAAAAACAGTCTATTCTTTCAACCGCACTATAAAAAGTGCGGTCGGTTTTTCAGTGGTTTTATGCTCTTACTCCAGTTAAATTTCTCTTATCAATAATCTTTTCAGCTAAATCTAACCAGTGGATACATTGCGCTTGGCAATCATAGGCTAAGCCTGTGAGCTTAGGTCTTCCGTATTCTGCACCTAATAATTTCAACAAGGAATCCAATAAAATACTCACCTCATATCCTAATTGTCGCCCACGTTGTCCGTGTTTATATAAAGAATAAAACACATTGTAAGGCACGACAATTTCATCTTCTTTAATTTTTGGCGATGTATCTGTAATCAGTTCGCCCTCTAAAACGATCTTATGAATATACTCTACCGCCATTGGGACTTGTTCTGCTGTCAGTTCATCAATATGTTGCACATTAAAGCGTTGGTGAATAAGTGAGTAGGCATCTGAATAGATTAAACCTTTCTGACTGACTAATTTACTCACTGCTTGTCTTAGTCCTGTTCTTTCGTCTGTGGTGGTTTTTCTTTCTGCTTTGCCGTGATACCAATAGTTATAAAGTGCCTCGAAACATTCTTCTTGGTATTGGATTACTTTTTCTTTTAAATCTGACCGCACTTTTTCAGGATTAATGCTAAATAACCAGCCATTGAGTTTTTTAAGTGGCATACAGAGCATTTCACGCAATTTACCGTCTTCGGCAACTATGCTCATATGAGCACAGTTGAACTTACCTTTTGAATTTTCAAGTTTTCTATGCTGAGAACTCCAAGACAAGCCTAATGCTTCAACGATTGGTTTAACCGCTGTATAGATTACATCATCGACTTTTAAAGTAATTAATTGAGATCCATGAAAAGAGATGGTTTGAGTTTGAGTTTGAGTTGAGATTTGATTAGACATAATTGTCTCCTTGTTGCATTTTTCGATATTTAGATAACCCTAGAATTAGGGTGCCAAGAGGTTCGAAAGCCTCAACAAGTAGGCTGGAGTTATTTCCCTTTCGGGTCTTGTATTCCTCACCCTCTCGGCATAGATAAATTTTGGGTATGCGTAATCAAAATTCTTGAGAGAAAGAAACAGATCACAAATTTTACGCATAAAAAAACCGCCATGCTGTCGGGTGCGGATTACCGCTTGTTGTTAAGGTTTCGACACCTTGAAAAAATATTACTACTCAAATTCTGTAATGTCAATTGCTAAATTATGCTTGAATTAATTTTAATTTAGCATTATGCTAATAAAAGTGATTAATTTAGTAAAAGGAACCTCTATGACAAAACAGACTTTAACACCTGAACAACGTAAAGAACGTGCGAAAAAAGCCGCTCAACTCCGCTGGGAAAAGAAAAAACAACTTAGTGAAATACCACTCGCTATTCACGAGGGAATTTTAAAAATTGGTGAAACTTCGCTTGATGTTGCTGTACTTGAAAATGATGTTCGAATTATATCAAGTGCATCAGTTTTCCAAGCTCTAAATCGTCCAAATCGTGGAGCAAGAGGTGCTTCAATTGTTGAAAATGAAGAGGTGATCAACTTGCCTGCTTTTATGGATGCAAAGAACCTAAAACCTTTTATAAATCAAGATGTTATTAATGTGATCAAGCGTATCAAATTTAAAACTAAAGATGGTCAAATTAAAGAAGGTTACGATGCAACAATCCTCCCTATTGTATGTGATGTTTATTTAAGAGCAAGGGAGGAAAAAGTACTAACAAAAGCACAATTTGACACTGCTCAGAAGGCAGAAATTTTAGTACGTTCACTGGCTAAAGTTGGTATTGTTGCACTTGTAGATGAAGTAACTGGTTACCAAGATAGCCGAGCAAAAGATGCGTTGGCTAAAATCTTTGAAGCTTTTGTAGCTAAAGAGCTTCAACCGTGGATTAAAACCTTCCCAGTAGACTACTACAAAGAATTATGCCGTTTATATGGTGTAAAATACCCGCCACTTAAAAACAATCAATTTCCACAATTCTTTGGGCATATCACTAATAATGCGGTTTATTCAAGACTTGCCCCTGAATTGTTACCCGAACTCAAAAGAATGGCATCTAAAGAGGCCAAAAAAGCTAAACTTCATCAGTTTTTAACTGAAGATATTGGTCACCCTAAATTAAGGGAGCATCTGTCGTCTATTATTACGATACTTAAATTATCCAAAGATAGAGAGACTTTCTATGAAAACTTAGACCGCATTCATCCAAAACTCAATGAGACATCGATTACTGATTTTGAGTAAGTGAGGTATAAAAACCCCAAACATTCGCAGTGTTTGGGGTTTGTTTTTTTGATGTAATAAAAAAGCCCCTCTAGGTCAAGGGGCGTATTTTTAAATATTATTTATGATATTATCGATATCGTCTAATCTAGCTATTTTCCCTTGTTGATTTTCTTTTTCTAATGCTTGAGACTCGTAAAATTCTCTTGCTTCAGCGACCATTGTAAATTCAACTTCAGCACCTAACTTTTCAGCTTTTGCTTTAATCTCAGCAAGAGAAACTTTAAAAAACTCTTTCCTAGGATTAACTTTATTTATTTGTTTATTTATGAATGCTTTGTGTAGTTCATATTCTAAGGCTGGAGCATTTTCACTATAAATCATTGCATGAACATCAAAAGAAAACGGAACACTTGCATCGCCAAGCTCTCTAATCCTATCTAATGGTTCTATTCATTTCATCTTGAGCTGGATCGTAAGTTCCTTTGAACTTATCTTCAAAACTCACGGCTTTTTCTTTGGCAACATCAGCTAACTCATAAGCAGAATCCCACCTTGCTTTATCGGATATATACTTAGCATCTTGGGTACCAATTAAACCGCTTCTGTGTAGCTGATTAATCTCTCTTAATTGCTTTTGTAGCTCGTTTCGGATTTTGATTTCTGGCATGTACTTCTCAAGCAGTTTAATCCGCTCTTGAGCTGCTTTCTCACTAATTTGAGTTCTGAGATTCTCATTTTGCCTGTGTGACTCAGTAGATTTATCACCTTGCTCTTTTAGTTTGGATAAGTATCTATCACCAGCTCCAACAAGATAGCTAAATGTTCCATCAATAGCAGTTTTGATATAATCTTGATTAAAAGCTTCTGTTAAAGCATTACCTAATCTATCCTTAATATCATTTTCGGTTTGCGTAATTTCTAGTCTAAAATCACTTAAATCAACTTTCCAGCCAGATGTATCAACTAAATTTCCATTTCCAAATTTATCAGAAATATAGTTAAGCATCTCAACTGGTGTCTTGAGAAAGTCAATAATTTTATTAATGCCAATTTCAACTATTTTTAGTAAACCACCAACAATACCAGTGGAGGTATTAATTTCAGAAACCCATTTTAATACAGAGTTTTGTAGCAAGGTCATTGATTGACCAAAGGTTAGGGGCATTTTCTTAAATGACTCGGAAATCTTTCCAGAAGCACTATTGATTGATTCAAAAAGAATTTTAGAGGTAAGTTTTCCTTCAGAAGCTAACTTTTGAACTTCCGCTCTAGATTTCCCCATATACTCAGCAACTACATCTAAAATAATTGGTGCTGATTCGGAAATTGACTTAAATTCATCACCTTGTAATCTAACCCATCTAAATAGCCATTAGATTGCTTAACAATGGATAACATGTCATTTGTAAATGCTGGCTCTAATTCACTTGCGCGTTTATAAACAGCATTTACGGCACCTTCAACACCACCTAATTTAAACTGCTCTCTAAGTTCTTTGAGTGTCAAAGGGCGCCCAGACTGATCAAGCATATCCCGAAAAGTGATAACACCATTTCGCCATAAGTCAGCCTTACCCTTGCCTAAGATTTCATCTTGTTGCGCCTTAGTTTTGTTTTTAAGCCAATCTTCATAAGTGATGTTAGCTTTTACCTGTCCATCCATGCTGGCTCTAGTGCTTTCTGGAATTTCATCGACATCAAAGCCTAACTCTCGCCAAGATTTCATAATTAGACGCAAGGTTGATCTACAATTTGGGTGCAATGGCGGTCTTTGGTATGGGACACTGTGATCGCCAACTGGCTTTTTCTCCAAATCCCAAACCAACCCATCCCTAACACGACAAACTTCTGATGTTCTCGTATCAAGAGTGCTAATATGTTGCTCACCCTTAATAATATCCTCATTTTCATCACGCAAAAGCTTGTGAGCTTCGTCATTAACTTTCATTACAGATGTTCTTACCAATGTTTCTGCAGAACGACGTGAAGAGTCCATAAGCTCTCTAACCTCTGTGATGATTCTGTTTGTCTCTTTACCGTCCAAAATTCCTTGTCTAATTAGACCAGAAAACTTAAAACTTAGATCGCTACCCTGCTTATCAAACCAATCAGACAAAGGCGACCCTGCGACGATTTGGGCGGTTTTATTGGCTTTTAATTTGTAGTCAGGCACTTGGTTGAATAAATCGAATTTTACAGACAGGTTATATATTTCCCTTACTGCCAAAACTTCAATTAGCAAAAGGCTTTGTAACTCGCCATCTGTAAATTTATACATTTCAGCATAGTAACTTTTAATGAGTTCTTTAATCTCGCGAAGTAACTTTGCTACATCTCTTTTATTTGCATTTTCCAGCCCAACAGCAGAAATACGGCTCAACATCTGTTTTTGCAGTTTATTGAGTCGCTTTACTATTTCTCGTCTTAATGATGCATCATAACGAAAGAGTAAGATTTTATGATCTGTGAGCAGATGTTCTATCTGTTCATCAACGCTCATTTTCTTGCTCATAGAATCCACCACTAATGCCAATGCTATCTAACCTTGCTTGCTCGTTTTCCCAGTCAGTATTATCAGACAGTAAACCTCTACGCTTTCTCTAGCGTGTAAGCCAGTGATGTGATACCACCAGAACTGTTTTTACAGTCTCTGTGTAGTAGTCTTTGAATTTCCTTACTGTTCATTAAAAAGATTCCTTTTTCTTGAAGATTGTTTTTTAGTTAGTTGGTAAGTTAATCCTGAAACTCAGGGAATAACTCGCTTTTAGGAAGACCAGTTACCTCTTTCCATTTATCGGCAGAAACATCTTGAGTAGAAATTTTTCCACCAGATTTTTTCATCCGATAAATAAATTGAGATGTTTTTCCTACTGCCTGAGCCAATTTGGCTTGAGAGCCAACAGCCTGAATTGCTTTTTCAATAGGTGTCATAAATACCTCAACATTTAATTGATTAAATCCAACAATAATAATAAATCATAAGTTTACCAATGTAAACATTAGATTTATTGCAAAAGTAAACATTTTGTTTACACTTTGAAAAATGGAGGACTATATGGATAACAGAGACAAACTTGTCATTGAACGATTACAGCAAATATTAGATGAGTCTGGGGCAAGCAAGGCAGAGCTAGCTAGAGTGTCAAACAAAACTCCTCAAGCTGTAAATAATTGGTTTAAAAATGGAAAAATTAGTATTGATTCAGCTAGATTGATTTGCGAGAAATATGGATATTCAGTGAATTGGCTATTAGGTAGTGAAGATATTCTTGATAAAAATGAAGTCGCAGTAATAGAAGATAAGGATTACAGCGACACTCACATTGAGATCGATTTATATGATGTGAAACTATCAGCTGGAACGGGCAAAGGGTGTGTTGTTGAATGGATACCTAGAAAATCAGAAGAACCTTTATTATTTAGACAGGCTTGGTTTAAACAGAAAAATCTAACACCAGAAAGCTGCAAAGCAATGTTTGTTCGTGGACACAGTATGTATCCAGTTTTAAAAGATTGGGACACTGTGATTGTTAATATTCACGATACGGATATTGTTGATGGTGAGATCTACGCTTTAACGTATAAAAACAATTTTTATATCAAGCAAGTTGTACGCAATGGCGACAAAATCACACTGCTTAGCTTTAATCCTGAATATAAGCCAATTGAAGTAGGCGAGGATCAATTAAGTGAATTAAATATTATAGGTCGCCAAATCTGGCGTGGTGGTTGATAGCAAAGTCTTCTGGTGGTCTGTGCTTTGTGATTAAAAGGTATTGTGATTAATATAAAGTGTTATGTATTACTGCAAAAAAATCAGGAAAAAGGTAAATTATGGAAGAATTAATTCATTATATTGTCAATAATAATTATTTTATATTAATAGCTGGTATAGCAAGTATTATATCTCTCTTTTTGACAAGCGCTATTTTATATAAAATAAATATATCTGTATCAAATAAAAACAAAATATCTAATAAAGGTGACAATAATATTATTTCTGGGAGAGATTCAAATGTTCAACGATAATCAAAGAGTATCTAACAAAGGAAATAATAACCAAATTGCGTTTGGAGATATAAATAATATAATTTCCCTAGAGCAAAAAAAAGAATCTTCTATTACAAATATATTAAATTATTTATCAAATATCGTTCGTGAAGATGTGACTTATCAGGAGCTTAATATAGGGGAATATACAATAAAAGAAAAGATTGATTTTAATAATATTGAAATTTATAAAGATGACTTAGAGGATTATATAGATTTTTATTATAGGATAGATGATAAAATGAAGATCTATAATGAAACAGATCCAATGTTCTTAGAAAGAACAACACAATATGTTAAAGCAGTCTATAAAAGGTGTGATCCTAAAAATAAAAAACCAGATTCAGTTATCTCAGAAATGGAAAATAAAATTAATGACGAGATAATAAGAAACACTAGTATTAAAAGTTTAGATGATTTATCATATATAACATATGTTGTTTTTTACATTTTTGCAAAATGCAAAATTTTTAAGAAACCAATAAAGAACTATGTTACTTAACGAAAACTCTCCAGATAAAAGCCTTTACATTATTGGGGCGGATATTCTAAAAAACCTAAAATCTGAAACCTATTCAGCATCTGAACTATATGATTTATGTTATAAAGAACAGCGAGTAGGCTTTACCTTATTTCTGTTTGCGTTAGATTGGTTATTCCTTATTGGTGTGATAAAGCTGTCTAATAAGGGGATTTATAAATGCGTTTAAAGAGCTTTAAAGTCATCAAGGAAAATGGAGAATTAGTACGAGAAATTACATTTCATAATGGATTGAATTTAATAGTTGGACTTCCCTCGAATAGTAAATCATCATCAACAAATGGGTTAGGCAAGACAACTTTACTACGTTGTATTGATTTTTGCTTAGCTGGAGAAATAAAACAACTCTATGAAGATCAAGAGTCTAAAAATAGAAATGAACAAGTCTACCAGTTTTTATTTAAAAATAACCCCTCTTTTATTCTCACTGTTGAGGATAAAAATAATTCTGTTACTACTATTAAAAGAAGTATAGATTTATCTAAGAAAAAAGATACTATAACCAATATAATTAATGAAGAAATATATTCTTTAGAAAAATTTAAAGACAAATTAAATCTATTATTTTTCCGCAATATAAATAATAAACCATCATTCAGACAACTTATTCCAAAGTTTATTAGAAAAGATGAAGATCAAATTTCAAAAATTTTGAAATATCTGCACTCAGCGACAGCAGATATTGATTATGAGGCAATACACAGTTTCTTATTTGGGTTTGAAAAAGATGAATTATTAAAACAAAAATTAGATTTATCAAAAAAAATTAAAAATCTCAAAAATAAAAAATCCATCATATCTAATGGAAATAATAAAGAGCACGAGTTAGAACAACTATTACTATTATTAGAAAAAGAGATTAAGGAATTAACAAATAAAAGAGACTCTTTTCAAATAAATGAAGCTTATGAAAAAGATGAAAATAAACTTCAAGAATTACAATTATCAATTATAAAAATTAATAATAATATTGAGAAAGATGAAATAAAAATTATAAATGCAGAGAAAAGAGTTGCATCATTAAGTAACCGAAAAATAGACAAGTCACATTATGAGCTAGAATATTTATATAATGAAGTTTCTCACTACATTGAAAAAGTTGATAAAAAATTTGAAGAATTAGTAAATTTCCATAACTCAATGTTAGAAAATGAAAAACGGTATTTAAGCAGGTTAATAAAAAGAACAAAGGATAATTTATCTAACCTTTACTTAGAAAAAAACAATTTAATTTCGCAATATAATGAGATTCTTGCTATCTTAGGTAAAACAGGATCTTTACAGGAGTATACTAAACTTTCCCACAAAATAGATACATTGCTCTTAGATTATGGGGATAAAAGTGCCATATATAATATCATTAAAGATATAAATGACCAGATAAAAGAAAAAAACAATAAGCTTTTAAAGGTCCAAAAAGACATAGAAAAAGGAGAAGACTCATTTAAAGAAAAAATTACTATATTTAATAATTTTTTCTCTGAAATTTCTTATAACTTATACGGGAAAAAATATTTTCTATATTATTCAGACGAGGATATCAAGAAGTTTCAAATTAGAGATTTTACGGGAAATCCAGGTTCAGGAGAAAAACAAACGATTAGCATTGCATTTGACTTAGCTTATATTCAATTTATCAATCATCTAAATCTAGTTCGCCCACAATTTACAATGCATGATAAAGTAGAACTAATTGACATCAACAAATATCAAATTCTATTTAATTTGGTAAACTCTTTGGATGGACAATTAATTTTTCCTGTTATTTACGATAAAGTTGAAAGCATCTTTAATGAAATTAGAAACAATGTTATTTTAGAGTTAGATTCTTCCCATAAATTCTTTAATGTTTAATCATTTTAAACCGCCCGTACTTACGGGCTTTTCTTTGCCTAAAATTCTTCAATTTTTCTACCCTCTCTCTTTTCTGTGACATAGCTCACAAATTTAGCAATTAATCAAAAAATTTTAAAAATATTTTTCTTTTAGAATCAATCATATATTTACAAAATTAATAAATTTAATATTTATTAATTAAACTATATATTTACATTGATGTAAATTTTTGATTTAATAAACACAACAAAACGAGATACACATCTCACGCTCTTTAAAAATCTACACATCACAAGTTAATCAAATATAGCCTTATTGATTAAGTAGTCTGTGATTGCGACACAATTTGGTTAAGTGGATTAAGGTTACTTGATTAAGACCTCCACGCTTGGCGAAGTAAATCAAGACTTATTTAAAAGCGCATTTAAACAAGTGAGTGTGCTTTCAAATGAGAGAGAAAGGAGCAAACGATATGAAAGTATCAAAAATGCTAAAACAAGCTAAAAGACTTGGCGAAAGACAAGCTAAATTAGCTGCTAAAAAGCAATCTAATCGCATTAATGCGGCTTTAATAGATGTTTCAGTTAAGGCTAATCATATCTGGAATACAGCTAGAGAATGGGGGTATACAAATTTAATCAGTCCATCTACGGGAGTTAAAAAGTATAAAGTTCAATATAGAGATATTTATGTTGAAGATTACATTCTCGATAAAATATATGAGTGTGCTTCTGATGATATGAAGGATATTATTGATGTTGCATATTTACTAGGACAGCGCCCCATTGATGTTGTGAAGATCCATAGCTCTCATATTTACGATGGTCTATTGCATATTACACAACAAAAGACGGGAAAGAAAATCAGATTCGAGATTATCGGGAAGCTGAGTGAGATTATTAGACGAAGAATTACCGAAGAGAAACAATGGTTATTTGTAAATAAATGGGGACGAAAACTAGAAAGGAGATCACTTACAGATTATTTCAAAGAAACACGTAAAGCTGCAATGGAAAAATATCCTGAATTAGCTGATGAGATTGCCGTTGTTCAAATGAGAGATTTAAGAGCTAAAACAGCTACAGATATTTCATTAAAAGTTGATGATGAGTTAGCAAGAAAACAACTTGGCCACTCTTCTTCAAAAACAACACAAATATATATCAGAAAAGACAAGCCCATGAAACCCATAAAATAAAAATGCTCATCTTAACTAAAAAGATGAGCATTTGTGTCACAAATTATTTCCGAAACCATTTTATAGAAAATTGATTTTGTTCACTATTTTTAGTGAAAAATCCAATGTATTTTCGGAAATAAAAAGAGGCTAAAGGCTTTTAAAACCTTGATTATACTCTTTTAAAATCAAAAACTCACAAAGCATCTCACTTTGCTTCATATAGTGTGTATTAAATTAGCAAAAAAATACATCATTATTTACACTTTTTTACTCAGTTAAAATTTATTTATCACATTTTACCCCGACAGAATAAATAATTAACCTATTGAAAAAGACAATAAAAACAAGGATATTTCTTTTTTCTTTGTGAATTAATGTAAATCATTGAACTTTTAAAATTGTTTAATTTTAAAACAAATTAGCACATTATTCTTTATTTAGGCGCAATAGGTTATGTTTCGTTATTCTGGGTATTTCGCCTGAATGAGAATACCTGACGACTGATTCCGCTCAATTTTCGCAATTGTGGAAGGGTAAAAACTAATTGGATTACGCCCACAAAGTGCTGAGACAATTTCCCCCACCAAAGGCAAATGCGACACCAATAGAACGGATTTTGCGCCCTGATCGGCTAACCAATCTAAATAGCTCACGACGGTGTGTGCATTGCCATAAGGCGTAATCCCCTCCCATACTTCTGCACAGTGAACAAGCTGATTATCATAAACAAGATTAATCTGCTCAAATGTTTCTTGCGCACGGACATAAGAACTGACAAGCACTTTGTCTAATTGTGCGTTAGACTTTAACCACGTTCCCTGTGCAATGGCTTGCTGTATGCCACGAGAGGTTAAGTGACGATCCTTATCGAATTTCGCCATTAACTCCGCCTCACCATGACGCATCACAAAAATATCCATAAATGATTCTCCATAAAAAAATAAACTGTACAAATTCATGCACAGTTTATTCATCAGAAAAAATTAGTTGGCGCGAACAACATCTGCAATTTCTTCAGCACATTGCTGTGCTAATTCCGCATCTTCACACTCAACCATGACACGAATTAATGGCTCCGTACCTGACTTACGTAATAAAATACGCCCTTTACCAGCAAGACGCTGCTCAACATCAGCTGCCACTTTTTTTACTGCTTCAGATGTTAATGGATTTGCACCACCTGCAAAACGCACATTAATTAATACTTGTGGAAACAAAGGAACTGCTCGAGCTAATTCATTTAGCGATAAATTGTGTTGCACCATGGCCGTTAAGACAGCTAGAGAGGCAATAATTCCATCACCTGTCGTATTTTTATCTGCAATAATGATATGACCTGAATTTTCGCCACCAAATGACCATCCTTTTTCTTGCATTTTTTCTAGCACATAACGATCGCCAACATTCGCACGTTCAAATGGAATCCCCAATTGTTTCAATGCAAGCTCAAGGCTCATATTGCTCATTAATGTCCCCACGACCCCACCTTTTAAATGGCCAGCACGTAATGCTTCACGAGCAATAATAAATAAAATTTGGTCACCATCGACTTTGTTACCTAAATGATCCACCATGATCAAACGGTCACCATCGCCATCATACGCTAAACCGACATCTGCTTTCACTTCTAACACTTTATCTTGTAACGCTTTAATGTCCGTTGCACCGCACTTTTCATTAATATTCATACCATTCGGCTGAGTAGCGATCTCAATCACATCAGCACCTAACTCGCGCATTACATTAGGCGCGATATGATAAGTGGCGCCATTCGCACAATCGACAACAATTTTATAATTTTCAAGACTTAAATGTGCGGGGAACGTACTTTTACAAAATTCAATATAACGTCCTACTGCATCAGTAATTCGACTTGCACGTCCTAGATCCGCCGATTCAACACAATCAATCGGCTCATCTAACATCGCTTCAATTGCCTCTTCCACATCATCTGGTAATTTTGTTCCTTGTGCTGAAAAAAACTTAATCCCATTGTCATAATACGGATTATGCGAGGCTGAAATCACAATTCCCGCTTCTGCGCGGAACGTACGTGTTAAATAAGCGATAGCAGGTGTTGGCATAGGTCCCGTGAATGCAGCAGATAAACCAGCTGCGGCGAGTCCTGCTTCTAATGCTGACTCCAACATATAACCAGAAATACGAGTATCTTTACCAATTAAAACAGTACGTGATCCTTGTGTGGCTAAGACTTTACCCGCAGCCCAACCTAACTTCAGTGCAAAATCAGATGTAATGGGCGCTGTCCCCACTTTTCCACGTACGCCATCCGTACCAAAATATTTACGTTCTGCCATTTGAATTATCCTTTTTATTAAACTTGTTGTGTTGCTAACCAGATTTTTAGTGCATCAGCCGTTTCATCTACATCATGCACTCGTAAAATTTTTGCGCCTTGCATCGCAGCAATGAGCGCGCCAGTCACACTCCCAATCACGCGTTGTTCAACGGGCTTATTTAATACCGCGCCGATCATCGATTTTCTTGATAGTCCCGCTAAAACAGGTATACCACGCTCACAAAAGTGAGATAAGTTTTGCAACAATTTATAATTGTGTTCAACAGTTTTACCGAACCCAAATCCCATATCCCAAATCAGATTTTCTGATCGAATACCTGCGTCAATACATTGCGCCGTTCGTTGTTGTAAAAATGCCAAAACCTCTGCAACCACATCATCATATTGTGGATTCTGCTGCATCGTACGAGGTTGACCTTGCATGTGCATAATACAGACGGGTAAATCCAAAGCTGCAGCGGTCTCTAGTGCCTTGGGTTCACGTAATGCACGAATATCATTAATCAGATCCATCCCCACTTCAGCCGCGGCGTTCATCACTTCTGCCTTTGAAGTATCAACAGAAATCCAACAATCAAAATGACGTTTTACTGCCTCAACAACAGGAATAACACGTGCTAACTCTTGTTCTACCGTCACTTCTTCTGCCATTGGACGTGTAGATTCTCCCCCAATATCAATAATTGTCGCTCCCGCCCTCAACATATTTTCGACATGCTGCAGTGCTTTATCTAAATCAAAAAATTGACCACTGTCTGAAAATGAGTCAGGTGTGAAATTCAAAATCCCCATAATTTGAGGCGTGGATAGGTCTAAGACTTTATTATTTGCGTATAATTTCATGGGTTATAATTATCAAAAAAAGTGCGGTTAATTATAGCGAAATATTGAAAGGGAAAAAATCATTTCTTATCAAAACGAGTTGGATGAACTAACAAAAAAACCTCTTTAATATTGATTAAAGAGGTTTTTCATTCACGACAAATTATTCTTCGTCTTGAGTCTGTTGTGTCGACTCTGCCACATCTTCAGACGCGGCTTTCGGCGCTTGAGCCTGCGGAGATGGAGAAGATTCTGTTTCTTCCCAACCCGATGGTGGCGTCACAGGTTGACGCTTCATTAATTGCTCAATTTGTTCTTCTTCGATTGTCTCATATTTTACTAATGCGTCTTTCATCGCATGTAAAATATCCATATTATCGATTAAGATTTGTTTTGCACGCGCATAATTGCGAGTCACAATCGCACGCACTTCCTCATCAATCGCATGAGCCGTTTCATCAGACATATGTTTTGCTTTTGCCATGGAGCGACCAAGGAAGACTTCGCCTTCGTCCTCTGAATACAAAATTGGACCCAGCTTGTCAGAGAAGCCCCATTGGGTCACCATATTACGTGCGATATTGGTCGCCACTTTAATATCATTTGATGCCCCTGTTGAGATGTTTTCTTCTCCATAAATTAAATCTTCCGCAATACGACCCGCATACAAAGTAGATAACTTACTTTCTAATTGTTTCTGGCTAATGCTAACTTGATCGCCTTCAGGTAAAAAGAAGGTTACCCCTAATGCACGACCTCGAGGAATGATCGTCACTTTATGCACGGGATCATGTTCTGGCACAATATAGCCTACAATTGCATGCCCTGCCTCATGATAAGCCGTTGACTCTTTCTGCTTATCGGTCATGATCATGGTACGACGTTCAGGTCCCATATTAATTTTGTCTTTTGCTTTTTCAAACTCCAACATCGTCACGAGACGTTTATTCGTACGCGCAGCAAACAATGCAGCTTCATTCACTAAGTTTGCAAGGTCTGCCCCAGAATAGCCCGGTGTGCCGCGTGCTAACGTCATTGCATCAACATCTGGTGAAACGGGGACTTTACGCATATGTACTTTTAAGATCTGTTCACGACCACGCACATCAGGTAAACCTACGACAACTTGGCGGTCAAAACGACCAGGACGCGTTAATGCTGGGTCAAGTACATCTGGGCGGTTAGTTGCAGCGATGACAATGACACCTTCATTCCCTTCGAAACCATCCATTTCTACAAGCATTTGGTTAAGGGTTTGTTCACGTTCATCATGTCCCCCACCTAAACCCGCGCCACGCTGACGACCGACTGCATCGATCTCATCAATGAAAATTAAGCACGGTGCGTTTTTCTTCGCTTGTTCAAACATATCACGTACACGTGATGCCCCAACCCCGACAAACATCTCAACGAAATCAGAACCCGAAATAGTAAAGAAAGGGACTTTGGCTTCCCCTGCAATCGCTTTGGCTAGTAAGGTTTTACCAGTACCTGGAGGCCCAACCATTAAAATCCCTTTAGGAATTTTTCCTCCTAATTTTTGGAATTTACCAGGATCACGTAAAAAATCGACAATTTCTGCGACTTCTTCTTTTGCTTCGTCACAGCCTGCCACATCGGCAAAAGTCGTCTTGATTTGCTCTTGCGTCATCATACGCGCACGGCTTTTACCGAAGCTCATCGCTTTACTGCCGCCACCTTGCATTTGGCGCATAAAGAATAACCACACCCCAATCAACAATAACATTGGGAACCACGAAATTAAGATCTGTGAGAAGAATCCTCGTTTTTCTGGAGGCGTTCCTTCAATTCTTACTTTCTTATTTAATAAATCGTTCAGTAATTTATCGTCATTTAACGGCATCACTGTCGTATATTTTGAACCATCCGATTTGGTTACATAAATTTCATTGTAATCAAAACGTGCCTGACGAACTTGATCATTACCTAAATCAGTAATAAACGTCGTATAGTCAGTGGTGTTTCCTGACGAAGTTGAATTAAAGCCTTGGTATGCTGTCATCATCACAACAGCAACAACAATCCAAAGGACCAAATTTTTTACCATATCGTTCAAGGTTTGACCTCTTTTTGTTTAACGTTAATAATTTGTTGCAAGATTACTATATTTGTTATGAAATTGGAAATTATCCCATCAATAGCCATTATTTAGCAAAATACCACCTAAAAATCGCACTATTTTACTGTTTATAGCCTGTCGCAACAATATACACCTCACGAGAACGTCCTCGAGAAGCCTCAGGTTTCCGTACTTTTACAACACTAAAGAGAGAACGAATCTCTTTTAAGTATTCATCAAAACCTTCACCCTGAAAAACTTTGACGACAAAACTGCCTTTTGTCGCTAATACTTGCTTACACATGTCCAATGCAAGCTCCACTAAATACATGGCGCGTGGAATATCAACAGACGGCATACCACTGAAATTGGGCGCCATATCAGACATCACCACATCCACTTTTCCATCGCCAACACGATCCAACAGTGCGGCTAATACATTTTCATCACGGAAATCGCCCTGCAGGAAATCCACCCCCACGATAGGATCCATTTCTAAAATGTCACACGCAATCACACGTCCCTTATCGCCAATTTGCGTCACCACATATTGTGACCACCCACCGGGTGCCGCGCCTAGATCAACAACAGTCATACCTGGTTTAAACAAACGATCCGTTTGTTGAATCTCATCTAATTTAAAATACGCACGAGAACGCAATTTCTGCTTATGTGCTTTTTGTACAAAAGGATCTTTAAAGTGTTCATTTAACCAGCGAGATGAACTGGCTGAACGTTTTTTCTTTCCCATAAATGACTTCTATTATTTAAACGTTTTTTGAATATGGGGCATTATACACAAGTTTCAAGGCTAATTTAGTAGAAAAAATAGATTGCCGAATAATTAATAGAAAAACCTTTCTCACTTTCTCTTTTTGAATAAAACTTGGGTCAAAAGCACCCGCACTTTTGTGCAATAAGTTGCCTTTAAACTGTCATAAAACTGTCATATTTGCATTCTACAATGGCTCCCGCTACCACGAGGTAGTCGTTCAAAACTCAAAAGGAGTAATGTTTATGACAAAACGTGCAATGCTTTTATCGATTGTTTTAGGTGCATTCACTTTCACCGCCAACGCAGAAACGATTACAGGTGCGGGGGCGTCTTTTCCTTACCCAATCTATGCCAAATGGGCATCCATGTATGAAAAAGAAACAGGCAATAAAGTTAATTATCAATCTATTGGATCAGGTGGTGGGCAACAACAAATCATCGCGAAAACCATTGATTTTGGTGCTTCAGACGATCCAATGAAAGCCGAACTACTCACACAACATCAACTTCTCCAATTCCCTGCCATTATTGGCGGCACAGTGCCTGTCGTGAATATCCCTGACATCAAAGCTGGAGAACTCAAACTGTCAGGCAACCTCCTCGCCGATATTTTCTTAGGCAAAATCAAAAAATGGAACGATCCCGCTATCGCTGCACTGAATGATGGCATTGCACTGCCCGATAAAGCGATCATTGTCGTCCATCGCTCTGACGGTTCTGGCACAACATTTGGCTGGACCAATTACTTATCAAAAGTCTCAACCGAATGGCAAGAAAAAGTAGGACAAGGCAAATCAGTGAAATGGCCAACGGGTCAAGGTGGCAAAGGTAATGAAGGCGTTGCGGCTTATGTTAGTAAAATCAAGTATTCCATTGGTTATGTGGAATATGCGTATGCTAAACAAAATCACTTAGCTTGGACAGCGTTACAAAATAAAGCTGGACACTTTGTTCAGCCTTCTGGCGATAGTTTTATGGCAGCAGCAGCCAATGCCAATTGGGAAAGTGCAGTTGGCATGGGCGTAATTTTAACGAATGAAGCTGGAGAGAAATCCTGGCCGATCACGGCAGCTAGCTTCATTTTATTACACAAAAACGCAGAAAAACCGACACAAACTCAATCCGTCTTTCATTTCTTTGATTGGGCATTCAAACAAGGCAAACACGCCGCCACAGAACTTGACTACGTCCCCTTACCAGATGAAGTCGTTAAGAAAATTCAACAACAATGGAAAACGGATGTAAAAGCAACGAATGGTGCGGTTATTTGGCAATAAGCGCTTAGGGCAGAGAGATTCTGCCCTGATTATTCTCGCAGATAAGAAGGTGATTATGTCACGCGATCATAAAACACAAACAGAACTGAATAAACTAAATCATCACATCATCGAACTTTTTTTTAAAAACATGACACGCTTTTTTGCCGTGTTAGTTTTTTTACTGTTAGCCGCAGTGATGATTTCATTAGTAGTAGGAAGTTGGGATTCACTACGTCAATTTGGACTCGCTTTTCTTTGGACAAACGATTGGAACCCTGTACAAAACAGTTATGGCGCACTGGTTCCTATTATTGGTACGTTAATTACTTCATTATTAGCATTATTGATCGCTGTGCCGATTTCTTTTGGTATTGCCATCTTTCTCACAGAATTAGCACCTGAATGGTTAAGACGCCCGATTGGTACAGCAGTCGAAATGCTGGCCGCCATTCCTTCGATTATTTACGGGATGTGGGGATTATTTATTTTTGTTCCACTCTTTCAAGAACATATCCAACCGACTCTCATCGACTGGTTTGGTGAAATTCCCGTATTGCACTACCTTTTTTCTGCTGCCCCTTTTGGTATCGGCTTATTCACCGCTGGTTTAGTCCTCGCCATCATGATTATTCCGTTCATCGCGTCAGTAATGCGTGATGTGTTTACTATTGTGCCAGCGATATTAAAAGAATCCGCTTATGGTTTAGGCGCAACAACGTGGGAAGTCATGTGGAAAGTGGTCTTACCTTATACCAAAACAGGTGTTGTGGGTGGAATGATGCTAGGGCTTGGACGGGCATTAGGTGAAACCATGGCTGTCACGTTTGTGATCGGTAACGCTTTCCAATTACCAGAATCCTTATTCTCACCGTCAACCTCTATTGCTTCTTCAATTGCCAACGAATTTAACGAAGCAAGTGGGTTACAGAAAGCCGCCTTAATGGAACTTGGTTTGATTTTATTCTTAATTACAACGGTTGTGTTATCGCTCTCCCGTCTCTTAATTATACGTATTGAGAAAAAAGAAGGACGTCGCTAATGAGTAAAACTCACTTTCATTGTCGTAAACTGAAAAATAAATTGATGTTAACCCTCTCATTTCTTGCAGTGGGATTCGGGTTATTTTGGTTATGCTGGATTCTTTTTACCTTAATTACAAAAGGGATCCCCGCACTGTCTATGCAGCTTTTTTTACAACCGACACCCGCGCCAAATGAATCAGGTGGCTTACTCAATGCTATCATTGGTTCCACGATGATGATTATCGTCAGTACAGCTATCGGTACACCTATCGGGATTCTTGCAGGGACTTACTTGGCAGAATATGGACGTTATAGCAGATTAGCACAAGTGACACGGTTCCTAAATGATGTTCTCCTTTCCGCACCATCGATTGTCATTGGCTTATTTATCTATGCTATTTATGTGTCACAAGTCAAACACTATTCAGGCTGGGCGGGATCATTAGCCTTAGCGATGATTATGATTCCAGTCATCGTGCGTACGACAGATAATATGCTCAATTTAGTCCCCAATAATTTACGTGAAGCTGCTGCCTCACTAGGTTGTCCACAATGGCGCGTCATCACCATGATTTGTTATCGTGCGGCGCGTTCAGGCATTTTAACTGGCGTGCTGCTCTCGATCGCTCGTATTTCTGGCGAAACTGCACCGCTCTTATTTACCGCCTTATCAAACCAATTCACTTCTTTTGATATGAATGGTCCAATGGCAAATATTCCTGTGGTGATCTACCAATTTGCCGCCAGCCCGTTCCAAGATTGGAATGAACTCGCTTGGGCAGGTGCTACCTTAATCACCTTATTTGTTTTATTACTTAACGTTTTTGCTCGTGTTTTCTTTCCACAGAAAACAAAATAATCCATGGAGATACGAAGAATGGCTCATCAGATTGTTAAACTAGAAGACACAAAATTAGAAATTAATCAGCTTAACTTTTACTACAATGAATTTCATGCGTTAAAAAATATCAATATGCGCATTGCCAAAAACAAAGTGACCGCGTTTATTGGTCCATCTGGTTGTGGTAAATCCACTTTACTGCGTTCATTTAACCGCATTTTTGAGCTCTATCCGAATCAACATGCGACTGGTGAAATTAAATTAGATGGCGAAAACTTGTTAACGTCCCCAATGGACATTTCCTTAATCCGTGCCAAAGTGGGCATGGTGTTCCAAAAACCGACACCTTTTCCAATGTCAATTTATGACAACGTAGCATTTGGCATCCGTTTATTTGAGAAATTAAGCAAATCAGAACTCAATGACCGCGTAGAATGGGCACTCACCAAAGCAGCGCTTTGGAATGAAGTAAAAGGCAAGCTCCACCAAAGTGGTGATAGTCTTTCTGGCGGACAACAACAACGTTTATGTATTGCTCGAGGGATAGCCATCAAACCTGAAGTCCTGTTACTTGATGAACCCTGTTCAGCATTAGACCCTATTTCCACAGCAAAGATCGAAGAGTTGATTTCCGAATTAAAACATGATTATACCGTTGCCATGGTCACACATAATATGCAACAAGCTGCTCGTTGTTCTGACTACACTGCGTTTATGTATTTAGGCGAATTAATTGAATTTGATGAGACGCAAAAAATCTTTGATAAACCACAAATTCAGCGTACTGAAGATTACATCAAAGGACGAATGGGCTAACCAATCGGAATAATCCATTGCATCTAAGATGTATTTGATTACAATTTGCGATACCTAATCATCGAAAAGGATTCAACATGAACAGCTTAAAATGCTTAGGTATCGCGTTTTTTTTACTCTTTAGTGGCACGCTTTATGCCTGCGATACCGACAAGCCAATCAAGTTAGGCGCATTAGATTGGGAAAGTGGACAATTTTCTACCGCACTTTTGGCTCTAATCTTACGTGAAGGTTATGGATGCCAAACAGAAATCGTACCCGGTGCAACCCATGCCTTAGAAACAGCATTAGTACAAGATGACATTCAAATTATCGCAGAACAATGGGTTGGGCGCTCCCCGATTATTGAACAGGGACAACGTGAAGGGAAAGTACAAATTATCGGTGACACACTCAAAGGTGGGGCAACACAAGGTTGGTATATTCCACGTTACGTAAAAGAACAATACCCAGAATTAGATCAGGTACAGGATCTCGCGCAATTTGCTCACCTTTTTTCTGATCCCGAACAACCTCACAAAGCGCGTTTCCTGAATTGTCCAACGGGCTGGACTTGTGAAATATTTAATACACATCTCTTAAACGCGACTGGACTCAGCCAACAATTCAACAATGTGCATCCCGGCACAGGAGCCGCACTGGACGCTGAAATAACCTCAGCATATACACAACAAAAACCAATTCTTTTTTATTATTGGCAGCCGACGGGATTGATGGCAAAGTATGAATTTTCCCCGATTCATTTTCCTGCTTATCAAGCGACATGCTGGGAGCGTCTATTGCGCCCCACGAATAACACCGCACCTTGCATAAGCGGCTTTCCTCACTCTCAACTTGCCATGTCCGTTTCGAGCCATTTCGCGACACATCATCCTGATTTAGTGGCGTTAATAAACCAGATCCAATTGGAACCCCAGACGTTAAATCAAGCAATATTAGAGATGACGGAAAATAAACGCCGTGGTTCAGAACAAGCCCGCCTTTTCTTACAACATTCACCACAAATATGGCAACCGTGGCTTTCAGCCAAAGCACGTGAAAAATTACAACAATACTTACAGCAAAGTACCGTATCAGACAGCGCATTTTTTGCTGCCTGGTCCATTGCAGAAAAACTGAACCGCACGTTAGTCAATACCGTCCAAGACTATGGCAGCCATTTCCGCCAAGTGAGCCAATTTTCCCTGGACTATGTATTAATTCCAGTGGAAAAAACACTTGAATCAATCCCCACTTGGATCATGTTATTACTTGTTGCGCTCCTTGCCTGGCACGCGACTCGTCAAGTTTGGTTTGCGCTACTCTGCGGCGCAGGCTTCTATTTAATTGGTGCATTTGGACTTTGGATCCCGTTAATGCAAACCTTAGCCCTGCTCATTGTTTCTGCTTTTTTCATTATTCTACTTGGTATCCCAATTGGCATCCTTATGGCATCAAACAAAAGGCTCCACCAAGTATTACAACCTGTCTTAGATGTAATCCAAACCATGCCAAGTTTTGTGTACCTAATCCCTGTACTTATGCTATTTGGTATCGGCAAAGTGCCTGCGTTATTCGCGACAGTTGTATATGCGATTGCACCCCTGATCCGCTTAACTGCGCTCGGCATCCGCCAAGTCAGCCCACAAATGATCGAAGCCGCACAATCATTCGGAAGTACACGTTGGCAATTATTACTCTGGGTACTGCTACCACAAGCCAAAGCCAGTATTCTCGCAGGCATCAATCAGGCAGTGATGATGTCTTTAGGAATGGTCGTTCTCGCCTCAATGATTGGCGCAAAGGGATTAGGTGAATACGTGCTACAAGCTATCCAAACACTCAATATTGGACAAGGTGTAGAAGCAGGCACCGCCATTGTGATCTTAGCCATTATCATCGACCGCATTACGCAAGCCTACGGACGTGGGCAACAGTACGAGAGTGAACATAAATGACACAAATTATATTTAAAAATATCAACAAAATTTATGGTAAAGCCTGTCACCAAGCACTCAGTCTCCTCAAAGACAATGCGTCAAATGCAGAGATCTTTCAAGCAACAGGCTGCCAAATTGGATTACGCAATATCAATTTACAAATTCACGGCAACGGGATCTTTTGTATCATTGGTTTATCTGGCTCAGGGAAATCCACACTCGTGCGCCATATTAACCGTCTTATTGAACCGAGTTCAGGCGAAGTCTGGGTATGTGACACTAACGTCACGGCGTTAAATCCACACGCATTACGCCAATTCCGTCAACAACGTGTGAGTATGGTATTTCAACATTTTGGCTTATTACCTCACTTAACTGTGAGACAAAATGTAGCTTATGCGTTAAAAGTAAGAGGCATAGCAGAAAAAGCGCGGCAACAACAAGCAGACTACTGGTTAAACGAAGTCGGATTAGCGGGATACGAAAACGCCTATCCTGCCCAACTTTCAGGCGGTATGCGTCAACGCGTAGGATTAGCAAGAGCATTAACCGCAGATACCGATATTGTTCTCATGGACGAAGCCTTTTCTGCGCTTGATCCACTGATTCGGATCAAATTACAGGACTTAGTCTTAGACTTACAGCAACGATTAAATAAATGTATTGTATTTATCACGCATGACATTGATGAAGCAATCAAAATGGGCAACCAAATTGCCATTTTAAATGAAGGAGAGTTAGTTCAAGTCGGCACACCACAGCAATTACGTTACCACCCAGCGAATGACTATGTGGCAGAATTTATGCAAACCGCGAAATGTAACTACATAGGCTAAAAAACAGTTAAAAAAGAGACCGCACTGACATAAACGAGGAAAGCATGACAAAAATATTAGTTGTTGAAGATGAAAGCGCGATTCGAGAAATGATCGTTTTATTCTTGACCCAGCAAGGTTACGAGATGATTGAAGCATCAGACTATCAAAGTGCGATCAAAAAACTCGCTGAAAAACCGCACTTGATTTTATTAGATTGGATGCTACCTGGACGTTCTGGCATCCAGTTAATTCAATTTCTCAAGAGAAACGAAGAAACTAGCACCATTCCCATCATCATGCTGACCGCGCGTAGCGAAGAAGAAGACTGTATTACATGCCTAAATACTGGGGCTGACGATTATATTACTAAACCTTTTTCACCGAAAATATTGCTCGCTCGCATTGAAGCCGTAATTCGTCGCGTATACGAACAAAGCAGCCACCTGATCGAAATTGATGGGCTTAGTTTAGATCAAGATGCGCTAAGAGTCTGTTACAACAAACAACCTATCACTTTAAGCTCCACCGAGTTCAAATTACTCAAATTTTTCATGACTCACCCCGAAAAAGTCTACACCAGAGAGCAGCTACTGGATTTCATCTGGGGAAATGATATTTATGTGGAAGATCGAACGGTTGACAGCTATATCCGCCGCTTACGCAAAAGCCTCGAACACTATGGTTTCGATCGCTACATTCAAACTGTTCGTGGAGCGGGGTACCGTTTTTCGAGTCAACTACAGGATGACAGCAAATGAAAAGAACCTTTTCCAGTAAATACCTCGCCATCGAATTAATCCTTGCTGTTGCGGTGGCAAGTCTGTTTTCTTATTTTGCCCAATCCTTTTCATTTTGGTTCATTATCGCCTTGATTTGCTTACTCGTGTTTCATCATTACAACGAGTTTAAGTTACTCAAAATGCTCACTCCCGAAGAAGTGCCAACTAAAAAGAAAACCCTTTTGTTAGAAAACATTTCTCAAACGACCGCCTATTACAAAAGTAAAAACCGTCGGGAAAAAATCAAAGCACTACGCTTACTCTCAAAGTTAAATAAAAATATTCAATATTTACCTGATGCGATTTTAATTTGTGACCAATCGGGCACGATTTCTTGGTGTAATCATGCTTCACAAGAAATGTTTTTGTTTTACTGGAATAAAAAAGTCACCAATAAAAGTATCTTTAGTGTGATCTTTTACAATGAATTTAAACATTATTTTTATCAAACGGTACGCAAACGCCCCTTAGTCTTATTAACCAATGAAAATCGTTATATTGAAATGAATATTCATCAAGATGACAATCAATCCCGTGTCATCATTGCGCGAGATGTCACACAGATGATCCGCTTATTACATTCTCGTCAAACGTTTTTATCCAATATTAACCATGAATTACGTACGCCACTTACTGTATTACAAGGTTATCTAGAGCTACTTGAAGCGGAGCCCAATCAAAGTGCGCTGACTCAAAAAGCACTACATGCGATGCAAGAACAAAGCAAACGGATGGCAAACTTATTGCACCAACTCAACTTACTGGCAAAAATTGAAAATGCCTCGAATACAGAACATGACATCATCAATATGTCACGTTTAATTCTAAATCTAAAAGAAAACGCCACGTTTTTAAATCACTACGATCATCAAATCCATTTTGAAATTACCCCTGATATTTATGTCCGAGGCGATGAAAGTCAGCTACAAAGTGCGGTATCCAATTTAATTTACAATGCGATAAAACACGCAGGACAACACTGCCAAATCAACATTCGTTGGCAATACTGTGAGCAAGGCGCAGAGTTCAGTGTACAAGACAATGGCATCGGGATCGCCCAACACCATTTATATCATTTAACGGAGCGTTTTTACCGTGTCGATGAGTCGCGCAGTAACCAAACAGGCGGAAACGGCTTGGGTCTGGCAATCGTCAAACATGCTCTTGAACATCACCATTCCCAATTGCAAATTGAAAGTGAAGAACAAAAAGGTAGCCGTTTTTCTTTTATTCTACCAAGCCATCTGTTAGCTAAACGTCCTAACCAATAGCCAATAAAAAAATCTCTTAGTTGCCTAAGAGATTTTTTCAGTTAGCTATCTATTTAGCTTTTTTTAAGCTACTTTTCTTTTTTGCATTTGTTGCCCGTCCCACTTCTTCATCTAAGCTGATGATTTGTTGGAAACTTTTCAATAATTGTTCTCTATTTTCAACTTGATAATAATGATTACCTACACATGCTTTCCAAGCATCTGATTGTTCTTGTGTTGGTTTATAACCAAAGGCAACAAAGGCGATACGGGTTGGTAATGTAGGAAACTGTTTATCTTGTAATGAATCAATTTGGTTTTTAATTGTATTACACAAACCACCTTTAAAAAGTCTAGTGAGAGTTGTTTTTGAGGGTTGGTTATCCCCACCATCAGATAACACTAACAGAATACGCTGGGTATTGCTTTTTAATTGACTAGGCTGGGCATCTTGTTCTTTATTCTTGTCCATCATGATATTGGCACCAACAATTAAACCTGAAGTCGCTGCTGTTCCTCCTTTAGGTTCAATTTTATTCAATTCAGAATGAATATTGGAATTAGAGCTAGAATTTTTTCTATCAAACCATGCTTGAGTCGTTGCCTTTCCTTGATTCCCCCCTAAGCAAAAACGTTCATCTTTAAACTCAATATCATACTTTTGCTCCTTTCCATCAAAGGAATTAATATGCTCTACAGTCTTCTGAACATCAAGAAATTCATTAAAAATACGATTAACCGTATCCCAGTCACCAATATCCAAAGCTACTTTAAGTAAGTTTGTAGGTTCAGTTTTAATTGAACAGGAGTCATTTGAAATAATATGACCATAAGAATAGTTTCCTCCACAATCATGCTGATTTTGTATAACATTAGAGTATATAGAGTGAAAATACTGTGGTTCATCTTCTCTATCTAAAACAATTTCTTTCACTTCCAAACTTTGAATCCCTTTTTTTAAAGAGTAAGGTAATACACATTTTTCTGTATTACCTCTTTGTCTAGCACCTGCAGCAAAAGTCGTAAATCCCATACGATTATATGGACTAATTCCTTCTACTTCCTCTTTTGGTAAAAGGACTTCAGAAATGTCTTTAACTACAGCGCGTAAAATATCTATTTTACGATTTGGATACACACCTTGAGGTAATTCATTTCCCTTTTTATCTCTTTCTGGTTTCCCCACCTCCCAAAGCATAGACTTTGAAAAATCAGACACTAACATCAAATCTATCGGCGCAGTTAATCCATTTTCTTTCACTGCCATGGACATCCCCGATGAAATCGGTAAACGGTGACCAACCGTCTGTGGTTTCACTAACTGTTCGCTCAATGGCAACCAAAATTGACGGTGAATATCCCCATTCACGACACAGGTTACTGTTTTCGTTGGGCTTTGAATCTCCGTTTTCGCACTAATATCTTGTTCGCACAGATAACTAAAAGGTGTCGGAATAGTGACAGGTTGATCACTTGGTTTAATCCCGTTAGGTAAAGATTGCTCCTCAGAACGCAAATACACTTTGACCATACCATGAATCATTTCTAAATTGCGTTTATCTTGTTGAGCTTTGAGTGATGATCCCCCATGTTTAGCAATATCTTCTGCTGAAACAGTTTGATTTTTCACATCCCCATGTTCCTGATTTTTCCGATATTTATTATTCTCAGCGACCAGCATCAGTGCGGCTTGTTCGGTTGCTTGTGCTAGACGTGCTTTATCTAACAAAATCCCCGTGCCATCTACAGCAAAAGCAATGGCGACTAATAACGGAAAAGTGAGCAATGCGGTCATCACCGTATAAACACCATGTTGATTTCGATAAAATCGTTTTATCACAGAATAATAGTGATAAATTAAGTCATTTTTTTTCATAATAAATCCATTTAACTTTTAACTTCTCATTCAATGAGAAATAAACACACAACATAAAAAGATGCCATGATTATCGCCTAATATCATTTACTCCACTGAAAAGAAGAAATAAAGAATAATAGGCAATCATATTACATCTTAGTAGAACCGAAGGGAGGGAAAAGAGATAGGCATGATATTTTAAATAGAAACATTGAATAACGCTATTAATGACCAATCTTAGTACCTCATCATCTAATAAAGATCAGCATACGTTTAGTATGCATTCCATCAGTATTATACTCACTATCTAAAATGAATTACGACACTTTACTCTTAAATAAGAAAATAAAAGGGCGAATGAATTTTACTGCAAGATAGCTCAAGATAAAAATAAAATAATTATTAAAACTCACCAACTAATGAAAAAATAGACAAAATAAAGACTAAAAATAATCAAAATAATATGATGAATAACACAACCTATTATTTATTAAACAAAATAACCGCCATCATTCTTTTTATTTAAACAATAAAAATCCTCTTATTTAAAAATAATGATTCAGTAGAAAAAATAATGCATTGTTATACACGAAGACATTCGCCTGTGGACTTTTTTCTTCTTGAATGCCTTCGTTCAATGAAATACTAGGCTTTACCAAAAAATTCCAAGACATTCTGTCGAATGGCTTTTACGGGGAATTTAATAAACAGTTGCCATCTCGCTTCGGAATAAAAGGGTTGATGAAACGGTTTTAGTCGATTATAGACTTGAAAAGACTCCTCTCGACGCCCTAAGCGATATAATGCCTCTGCCCAAATTAGCTGTGTTTTGGCATACATATTCATGTCATCTTCAGCAGAAACAAGAGAACAAGTTGCAATACAATCTTGATAGCGTTTTAGCTGTTTTAAGATGAGCGCAGCATTGGTTTTCGCCGTCGCGAACAAAGTCGCACCATCTCGTTGTTTAATCGAATCCAGCAATGTCAGCGATGCCTCTACTTTATGTAAACTCAGCAATACAGAGCTTAAAAAAAGTTTATCCTCCGCATCTAAACTGGTTTGGCGAGAAAAGTCTGCATATAACTGTTCCAAATCATCAAATTTTTTCAAATTAATGAATAAATTAGCAAGTTGCATTTGTGCAGAACGGTATACGGTTTTATTTTCATTCGGAATACTGCGATAAATCTCAACCACATGTTCAAAATGTCGTGACATTTTTACTGGTTTTTCTTTTTCTAACAGTTCTAATAACGCGGCTTTTTGTATTTGAATCAAATGATACAAATCGCGTTCGGCGGTGATATCAATATCCATCTTCTCTAACATTAAGAGCGCCGCTTTCACTTTTTTTTGTTTGGCTAATTCGATTGCGGGACCCGCAACCGCTAAAAATCGTTGGCTTAATTTGTCATCCATCATTTGTCACTCATATTTTACACTTCAAAAAAATGCTCACGCAGTTGATGTAATTGATCACGTACTGCCGCGGCTTTTTCAAATTCCAGATCCTGCGCGTATTTATACATTTGCTGTTCAAGCTTTTTAATTTGTTGTTGATATTCTTTTGGTGTTTGTGGCATTTGATAAAGTGCGGTAGATTCGCTGACTTTTTTACTTGTCCGATTGGCTTTCGCTTTATTCGCTGCCCCTTGCCCAATATCCAGCATCTCACCCACTTTTTTATTCAGTGCTTGTGGCGTAATACCGTGCGCTTCGTTATATTTCATTTGTTTTTCACGGCGGCGATGCGTTTCGCCAATGGCTTTTTCCATGGAGTTCGTCACGCGATCTGCATACAAAATCGCTTTTCCTTTTAAGTTACGCGCCGCACGTCCTATAGTTTGAATTAATGAACGTTCCGAACGTAAAAACCCTTCTTTGTCTGCATCTAAAATGGCAACTAAGGATACTTCGGGAATATCAAGCCCCTCTCTTAATAAGTTGATCCCGACCAGGACATCAAATTCGCCTAAACGCAGATCGCGAATAATTTCTACCCGTTCCACTGTGTCAATATCGGAGTGCAAATAACGTACTCGAATGCCATGTTCTGCCAGATAGTCGGTTAAATCTTCCGCCATTTTTTTCGTGAGTGTTGTGACCAAAACGCGCTCATTTTGGTCCGCTCTTTGACGCGCTTCCGATAATAAATCATCCACTTGAATCGCAACGGGACGAATTTCAATTTCAGGATCCAACAAGCCCGTTGGACGCACGACTTGATCGACAATTTCCCCCCCTGATTTTTCTAATTCATAAGGTCCTGGCGTCGCAGAAACATAGATCGTTTGTGGGGCTAAACGCTCAAATTCTTCAAAACGTAGTGGACGGTTATCCAAGGCAGAAGGTAAACGAAAGCCGTATTCAACAAGGGTTTCTTTACGCGAACGGTCGCCTCGGTACATTCCGCCGATTTGCGGTACGGTGACGTGCGATTCGTCAATAATCAATAATGCATCTGCTGGCATATAATCAAACAGCGTCGGTGGCGGTTCACCCTCTTGGCGTCCAGATAAATAACGTGAGTAGTTTTCAATCCCTGAGCAATACCCCAATTCATTCATCATTTCAATATCAAATTGTGTCCGTTGAGTAATCCGCTGTTCCTCAAGCAATTTATTATGTTCTAATAAGAATTGCTTACGCTCGGTTAATTCCGCTTTAATTTTCTCAATAGCATCTAAAATTCGTTCACGTGGTGTGACATAGTGTGTTTTGGGGTAAATGGTATAACGCGGCACTGTACCAAAACCGCTTCCAGTGAGCGGATCAAACAGGGTTAAGCGTTCAATTTCATCATCAAACAATTCGATACGAATCGCACGATCATCTGATTCTGCAGGGAAAATATCAATGATTTCACCACGTACACGGAACGTACCACGTTGAAATGCCTGATCATTACGGGTGTATTGCAATTCGGCTAATTGCGCAAGAATTTGGCGTTGGTTAATGATGGCGCCCGTTTGTAAATGCAGCATCATTTTTAGGTATGAATCAGGATCCCCTAAACCGTAAATAGCAGAAACCGACGCCACAACGATGGTGTCGCGACGCTCTAAAAATGACTTCGTTGCTGATAAACGCATTTGTTCAATTTGGTCATTAATTGAGGCATCTTTTTCAATAAAGGTGTCGCTACTTGGTACATAAGCTTCAGGCTGGTAATAATCGTAATAAGAAACGAAGTACTCCACGGCATTTTCTGGAAAAAACGCTTTCATTTCTGCATAAAGCTGGGCTGCCAATGTTTTATTCGGGGCAAGCAACATTGCAGGTCGGTTTAATTTGGCAATCACATTCGCAATCGTAAAGGTTTTCCCTGAACCTGTTACACCAAGTAAGGTTTGGTGCGCAAGACCATTTTCTAACCCATCAATCAATTGTTGAATCGCTTGGGGTTGATCACCTGAGGGCTGAAAATCAGAGTGAAGAATAAAAGGTTTCGTGTTAATTTTATGTGCCATATTCTCTCGTACACATGATTTGAAAGTGCGGTCAATTTTAACATAATTTTAAGCGAAATCTTGATTTAAAAAAGCTAGGTTTTACACAGACTTATAATTGTCAAGATTTAAACCTCTCAAATTTGAAAAAAATTTTAAAAATTTTTGTGGAGTTTTATTAACTTATTGATAAATAAAAAGATGTCATTTTACAACCAATTCAATAATGAAACAGAATAACACCAGTAATGACCTAGCTTTTGCGCTTTTTTTGCATAATAACTCACAGAGTTATCCACAACCTCTGTGGATATAAAAATCACCAGAAAAAAAGCCAACTTTTTTGTTTTCTTACGGTTGACAAGGGGTAGCAAGCACATTATCATACGCCACCTAAATTCTTTGTGATTCAGAATTTTTCCTCCTTAGTTCAGTCGGTAGAACGGCGGACTGTTAATCCGTATGTCGCTGGTTCAAGTCCAGCAGGAGGAGCCAATTTTTTCTTTTGGTAAACTTTTATTTGTCTCCTTTTATAAAAGTTTCTTTTTAACCAAAAGAATTTGAGCCCATATCCTCCTTATGGGCTTTTATTTTTTTATCTCTCATCTTCTCTTTCCCAACGTTTACAGATATGATACGCGTCCTAATTTGACTATTTTTTATATAGGATTTCAGATGTTACTCGAAGCTTCTCTTGCGATTGTGATTGGATTAATTATTTTAGTCTGGAGTGCAGATCGCTTTGTGGACGGTTCCGCGGCATTAGCCCGTTATTTAGGAATGTCGCCACTCTTAATTGGTATTTTAATTATTGGTTTCGGCACATCTATGCCTGAAATGGTTGTTTCTGCGTTATCGGCATTTAACGGTAGCCCAGGTATTGCCTTAGGTAATGCGTACGGTTCGAATATTACAAATATCGCCTTAATATTAGGGATTACAGCCCTGATTAAACCGCTTGGCGTTCACGGTAGCGTCATTAAAAAAGAACTCCCAATTTTACTTGCTGTTACTGGCTTGTCTGCTTATTTTTTGTTAGATAGTGATATCGTAAGATGGGAAGCAAGTTTATTGTTACTTCTTTTCACTGCTTATGTAGTATGGACCATTTGGTCAAGCAAAAAACAACGTGCGTCCATTCAAGCCGCCTATGAAGAAGAGGACTCCATCCAACAGATTTCATTTAAAGCTGCAGTATTTTGGCTCATCGCAGGGTTACTCTTATTAATGGTAAGCTCTCAGTTGTTGGTCTGGGGTGCAATTAAAATCGCGAACTATATTGGTGTAAGCGATTTAGTGATTGGACTAACTGTCGTTGCCGTAGGTACATCATTACCCGAAGTTGCCGCCTCCATTGCAGCAGCACGTAAAGGGGAAGTTGACCTTGCAGTTGGCAATATTATCGGCTCAAATTTGTATAATACGTTAGCGGTCGTTGGATTAGCAGGTGTGATTATGCCAATTCAAGCTGAACAGGAAGTCCTTTCGCGTGATATGCTCGTCATGTCTTCACTCACACTGGTCCTTTTTGCACTTGGCTTTTGGGCTTACAAACATCACCGCCCTATTGGGCGTCTTGCTGGCTTTCTCTTTTTTAGTAGCTATATAGGTTACACGGTTTATCTCATTCAAACCGCACTTTAAGACAAAGATAAAAGCAGATCAATTCGATCTGCTTTTTCATATTTCTGCCATCAAACCCGATTCTATCCATACGCGATATTCATTTTACTGACGACCAAATAAGGCAGCTCCCCCAGTGACTGACAAGGTTGTTCCATATAACAAACTCATCGCAAAGAATATCAAAACGATTCCAGCAATAAACTTCACAAAATGTGTCACATGAGATTGAGCGCTAGGTGAAATCTGATACCAATGACCAATTTTAATGGCAGTATGGCGCGCATATAATACGATTAAAGCAAAGCCAGATAAGGTCAACCCTGTCCCCATCGCCATAGCAAAGGTCGCCATAATTCCCCATTGGTAAAGATCAAGCATATATGCCAAAAACAAAATAAAGATCGCCCCAGAACAAGGACGTAAACCAATACTACAGATCACGAAAAATTGTGATTTCCAATCATTTGCTTGTGCTAGTTGGGCTTCATTAGGGGCGTGTTGGTGACCACAGCCACAGTGTGCAGCAGCATGACTATGTGCTGTACTCATGACGCGCTGCCCAACTTTCATTGATGCTCCACGCTGTACATTCATTGCCACAATACGAGGTGAAGCTGAATACTTAGCCCAATGTTGCCCAACTAATTTCTTTCCATGTTGATAGCACCACACTAACCCCAACAGCAATAAGAAAAGAAAGGCGATCCGTTCTAACCAAAGTTGTGTTAACTGAAAATAACGGGAAGAAAGGTTCAATAACACAACAACAATAGAAGTAGCTGTTACGGCAACCAGCCCCTGCATGAGAGAAGAAAGTAACGTCAATTTCATGCTGGTTTTTAATTGTGTCTGATGTGTAGATAAATATGTAGCTATAATAAATTTACCATGTCCCGGTCCTAGTGCGTGAAATACACCATACAAAAAACTGATCAAAATTAACCAATTTCCCGCCGAGGTTTGATCATCATGAATTTGATGTAAATAACCTGACATCAATTGATTAAATTCACGTTGCCAAATTGCGACATGGATAAACAAGTAAGGCAATAAGAAATACGCACTTACACCTAACACTAGCAAGATAAGTAACGATTTTATTGGAAAAACTATTCGCATATTAATACCACTTTTTGTGCAAATAAAACACCCAAGGAATCATCCTCATTACGTTGAGTTTGATCTAGTGAATTAGCATATTGCCTGACTTTACTGTCGACTTCAGGTTCAATCACATTACCATGGCATTGCGCTGGAAGATGTGAAAAATCGACCGCACTTTTTAGCTTTTCTTGATCATAGTACATTGAGACATAATAAGTTGGATCATAAGTCAACAGCGTAAAAGTATTGTCGGTTAATTGCCGTGGTTTAGACAACAAAAAGTCAAAATAGTACATCACTTGATTATGACTTGACTTCATCCCGTAATGCTGGGGTTTAGCACTGTATTTGACTTTATTTCCGTCTTTATCAAACAAATAACTGAAATAATGTTCATGCACAATATTCCCCATTACTTCATCAATTAATTTCTGTAGTGCTTTTTTATCTCCACGAGCTTGCTTGATGTCATATAACATCGTAGCAGAACTCGCCTCATCGAGAATCCATTCAACCGAAAATCCTGTCAATTGTTGTTCTTTGACTAAAATTTTCGTTTTCATTTCGATAAATGCGTGCGGATGTGCAGAGAGCGTTGGCGAAAAAAAACTCACCCAAAAGAACAAAAAACAACCAAAAGAAAACGCTTTCATTTTAGACCACCTAAAAAATGTGATTTTAGTAACATTACCTGATAAATACGACTAAAAATCGCCCTCAAGCCTGATTTCCTGAATACTTTTTAATCTAAAAAACCATAGAAACGATTACAATTCGAATAAAAAATAATCATTTAAATCAATTTTTGTGACGAACTTCAAAAATAATGTAAAATTGTTTCACATGAGTGTAAATTTATGTAAAATACAAATCGTCAAGTGATTGCTTGATATTCATAAAGTTCCTAAATAAAATAATCATAAATAGCTAAACTACTTTCCTACCCTCCTCTTCGGAGGGTTTTTTTTATCTGTGATTGGCTAATCTAACAAATTTCAAGTAGAATAACCGCACTTTTTTCTATTCATTAACAAAGATAACGAGAGAAATTATGTCATCACAATTTGTTTATACGATGCATCGCGTGGGCAAAATCGTCCCACCGAAGCGTCATATTCTAAAAGACATTTCTTTAAGCTTCTTTCCTGGTGCCAAAATCGGTGTACTGGGTTTGAACGGTGCAGGTAAATCGACTTTACTACGTATTATGGCGGGAATCGATAAAGAAATCGAGGGGGAGGCACGCCCACAACCCGGCATTAAAATTGGTTATTTGCCACAAGAGCCGAAATTAGATCCGCAACAAACCGTGCGTGAAGCCATTGAAGAGGCGGTTGGCGAAGTGAAAAAAGCGCTAACACGTTTAGATGAAGTTTATGCACTATATGCTGATCCTGATGCAGACTTTGATAAACTTGCCGCTGAACAAGCTGAATTAGAAGCAATCATTCAAGCACACGATGGACATAATCTTGATAATCAGTTAGAGCGTGCGGCTGATGCATTACGTTTACCAGAATGGGATGCAAAAATTGAGCATTTATCCGGTGGTGAACGTCGCCGTGTTGCACTTTGCCGTTTATTACTCGAAAAACCAGATATGTTATTGTTAGACGAGCCAACCAACCACTTAGATGCGGAATCGGTGGCATGGTTAGAGCGATTCTTACACGACTATGAAGGCACTGTGGTGGCAATTACCCACGACCGTTACTTCTTAGATAACGTAGCGGGTTGGATCTTAGAGCTTGACCGCGGTGAAGGTATTCCTTGGGAAGGTAACTACTCTTCTTGGTTAGAGCAAAAAGAGAAACGTTTAGCTCAAGAGCAAGCCGCAGAATCAGCGCGTCAAAAATCCATTGAGAAAGAGTTAGAATGGGTTCGCCAAAATCCCAAAGGTCGTCAAGCGAAAAGCAAAGCACGTATGGCGCGCTTTGAAGAGCTTAACAGTGGCGAATATCAAAAACGTAACGAAACGAATGAACTCTTTATTCCACCTGGTCCACGCTTAGGTGACAAAGTGATTGAAGTTCAAGGTTTAACAAAATCTTACGGTGATCGTACGTTAATTGATAATCTTTCATTTAGCATTCCGAAAGGCGCGATTGTAGGGATTATCGGTCCAAACGGTGCGGGAAAATCCACCCTATTCCGTATGCTTTCAGGTCAAGAAAAACCAGATGCGGGGACAGTAACCTTAGGTGATACCGTTGTGTTAGCCTCTGTGGATCAATTCCGCGATGCAATGGACGATAAGAAAACTGTTTGGGAAGAAGTCTCTAATGGTCAAGATATCTTACGTATTGGCAACTTTGAAATTCCGAGTCGCGCTTATGTCGGTCGTTTCAACTTTAAAGGTGTGGATCAACAAAAACGCGTAGGTGAATTGTCGGGCGGTGAACGTGGTCGTTTACACTTAGCTAAACTGTTACAAGCGGGCGGTAACGTACTATTACTAGACGAACCAACCAACGACCTTGACGTTGAAACTTTACGTGCACTTGAGAACGCAATCTTAGAGTTCCCAGGCTGTGCTATGGTGATCTCGCACGACCGTTGGTTCTTAGACCGTATCGCAACGCACATTTTAGATTACGGTGATGAAGGCAAAGTGACATTCTACGAAGGTAACTTCTCTGACTATGAAGAATGGAAAAAGAAAACCTTTGGTGCTGAAGCTACACAGCCACATCGTATCAAATACAAACGTATTGCCAAATAAAACAAAAAACCGCACGTGAATGTGCGGTTTTTTATATTTTGACTGAGTTATTTTGCTTGTTTTAAACGCCACAACTGGTAAAGATGAATAAAAACTAAAAAGGTATTCAACCCTGCGATAGGGTAAGCCTCAATTCTGAGTGCATAAATAACAAACAAAATTGCACCAATACCATTTATTACTCGGATAAAAATGATATTTTTAAATAGGAATGAAATAGCAACGAGCACTCCTGCTACATAGCCTAATAATTCATTTACATTAAATTCCATATTGCCTCTTTAAAATAAATTCTCTATTTAACATGTGGCAAAATAATAAAGGATTTTATCCCTACTTAAAAGGGCGCGATAAGTAAGCAAACGGTTGCAAAAAATAAATTGATTTATTTTTTTCACTAAAGCAATATCCATCACTTTTTTTGAAAACATAAGAGCAACCTCTATTCAACTTAAAGATCAAAAGCTTATTAAACTGTGTTAACAAACAGCTCATAACCTGCCAATCACTCCCCTAAAACATATTCGTTCAATCCACTAATATAGCAGTAACTACATTGCAGTGATTTGATATTTCACAGTGATGCCATCCCTGGCAATATCATTACATACCATCCTGCTGTAATGCATTGAATTAAATAAAATGAATGACTACATTCATTCTCTTTAATACCAACATTCTGTGAGATACAGATAATGAAATAGCTATCTGCCTATTAACTCCACCCTATATTATCTGATTGTAGCCTGTTACACCCTAAATTATTTACCATCTCTTTCGTATACGCCCTCTTGGCTTTTACGATATTGATATAATAGCTCCTATTTGTTCATCCTTTAAACACCCTTCCTTCATTTCCTCTTCTATTTCATCCTTACACCACTTGCTCACAAGAAATATTCATTCTCTTTTATCTGAAAAACCAAACATTGTTGCATCCTTTTCAACAAGAGTGGAGTTGACTGCATCCTTGCTGTCTTTTCCTTCCATGAAATTTGGTTTCTTTTTCTCACTCAATATCTGATGTAGCACAGTCTTGTCTCACCCACCACACCTTACGAAACCGTTTTGTTTTATACCGTTATCACACTCATTATTTAACTCGTGTAACTGACTCGCCTTCCTACACCTGCACTGACATTATGCCTACTTGTCGTTAGCAAGCCGCTCCTTGCCAGTATTTCATCCGTTTCTCCACTATGTTCTTATTACACCTTTTCTTTTTATTGAACTGATCCGTTTCAGCACTTATGTGTAAACAGTAAAAAACACACTCCGATTACGAAATAGTTGCCTTTCTTACACTTGATTATTCCTATGTTGATATATCATCTTTTCGTCTTGTTAATTGACGTAAAGTATACCTCATACAATAGTAAGCAAGTGTATAAAGCAAATGTCTTCTGTTTCCATATCGATTAGCGCATTACTTTTATTTTATTAATGTACTGTTTCTAGTGTTTATTTGAGGTTTTAAGCAAACTTATTATGAGCTGCGTTATAAATTAAAGTGAAAGTAATATAATTAACTTAAACTCGAATTATGTTTAATTGAACTACTTGGATAAAAGTAGAAGAAGATAATTGATTCTGATCTTCGATAATACATAACGGATTATCGCGAATGTCTTGTTTGTCTTTTCAAGAATGTTTTAGATAAATTCATAAAGTCCCTTTTATATAAAAATAAACAGCCCAAAATAAAGAATAAAAATAAATTTCATGTATTTCCAAAAACATGGGGGGCGTATTCTACTCATCTCTTAAGATAATGTCCAAAATAAAAAGCAAAATTTTACGAAAACATGCTTAAGAGATTATGTTTTAAACAAAAATAGCTCTTGTTTTAATCTAATAACGTTCAGGCCAGATATCCTGAACAGGAATACCAATAAAATCAGCAATGATTTTTTCTCCTTTAGGATACTTTCGATCTAACGCATTATTTAACGTTCTCGGGTGTAACCCTGCCTGAATTGAAAGTTGAGCGAGTGAGCTACCCTTTTACTTAACAGCAGCAATAATATATGCGCGGTGCATATTCTTTTTACTCTTTTTCATTATGTGATATCCTTATGACTTAGATTAATTCATTTTTGATTACGCATGTGAGTAACTGATAAGAACTATACAATTATTTTCACAGGAACTCAACAGTTCTTTTCTAAAAAATTTATTTCTTTGATATTATTTAATTTTAAATCAAAACTTTAAATTCTCACTAACTTAAATCACATTAGAGTTCCTAAAAAGGTCTTTATGCAGAACTTTCAAGAGTGGTTTTCAATAAAAGAGCTCATGGACAAAGAGTTGTATTTACCTTCATCAGACAAAGGTATTGTCAAAAAAGCAGCGCGCGAAGGATGGATAAAGCGCCAAAGAGAAGGCGTGAAAGGAAAAACCTTTGAATATCATTATTCTTCATTTCCTGTTGCAGTACAAAAACAACTGGGCCTTTATGACGAAAATAATCCACGCCACTCTCTCCATCCCGATCAGATAAACGAGCGAGTGAATACGTATTCGACTCAATTTCCTCTCTCAAAGATGCAAGGGAATGACATACAAGCTCAAATTCCTTTCTATCACCACTTTACGCTTGATAGCATTCAGAATAGACCTGATGACTATATTGGGCTGAGTCTGAACTGGTTGAAGATAAGAGGAATCGAGCCTGAAAAATTACTCTTTATGGTTGCACGAGGCGATGCAATGCACCCCACAATTCAGCGAGGTGATATTTTATTAGTCAATCGAGCAGTCACAACGCCAAAAGATGGGGAAATTTATCTAATGCGCAATGACACGCAAATATGGGTAAAGCGCATCCAAGGATTGCCAAATGGACTACGCTTAATCAGTGATAATCAACTTATCTATCCTCAAATCGATTTAGAATTTGACAAAAACAAATACATTGAAGTCATTGGACGCGTGATTTTTATTGGACATGATTTAATCTGATACACAAAGTGTGTGATATGTTACGTGATTTGCTTTAATACACTCCTTTTTCTGCTTATAAAAAAGTGCGGTCAATATTGCCGCACTTTTGTTTTTTAAATTTATAATAGCGTTAACGCCATGCTTTATATTGATTGATCAAGCCGTTAGTTGAACTGTCGTGGCTTGCAATTTTTTCATCACTTGATAACTCAGGTAAAATTCGGTTCGCCAATTGTTTACCTAACTCCACCCCCCATTGGTCAAAGCTGTAAATATTGAAAATCACGCCTTGAACAAAGATTTTATGCTCATACATCGCGATTAATGCACCTAATGTAAATGGTGTAATTTTTTGCACCAAAATTGAGTTAGTTGGCTTGTTACCCGTAAATACTTTAAATGGCACTATGCCTTTTACCGCATCTAATGATTTGCCCGCTTTCACAAATTCTGCTTCGACTTCTTCTTTGGTTTTACCAAACGCTAATGCTTCAGTTTGTGCAAAGAAGTTAGATAACAGTTTTTGGTGGTGATCTGCTAATGGGTTATGTGTTTGTGCTGGTGCAATGAAATCACAAGGGATTAATGTTGTACCTTGGTGAATTAATTGATAAAACGCGTGCTGACCGTTCGTGCCAGGCTCACCCCAAATAATTGGACCAGTTTGATAGTTATCAATCACTTCGCCATTACGATCAACGTATTTACCATTTGATTCCATATTGCCTTGTTGGAAATACGCCGCAAAACGGTGTAAATATTGGTCATAAGGTAAAATCGCTTCGGTTTGTGCACCTAAGAAATTGGTGTTCCATAAACCGACTAATGCTAATGTGGTTGGAATATTTTGCTCAATTGGTGCTGTGCGGAAATGTTTATCCATTTCGTGTGCACCGGCTAAAAGTGCTTCAAAGTTATCAAAACCGATGGACAATGCGATAGATAAACCGATTGCAGACCATAATGAATAACGACCACCAACCCAGTCCCAGAACTCAAACATATTATTGGTATCAATACCAAATTCAGCAACCGCTTTACCGTTCGTTGAAAGTGCTGCGAAGTGTTTTGCAACGTGGCTTTCTTCTTTTGCACTTGCTAAGAACCAATCACGTGCAGACAATGCGTTAGTCATTGTTTCTTGGGTAGTAAAGGTTTTTGACGCAACTAAGAATAATGTGGTTTCTGGATTGACTTTTTTCAACACTTCTGCAATGTGCGTACCATCAACGTTAGACACAAAGTGTAAATTCAAGTGATTTTTATATGGACGTAATGCTTCAGTCACCATATAAGGACCTAAGTCTGAACCACCGATACCAATATTGATCACATCAGTGATTGCTTTGCCAGTGTAACCTTTCCACTCACCTGAAATCACACGATGACAGAAGTCTTTCATTTTTGCTAACACCGCATTCACTTCTGGCATCACATCTTTGCCATCAACTAACACAGGGGTGTTAGAACGGTTACGCAATGCAGTGTGTAATACAGCACGATCTTCTGTTTTATTGATTTTTGCCCCCGTAAACATTGCTTCAACCGCATCTGACAATGCACATTCATTCGCAAGTTGACGTAATAAACCCAATGTTTCTTTTGTTACATTGTTTTTCGAGAAATCCACTAACACTTCATTGTTAAAAGACAATGAATAATCCGCAAAACGATCTTTTTCTTGTGCAAAAAGTTGTTGAATTGTGACCGCACTTTGCGCTTTATGATGCAGTTCTAATGCCTTCCAAGCATTGGTTTTTGTAGGGTTAATATTTTTCATTGTTGTTTTCCTTATTTCCAAATATAAAAATAACTTATTTAATTAATCGACATATTCTGTAAGCACACGCGGAGTTAATTTTGTAATCAACTCATAGCTAATCACACCACTAAGCTCAGCGATTTCCTCAATTGGCAATTCTTTGCCCCATAAAATCACTTCATCGCCTACTTTATCTTGGCTGTCTTGCCCTAAATCCACGGTGAGCATATCCATTGACACTTTCCCCACAATCGGCACACGACGACCATTCAAATAAACAGGCGTACCTGTTGGAATATCACGTGGATAACCATCACCATAACCGATCGCAACCACACCAATTTTCGTGTCTTTATCACTCACCCAAACGCCGCCATAACCTACTGGCTCGCCTTTTTTATGTGCTTTAACTGAAATTAGCGAAGACGTTAAGGTCATAACTGGCGTTAAATCATATTCCTGTGCTGGCACATTAATTGGCGCGATACCATACATAATGATACCTGGACGAATCCAGTCTAAGTGAGAATCTTCCCAAAATAAGATACCGCCTGACGCAGCAATACTACGCTCGCCTTTTTTATCTTTTGTCGCTTGTAAAAAACGGCTTAATTGAAGTGCGGTGTAATCTGAATGAATTTCATCAGCACGGCTGAAATGGCTGACAAAACCAATATTAGGATCGACATTTGGGGAGTTTTTGAGCGCTTGATAGAAGTCATCTACCTGATCTAAATCCACGCCCAATCGGTGCATCCCCGTATCAATTTTTAGCCATACCTTAATTGGATGAGGTAATTCAGCGTCTTGTAATGCCTGTAATTGCTCAATGTTATGCACCACAGTTTGAATATTATTTACGGCTAAAATCGGTAAATCCTTGCTGCAAAAAAAGCCTTCTAATAACAAAATTGGCTTGGTAATCCCATTTGAACGTAAACTTAACGCTTCTTCTAAACGGGCGACCCCAAAGCAATCCACCATTTGCTCAACCGCAGAAGACACGAAAACCACGCCATGCCCATACGCATTGGCTTTTACTACTGCAATAATTTTTGCATTCGGGGCTTTTTGTTTAATTGTTTGAATGTTGTGTTTTAATGCAACGGAACTGATTTTTGCCGTTGCGGGTTTCATATCCATTAGTAATCGTCTCTCATATCTCGTTGTTCCGCTAAATTATCAAAGCGGGAATATTGTCCTCGGAAAGCCAGTCTGACACGCCCAATCGGTCCATTACGTTGTTTACCAATGATGATTTCGGCAATCCCTTTATCGTCCGAGTTTTCGTTATACACTTCATCACGATAAATAAACATAATTAAGTCCGCATCTTGTTCAATAGAGCCAGATTCACGCAAGTCTGAGTTCACAGGGCGTTTATCAGCGCGGTTTTCAAGCGTACGGTTAAGCTGTGACAAGGCGATAACAGGGACCTCTAATTCTTTCGCTAATGCTTTTAAAGAACGAGAAATCTCAGCAATTTCAAGCGTACGGTTATCCGCGAAACCCGGGGCACGCATTAATTGCAAATAATCGACCATAATCAAACTTAACCCACCATTTTCACGATACACACGCCTTGCTCTTGAGCGTAATTCAGTAGGCGTCAGCCCAGAAGAATCATCAATATATAAATTTGGTTTATTTGCGAAAAGCCCCATTGTACTTCCAATCTTAGACCAATCGCTTTGATCTAAACCCTGACCCGTACGAATTTTCGTTTGCTCCACACGCGATAACGAGGCAAGTGAACGCATCATAATTTGTTCTGCGGGCATCTCTAAACTAAATACCAGAACGGGTTTATCACTTTTCAATGCCGCATTTTCACACAAGTTCATCGCGAATGTAGTTTTCCCCATAGATGGACGGGCGGCGACTATGATTAAGTCTGAAGGTTGTAACCCTGCTGTTTTTTTATCAAGCGCATCAAACCCAGTGCTCACCCCTGTAATTCCATTATGTCCTTCTGCTTTACTTAATAGCTCAATACGATCGAGGGTCTTTTCCAAAATAGCACAAATATTTTGTGGTCCTTCATGCGAGGTTGTCCGTTTCTCAGAAATCGCAAACACTTTCCGCTCGGCTTCATCCAAAATGTCTTTCACTTCCATCCCTTTTGTTGTATAACAACTCTGGGCAACATCATTACTCACACTAATTAAATCACGCAGGATCGCACGGTCACGTACAATCGTAGCATAAGAAACAATGTTAGATACACTTGGTGTGTTTTTAGACAGCTCTGCTAAATAGGCAAATCCACCAACATCTTCGCTTAAATTTTTCTCTCTGAGAAATTCATAAATATTGATTAAGTCAATCGGTTTTCCTTGACGAACCAAATTTTCCATTTCCTGAAAAATAACACGATGTGCTGCCAAATAGAAATCATCAGCAATCAACATATCACTGATGCTATCCCAGTGCGCAGGATGAATTAAAATCCCACCTAAAACGGACTGTTCAGCTTCTAAGGAATGAGGTGGGACAATACCTTGTTCATGAGGTTTGGTCGAAAGTGGGGCGCTTTTTTTTGCCATAAGAATTGGTTTATTAGTCGAGTCAAAATTAGCTTATATCATATACCAATTCTCTTTTTTATTTAAGCACCAATTAATGATAAATAAAGGAATCTTTATAGGTCGTTGACAGTAAATGACACAAAAAAGACCACACGTTTATCTCTGCTTAGTGTGGTCTTCTTCCCAAATTATTCATTGAAATACAAAGAAAGTTAAACGTATTCCTTAACGAATTTTTTCTAATTTTGCTAAATGAGCAATCAGCCATTTTATACCTTGATTTTGAAAAGCAATTTGTAAACGTGTATTGTTCTCTGCGCCCTCGACATTAATGATCGTCCCTTGACCAAATTTAGCATGTAACACTTTTTGTCCCATTTTCCATTCGCTATCAGTGAGAGAGGGTGTCAGCGTTCCGACTTTTTGTTGATTCATGGCACGTGTCACGCTACCACGCAAACGAATTTCCTGAATACACTCGGTTGGTAACTCCGCGATAAAACGAGAAGGCAAATGACGCTCTTCTTTAGCATATAATCGACGGCTCTCTGCATAGCAAATTGTCAGTTTTTGTTTTGCACGAGTAATGCCCACATAAGCAAGGCGGCGCTCTTCTTCTAAACGTCCAGGTTCTTCAAAAGAACGAAAGCTTGGAAAGAGTCCCTCTTCAACCCCCACCATAAGTACACGCGGAAATTCCAAACCTTTTGCTGAATGTAATGTCATCATTTCCACATAGTCTTGATGAGGTGAGGCTTGTTCTTCACCTGCTTCAAGTGAAGCATGAGTTAAGAATGCAGTGAGATCTGAAAGATCTTCAGCCTCATCTGGCTTCACAAACTCTTTCGTCGCAGTCACAAGCTCTTCCAAGTTTTCAATACGTACCTCGCCTTTTTCACCTTTTTCTGGTTTATACATTTCATATAAACCAGAATGCTTAATCACGAAGTCTGTTTGCGCAAATAAAGGCATTTCTGCACTATCTTGTTGTAATGAATGAATTAATTCCATAAAACGCTGCAACGCCGTTGCTGCGCGTCCTGTCAATCGATTTTCATCGATCGCTAAACGTGTTGCCTGCCACAATGTCACTGAACGCTCACGGGTTAATTGACGCAAAGTATCTAATGTACGATCGCCGATCCCCCTAGCTGGCGTATTAATCACACGTTCAAAGGCTGCATCATCATGACGATTTGCAATTAATCGAAGGTATGCCAAAGCATCTTTGATTTCTTGGCGCTCGAAGAATCGCATACCACCATAAATACGGTATGGAATTTGCGCACGAATAAGGGCTTCTTCAATAACACGTGATTGACTATTACTACGGTATAAAATAGCGCAATCATTTAATTTTCCACCTGTATCCACCCACTGCTTGATTTGTGACGCAACAAATAGGGCTTCATCCAGCTCATTAAACGCAGCATAAATCCCCACAGGCTCGCCTTTTTCGCCGTCAGTCCATAGATTTTTACCTAAGCGGTTACTGTTATTTGCAATTAAATGGTTTGCACTTTCGAGAATATTGCTTGTTGAACGATAATTTTGTTCCAAACGAATCGTTTTAGCGTTTGAAAAATCATCAAGAAAACGTTGGATATTTTCAATTTTTGCACCACGCCAGCCATAGATAGATTGATCATCATCTCCGACAATCATAACGTGACCTTGCTCGCCTGCTAGCAATTTCACCCAAGCATATTGAATTTTGTTGGTATCCTGAAATTCATCAACTAAAATATGCTGAAAACGTTGCTGATAACGTTGCAAAATAACCGGTTTTTTCAACCATAATTCATAAGCACGTAATAACAACTCGGCAAAATCCACCAGTCCAGCACGATCACAAGTTTCTTGGTAAATTTGATAAATTTTGATCCATTCTCGCTCATGCTTATCGTTATTATCATCAATTTGATGTGCTCTTAACCCCTCGTCTTTTTTATTATTGATGTACCAGCATACTTGTTTTGGCACAAATACTTTTTCATCAAAATTGTGTAATTTAAGTAAGCGTTTGACTAAACGAAGTTGATCGTCAGAATCTAATATTTGAAAATCTTGTGGCAAGTTTGCATCGAGGTGATGTGCCCGTAATAAACGATGGGCAATACTGTGAAATGTCCCGACCCACATGCCGAATAGACGTTGAGCCTCATGATTTGCAAGTGTCTGTTCAATACGATGACGCATTTCTGCCGCGGCTTTATTGGTGAATGTCACCGCCATAATGCTCCCTTCAGAAATCCGTTCGACAGCAATTAACCAAGCAATACGATGAGTTAATACGCGCGTTTTACCGCTGCCTGCTCCCGCCAAGACTAAATAGTTGCCTAATGGTGCAGCGACTGCCTCACGCTGTTTATCATTTAGTCCATCTAATAATTCTGAAATATCCATGCGACACTGTGCCTTATTCTTTTTTATGCTTATTTTCTGCTTACTCACGCATTCACAGGAAATAAAACCAGGGCAGACTTCATCGTCTACCCTGACGCCATTCGTCATAAAACTGTTTTTTTATACAGTGTAATTATAAAGAAAATTCTTAAAAAAACAACCGCTCTTTTCCCGTGTAGACAGTTGCTCTACCTTCTCGAGTAAAGCCAATTAAAGTCAATTGACACTGGTTTGCCATCTTCACTGCCAATTCTGTTCCGGCGGAAATAGCCACCAACATTTCGATACCACAAGCTGCCGTTTTTTGTACCATTTCATAACTGGCTCGACTGGTCACAAAAACGAAACCAACAGGTTTCCCTTGCTTTGCATACCACCCCAACAATTTATCCAACGCGACATGACGCCCCACATCTTCACGTATCGCCAGTAACTGACCCGTTACATCAAAAAAGGCTGCTGCATGAGTGGCCCCTGTTTGTTTCCCTAACTCCTGTGCTTGTTGCAACTGGATAAGGCAATCATCTAATTTGTTCAGATCAAGTGCAAATGTACAATCTAATTGTGGTAAGGGTTTATAGACTTGTTGCAATTGTTCTGTCCCACAAATTCCACACCCTGTTCGTCCAGCCAAAGTACGACGTTGTTCTTTCAATCGAACAAAACAACGTGTTGCTAATTCAATTTGTACTTCAATACCTTGACATACTGGCACAACATCTATGCCATAAATATCTGCAGGCTTATCAATGATCCCCTCCGCCAACGAAAAACCCAGTGCAAAATCGGCTAAATTTTCAGGAGAACACATCATCACCGTATGTGAAATACCGTTGTAAACCAAAGCGACAGGCATCTCTGTCGCAAGATTTTCCTCTTTCTCATAATAAGTTATTGTTTTGTTTTCATTTTGTTGATTTTTTGTTAATTTGTTAAAAAAATTAACTGTTACTTTTGTGATCCAGTTCAAAATATTTTTCCTTATTAATGGTTATTGGTTATAGATTTACCATTAAAAAATCGGTATCCTAAAAGGTGCTTAAATTGTTGATAATTTACTCATAGTAAGCCATATATCAGCAGCAAAACTTGCTTGAATTGTAATACAATTTTAACAAGTGAAAAACAAGCCACAAAATTTAATTATCAATTTAACGAATTTACTACTATCACATGCGAACAAAACGTTTTTGTTACGCTAAGGAGTATTATCTATGCAGGTCAGTAGAAGAAAGTTCTTCAAGATCTGTGCAGGGGGAATGGCGGGTACGTCTGCCGCAATGTTGGGTTTTGCCCCGACAGAAGCATTAGCAGCACCTCGCAATTACAAATTATTACGCGCAAAAGAAACGCGTAATACCTGTACTTACTGTGCCGTTGGTTGCGGTATGTTGCTTTATAGCTTAGGCGACGGCTCAAAAAACACGAAAGGAAAATTATTCCATATTGAAGGTGACCCTGATCATCCAGTAAGCCGTGGAGCACTCTGCCCTAAAGGTGCTGGTGCACTGGATTATGTCAATAGTGAACGTCGAGTACTTTATCCAGAAGTACGTGAAGCTGGCTCAAAAGAGTGGAAACGTCTTTCATGGCATGAAGCAATTGAACGTATCGCAAGACACATCAAAAACGACCGCGATGAGAACTTTATTACCCACAACGAAGCGGGACTTGAAGTAAACCGTTGGATGACTGCGGGTTTCTTAGCCGGTTCTGCATGTAGTAATGAAACGGGTATCTTAACGCAAAAATTCGTACGTTCACTCGGTATGATTTTTACCGACAACCAAGCGAGTATCTGACACGGACCAACGGTAGCAAGTCTTGCTCCAACATTTGGTCGCGGTGCGATGACAAATCACTGGGTTGACATTAAAAACTCCGATCTCGTAATCGTCATGGGCGGTAACGCAGCAGAAGCTCATCCTGTTGGGTTCCGTTGGGCAATTGAAGCAAAAAAACAAAACGGTGCGAAGTTAATGGTCGTCGACCCTCGCTTTAACCGTACAGCTGCAGTTGCAGATATCTATATGCCACTTCGTTCTGGTACAGACATTGCGTTCTTATCAGGCGTTATTCGTTATTTGTTGAAAAATGATAAAATTCAACATGAATACGTTAAACACTATACTAATGCGGCATTTTTAGTAAACGAAAACTTCAAATTTGAAGACGGTTTATTCTCAGGTTATGACGAAAATACTCGCAAATATGACCGCTCAACATGGGCATATCAATTTGACGAAGAAGGCAACGCAAAACGTGATTTAACTTTACAAGATCCACGTTGTGTCATTAACTTACTACGTGAACACGTTGAACGTTACACACCAGAAATGGTAGAACGTATCACGGGTACACCACAGAAAGATTTCCAAATTTTCTGTGAAGAAATTGCAAAAACGTCTGCACCAGATAAAGCCGCAACCTTTATGTACGCATTAGGGTGGACACAACATACTGTTGGTTCACAAAATATCCGTACTATGGCAATGATCCAGCTACTGTTAGGTAACATTGGTGTGTCTGGTGGTGGGGTGAATGCTTTACGTGGTCACTCAAACGTACAAGGAATTACCGATTTAGGTTTATTCCCAAATCGTTTACCCGCCTATTTACCATTACCAACAGAAAACGATCCAACATTAGATGCGTTCTTAAATCGCATTACACCAAAACGCTTAATGAAAGATCAAGTCAACTATTGGCAACATACACCAAAATTCATGGTAAGTATGTTAAAAACCTTCTATGGTGATAAAGGAACAAAAGATAACGAATTTGGTTATCACTATTTACCAAAATTACCAAAAGGTGGAACAGACCAATTCCGTTACATCCAAGATATGTATGATGGCAAAGTTAATGGTTTCTTCTGTCAAGGAATGAACCCAGTTGCGTCGTATGCAAACTCTGGGAAAATTATTAAAGCACTTAGTAAATTAAAATACTTAGTGATTTTTGACCCATTAATCACGGATACATCAGAATTTTGGATGAATCATGGTGAATTTAATGATGTAAAATCTGAAGAAATTCAGACAGAAGTCTTCCGTTTACCAACAACATGTTTCGTAGAAGAAGCAGGCTCAATCGCTAACTCTGGACGTTGGCTACAATGGCACTGGAAAGGTGCTGAACCACCAGGTGAAGCGAAAACAGACGGTGAGATCTTATCTGAGCTACGTGCTGAATTAATCCACCTTTACAAAACAGAAGGCGGAAAAGCACCGCTTGAGCCATTAGAAGCAATGAGCTGGAATTATGCAAATCCACTTGAGCCTAAAGCTGAAGAAGTAGCAAAAGAAAACAACGGTTATGCATTAGAAGACTTACTTGATGCCAATGGTAATGTGATCTTGAAAAAAGGTCAGCTCCTTTCAAGCTTTGGTCAAATGCGCGATGACGGTACAACTTCTGGTGGTTGCTGGATCTACACAGGTCAATGGACAGAAAAAGGTAACCAAATGGCGAACCGAGACAATTCTGATCCATCTAACTTAGGTAATACATTAGGTTGGGCATTTGCATGGCCATTAAACCGTCGTATTCTATATAACCGTGCAAGTGCTGACTTAGCTGGGAATCCGTTTAACCCTAAACGCCCATTGGTTAAATGGAATGGTAAAAACTGGAATTATATTGATGTTGCAGACTACGGTAGCGCACCACCAAATAGTCCAGTCTTACCATTTATTATGCAGCCAGAAGGCGTAAGTGGTCTATTTGTGCGTGAGCGTATGGTTGATGGTCCGTTCCCTGAACACTATGAACCAATGGAAAGCCCTATTGGTACGAACCCACTACATCCAAATGTAGTGTCTAGCCCAGTTGCACGTATTTTACCATCAGATAAAGAAGATCTTGGCACCTCTGCTGACTTCCCTTATGTTGGTACCACTTATCGTTTAACTGAACATTTCCACTATTGGACGAAGAACTCGTTATTAAACGTGATTGCTCAACCTGAGCAGTTCGTTGAAATTGGTGAAGACCTTGCCAAAGAGAAAGGCATTAACAATGGTGATAAAGTGAAAGTGAGTTCTAAACGCGGCTACATCAAAGCCGTTGCAGTCGTCACTAAACGTATCCGTACACTAATGTCAGATGGCAAACCTATCCATACCGTTGGTATCCCAATTCACTGGGGATTCTCTGCAGTGAGCGGTGCGAAAAAAGGTTTCTTTGCCAATAACTTAACCGTTCGTACTGGTGATGCGAATACGCAAACACCAGAGTCAAAATGTATGTTAGTTAACATTGAGAAAGTGGGGGCTTAAGATGGGTGCAGTTCAATCTCAAAATATTATTAAAGCCTCTGCGACATCAAACTTTACACCTGCACCACAAGCACGTGAGCATCAAGTTGAAGTAGCAAAACTGATTGATGTTACTACATGTATCGGGTGTAAAGCCTGTCAAGTAGGCTGTTCTGAATGGAATGATTTACGCGCAGAACCAGAAACATGCGTTGGCGTATACGATAACCCTATCGATCTTAACGCTAAAGCATGGACGGTCATGAAATTTAACGAAGTTGAGGAAAATGATCGTCTTGAATGGTTAATTCGTAAAGACGGCTGTATGCACTGTAGCGAACCAGGCTGTTTAAAAGCCTGTCCAGCACCAGGCGCCATCATTCAATATGCGAATGGTATTGTTGACTTCCAATCTGACAAATGTATCGGTTGCGGTTATTGTATCGCGGGTTGTCCATTCAACGTTCCACGTATGAATCCTGACGACAACCGTGTATACAAATGTACTTTATGTGTGGATCGTGTGACTGTTGGTCAAGAACCTGCCTGCGTGAAAACCTGTCCAACAGGGGCGATTCGTTTTGGTAGCAAAGAAGAAATGAAAATCTATGCGGAAAAACGTATTGCTGATTTAAAATCACGTGGATATGAAAATGCAGGTTTATACGATCCTGAAGGAGTGGGTGGTACACACGTCATGTATGTATTGCACCATGCCGATAAGCCTGAACTGTATTCTGGTCTACCAAAAGATCCAAGTATTGATGTCAGCGTCAAACTTTGGAAAGATGTGTTAAAACCAGTTGCAGCTGTCGCGATGGGCGGTATCATTTTAAGTGAAATCGCACACTACATTGCAGTCGGTCCAAATACAGAAGAGTTTGACGAGCATGATACACATGATGAAAGTGAAGAACATAACGGAGGCAAACATGAGTAAGATTCAGATCAGCAACGATCGTAAAATCGTGCGTCATAAATTGCCAGCACGTTTAAGTCACTGGTTACTTGTTATCTGTTTCTTTGTAACAGGTCTATCAGGTTTGGCATTCTTCTTCCCTGATTTTGCTTGGTTAACTGAGATTTTAGGTACGCCACAGCTAGCACGTTTTGTGCACCCATTTACAGGGATCATCATGTTTGTTGCCTTTCTTAACTTATGCCGCATTTATTGGCGTCATAACTTCCCAGAGAAAAATGACTGGGTTTGGTTAAGAAACATTCATGAAGTTTTAAAAGGCAATGAACATGCCGTGTCTGATAATGGTAAATATAACCTTGGTCAGAAAATGCTATTTTGGACGTTAATTCTTGCAATGGTGACCTTATTAGTCACAGGAATTATTATGTGGAGACAATATTTCTCACATAACTTCTCAATTCCCGTTATTCGCATTGCAATCTTGTTCCACTCTGTTAGCGCATTCTTGCTTTTCACTGGTATCATGGTGCACATTTACATGGCATTCTGGGTGAAAGGTTCAATTCGCGGCATGGTTGAAGGTTGGGTAACAGTACGTTGGGCAAAAAAACATCACCCACGTTGGTACCGTGAAGAAGTCCTTCCTCAACTTGAAAAAGAAGAACTTGAAAAACAAAAACATAGCCAACAATAAGCTAATCTAACTAAATAAAAGTGCGGTCACTTTTCAGAAATTTTTCTAAAAAAGACCGCACTTTATTTATTACATACAAAAGGAAAGATGATGAGCATCAGAATTTTACCCGAATCAGAAATCAAACAAGCCGCCAGTTCTTTTAGTGCACCAGCGCTCCTCTTCGCGAATCCGAAAAACCTCTATCAACGTCGTGCGGAACGTTTTACTTCACTAGCTAAAGCGCACCCTTTAGAAGACTATTTAGTGTTTGCCAGCCAAGTCGCACAAGCACAATTAACCGTACTAAAAAACCATCCAATCGAAAAAGATCCACGTTTAGAAGCTGACCAGTTATCATCTGAACAACTGGCTAATCAACCGCTTCATTTTAAACATTGGCAACGTGATCCCGTTTGGCTAACACTCTTGCACGCCCTGCTAGAAGAAGTCAAAATGCATGCTAATGACAATATTTTAAACACGATAGAATGGCTAGAAAAAGCCTCTGATAGTGAATTAAATGCACTGGCAGATGATTTACTTGCACAAGAATTTAATCGTGTTACTAGCGATAAAGCCGTCTTCATTTGGGCAGCGCTTTCTCTTTATTGGCTACAATTAGTACAACATATTCCGCATTCTAGTCATCAAGAAAGCAGTGAGAATCTCCATGTTTGTCCTGTTTGTGGTTCAGCCCCAGTAGCTAGCATTATTCATTTTGGTACCGAGCAAGGTCTACGCTATTTACATTGTTCGCTATGTGAAAGTGAATGGAATATGGTACGTTCAAAATGCACAAACTGTGATCAAACAGGTAAATTAGATTACTGGTCCTTAGATAGTGAAGTCGCAGCGGTGAAAGCGGAAAGTTGCGGTGATTGCAATAGCTACTTAAAAGTACTCTATCAGGAACGTGATCCGAAGGTAGAAGCTGTCGCGGACGATTTAGCAACATTATTTTTAGATGTTGAAATGGAAGAAAAAGGCTTCCAACGTAGTGGGCTCAACCCATTCCTTTTCCCGAACCAAGAAGCATAAGCGCTCTTCCAAACATCGTATCTTAAACATACTTACCGACAAAATGGCTTAAGATACGATGTTTTATCAAAGCAGTATACTCAAGTTTTGTTGTATTCTCTGCACAACCCATGCCATTTTTTCTCTGTTATCACAAAATCATGTTAATGTCTTTTTCACGAATAAAAACTCGATATCAATCTTCATCAACCTTGCTTCACGTCAAAAAATGGCAAAAAACAAAGCCGTCAGTAAATAACTGACGGCTTCTAAAAACAGATAATGGCGGAGGAAGTGAGATTCGAACTCACGGAGGGCGTAAACCCTCGCCGGTTTTCAAGACCGGTGCCTTCAACCACTCGACCATTCCTCCGTGGTATAGATGGGTAGCAATATAATATAGATAAGCAGTTGAGTAAATTAAAAAATGTGTCCACCCCATTCAATAGATTATATTTTACTCATATTGATTTTAATTTACTCAAGTTTTTGCAAAAATGTTAATTTTTAACATTGACTTTTCAAAGGCTAACCAGTACTTTATCGCCATTGTTTTTTTATTCCATTTGCAAAGGAGCCTTTATTATGGAATCTCGTCTTGTTCTTGAAAGCAGAGAAGCCTCTTTACTGAGTACACATAAAGTATTACGTAATACTTACTTTTTATTAGGTTTAACACTCGCTTTCTCGGCTATTGTGGCTTATATTTCAATGAGCCTTAACTTACCTCGCCCAGGCATTATTTTAATGCTTGTAGGATTCTATGGTTTACTCTTTTTAACGCATAAGCTTGCAAACAGCGGATTCGGTATTTTAGCAACGTTTGCATTTACAGGTTTCTTAGGTTACACATTAGGTCCAATTTTAAATGCTTATGTAAGCAATGGCGCAAGTGATATTGTTGTGTTCGCATTAGCAGGGACAGCAGCAGTCTTCTTTGCTTGTTCAGCGTATGTGTTGACAACGAAAAAAGACATGTCCTTCCTTTCTGGCACAATTTTTGCATTATTTATTGTCTTATTGTTAGGAATGGTCGCAAGCTTCTTCTTCCAATCTCCGATGCTTTATATTGCTATTAGTGGCTTGTTCGTCGTGTTCTCTACCATGGCAATTTTATACGAAACCAGCAATATTATTCACGGTGGTGAAACCAACTATATTCGTGCAACAGTAAGCATCTTTGTCTCACTCTATAACTTATTTATTAGTCTATTAAATATCTTCTCTATTTTATCAAATGAAGATTAACAATCAGATTAATAGGTAAATATAACGCCCCAATATTGGGGCGTTTTGCTATAATAAACACAATGAAAATGCGGTCAATATTTAAGAAACAATATGATAGAAGTCAATAATCTCCAAATTGAAACCGATTCACATGGTTACTTGCTTGACTTAAGCCAGTGGAATAAAGAAGTTGCATTAGCTATTGCGCAAAAAGAACAAATTGAATTAACAGAAGCCCATTGGGAAGTGATTTATTTTGTCCGCCACTTTTATGAAGAGTATAAAACTTCTCCAGCAATTCGTATGCTAGTCAAAGCGATGGCACAAAAGTTAGGTGAAGAAAAAGGAAATAGCCGTTATCTACAACGTTTATTTCCAGATGGACCAGCAAAACAAGCAACTAAGCTAGCAGGTTTACCTAAACCTGCAAAATGTTTATAAATCAAGTTGTTGAAAAAGACTATTTGATAATCATTTTTATTTACAAACTTACTTTTAAAGCATAGAATAAGCACGCGACTTTATTAACTAACAACATAAGGAGAAAATGATATGCGTCGCTTAGCTGTTCTTTTAAGTGCAATTGTGCTTGGAATGTCTACATCCCCAGCTTTTGCAAAATTTAAAGTGGTCACCACATTTACTGTGATTCAAGATATCGCTCAAAACGTTGCGGGCGATGCAGCTGTTGTTGAATCAATTACAAAACCAGGTGCAGAAATTCATGATTATGAACCTACACCAAAAGATATTGTAAAAGCACAAAATGCGGATCTTGTATTATGGAATGGTTTAAATCTTGAACGTTGGTTTGAAAAATTCTTTCAAAACGTTAAAGATAAGCCTGCGGCGATTGTGACCGAAGGGATTACCCCTATTTCAATCTATGAAGGTCCATATAAAGATGCGCCAAACCCACATGCTTGGATGTCGACATCAAATGCCCTAATTTATATTGAAAATATTAAAAATGCATTTGTGAAATACGACCCGAAAAATGCGGCAGTTTATCTTAAAAATGCAGAAAACTATGCTAATAAAATTAAAATGTTGGATCAACCATTACGTGAAAAACTGGCACAAATTCCAACAGGTCAACGTTGGTTAGTGACAAGCGAGGGGGCGTTTAGCTACTTAGCAAAAGACTATGGCTTACAAGAAGCTTACTTATGGCCAATTAATGCGGAAGAACAAGGCACACCACAACAAGTTCGCCAAGTGATTGAAACCGTACGTAAAAACAACATCCCTGTTGTATTTAGCGAAAGTACCATTTCGGATAAACCCGCGAAACAAGTCGCAAAAGAAACAGGGGCAAAATACGGTGGTATCTTATATGTTGACTCTCTTTCAACCGCAAAAGGTCCTGTTCCAACTTATATTGATTTACTAAATACAACCGTTTCTACTATCGTTAAAGGATTCGAAAAATAATGTCTTCACCTACTATTGCATCCATTTCAGTAAATGATGTTACGGTACGTTACAATAACGGGCATATCGCAATTTACGATATGACATTTCATTTAGTAGGCGGAACAACGTGTGCGTTGGTAGGTGTAAATGGTAGTGGAAAATCAACTCTGTTTAAGAGTCTCATGGGATTGGTTAAACCGCAACAGGGCGAAATTAAACTGTGCGGTTTGCCAATTTCCTCAGCACTCAAAAAAAATCTTGTTTCTTATGTGCCTCAATCTGAAGATGTTGACTGGCAATTTCCTGTTTCCGTTTACGACGTGGTCATGATGGGACGTTATGGCTATATGAACTTTTTACGTATTCCCAGTGAATTGGATAAGCAAAAAGTACAACAAGCCATGCAAAGAGTAAACATTGAACACCTCGCAGATCGTCAGATTGGTGAATTGTCTGGAGGGCAAAAGAAACGTGTCTTTCTCGCTCGTGCACTCGCTCAACAAAGTCAAATCATTTTGTTAGATGAGCCTTTTACGGGCGTCGATGTCAAAACAGAAAATGCGATTATGGATCTCCTTGATCAGTTACGTAGTGAAGGACATTTAATCCTCATCTCGACACATAATTTAGGAACTATTCCTGATTTCTGCGACCAAGTAGTGATGATTAATCGTACAGTGCTTGCTACAGGTAAAACTGAAACCACGTTTACCCAAAAAAACCTCGAACTCGTCTTTGGTGGAGTGTTACGTCATATAAAACTCCTTGGTAAAGATATTCATGACGATGAAGATACGCGTTCTGTCACGGTATTAAGTGATGATGAATTACCAGCCGTCTTTTATGGCGAAACAAAAAATGATCCTCCTGCGCCAATTACGAAAAATCCTGAACAAAAAGGTGAGAAATAATGTGGGATATGTTGCTTGAACCCTTCCAATACAACTACATGGTCAAAGCGATTATTCTCTCAGCTGCAGTAGGTGGCATCTGTGCGTTCTTATCGTCTTATCTCATGCTAAAAGGTTGGTCTCTCATTGGTGATGCACTCTCACACTCTGTCGTACCCGGTGTTGCCATCGCTTATGCGCTTTCCCTGCCATATGCGTTAGGTGCCTTTTTTTCTGGTATTTTGGCTGCACTCTCTATTTTGTGGATTAAATCCATCACAAAATTGCGTGAAGATGCGGTAATTGGCTTCATTTTTACTACCTTTTTTGCATTCGGGTTGTTAATTATTTCCCTCAATCCAACGTCCATTAATGTTCAAGATATTATTTTAGGAAATATTTTGGGCATAGCCGATGAAGACATTACTCAGGTTGCTATTATCATTGGTATCACCTTGTTGCTGTTATTACTCTTTTGGAAAGATCTTTTGTTGGTCTTTTTTGATGAAACTCATGCTACATCAGTTGGGCTTTCTCCCTTACGCTATAAAGTACTCTTTTTTACGTTATTAAGTGCTTGTGTTGTTGCTGCGTTACAGACAGTTGGTGCAATTCTCGTGATTGCGATGGTGATTACGCCAGGTGCAACAGCCTATTTGCTCACGGACCGTTTTCAAACTCTCGCGGCTATCGCTGTTTTCTTAGGAATAACTACTAGCGCACTTGGTGTGTATATAAGTTATTTTTTAGATGGGGCGACAGGTGGTCTGATCGTTTGCCTCCAAACCGCGATTTTTTTACTCGCTTTTTTCTTTTCGCCTAAATATGGCGTGTTAAGACAAAAAAGTGCGCTCAAAAATCGTGTAGAAATGGAGGCTGACAATGGCTAGTATCATACAATGGATAACGGAACCTTTCACTTATCCTTTCATGCAAAATGCGCTCTTAACGGCGTTAATTGTCGCGATTATTTGTGCAGTGCTATCATGCTATCTTGTACTGAAAGGCTGGTCATTAATGGGAGATGCGATTTCACATGCCGTATTACCCGGTATTGTCATTGCCTTTATGCTAGGATTACCTCTGTCCATAGGTGCGTTTGGTGCTGGTATCTTTTGTGCACTAAGTGTTGGCTATTTAAAAGAAAATAGTCGTATTAAAGAAGATACTGTGATGGGGATTGTTTTTTCAGGGATGTTTGCCTTTGGTATTGTGCTCTTTACTAAAGTGGAAACAGAACAACATCTCTCTCATATTTTATTTGGTAACTTATTGGGTGTGAGTACGACTGAATTACTTCATACTTTGATTATCTCAAGCATTATTTTCACAACACTCATGTTAAAACGCCGTGATTTTTTACTCTATTGCTTTGACCCAAGTCATACGCGAGTAGCAGGACTATCTCCTAAACTTTTACATTATGGTTTGTTGATTTTATTAGCGCTCACGATCATCACCGCCATGCAAGTAGTCGGGGTGATATTAGTCGTGGCGATGCTGATCTCACCAGGAATCACCGCGTTTATTTTGAGTAAACGTTTTGATCATATGCTGCTTATCGCAATTTCAATGTCTGTAGCAACCAGTATCCTAGGTACCATTATCAGCTATCATATTGATGCAGCAACTGGACCTTGCATTATTTTACTGCAAGCAACTGCATTTATGTGTGCTTTAATTTACCAGAAAATTAAATTGAACAAACATAATCCAGCAGTTTCATCGTCCTAGTGTCGCAATGAAAAATCAGGGAAGACTGTATCAAAAAGATAGTCTTGCTCAACAACACACTCAACTCGCGCGGTTTTCGGACCGCGCTTTAACCAAGCATGCAGATGTTGTAACTGTGTCGTAGACCCCAATGCCACGACCTCTACACTTCCATCTTGACGATTACGTACATAGCCTTTAACGCCTATTTTTGTTGCTTCTCGCCAAGTAAAATAACGAAACCCAACCCCTTGCACGATGCCATAAACAAAAAATTGCTTTTTTAACATACGTTCCCTCCTGATAAGACCTGTCATGAAAAGTTTTAACAGCATCACATTTTTTTCAATAAAAAGTGATTTTACTATTTTAATTTGCACAAATATCGACTAGCATACACGCTAACACTTTAATAAATAAAGTGCTTCGGTTTAAAATTCTTTTCCTTACTAAGATAGGAGCATATATGAAATTTCGTTTCGCTGCATTAGCAACCGCAGCTCTATTAACAAGCACAGCGAGCTTTGCAGGTGTCGTAACAAGTTCATCAAATATTGATTTCCTTGCTGTTGATGGACAAAAACCAGGTAAATCACTTTTAAAAGAAGCGCGTTCTTTTAATATTAGCGATACACAAACTCACCAAGTCGTTGTTCGTGTTTCTGAAATTATCCGTTCTGGTTCTGACCGCACTTTATTTGAATCTGATCCTATCATTGTAACGTTTAAAGGGACTGCCGATGACATCGTGATTTCAGCACCACGCTTAGAAACAGAACGAGATGCCAATGCGTTCAAAAAATTACCTCACATCAGTGTAAAAACGGTTTCTGGTGTTGAAGTGGCAACAAAGCAAGAATACTTAAAACAAGAGGGTTTTTTACCAGGCGTCAACTTAGTTGAAAATTTATCTGAATATAACTCATCTGGTGCACCTGCTGCAGTGGCTTCTCTCGCCAGCACAACAATGCCTGCTGCGCTACCTGGTTTTGGTAAAGCACAAAAAGGGAAAATTACGGTGCAAGGTGAAAACGTAGCAGAGCAAATGTTACAATATTGGTACCAACAAGCAGATAAAGAAACACAAAAACGTTTCTTAAATTGGGCTCAAAACCGAAAATAACAGAAAGTATAATTTTAAAAAGTGAGCGCAATGCTCACTTTTTATTTAAGCTCATATCAAGATAAAGAGGCATCATGCAAAATACTTATCGAACATTATCGGCGTGTAAACATCTCGCCTTGGTTGCTCATGATCACTGTAAACAAGATCTCATAAATTGGTGTAAAAAACACCGCACTTTGCTTGAACAACATATCCTTTATGCCACAGGTACAACAGGAAATCTGATTTATCAAGAAACAGGACTCCATATTGAAAGTTTATTGAGCGGTCCAATGGGAGGAGACCAGCAATTAGGTGGATTAATTGCAGAAAAAAGAATTGATATGTTGATTTTCTTTTGGGATCCAATGAATGCGGTCCCACACGATCCTGATGTCAAAGCATTGATGAGGATCGCAACGGTTTGGAATATTCCTGTTGCCATGAATATGGCTACAGCAGATTTTCTAGTGACCTCACCCAGTTTTAATCAAGCAGTTCAAGTACGTATTCCTGATTACGATGGCTATTTAAAAGCCCGTTTAAAATAAAAATGCGCGCTATTTTGTCAAACTAGATAAAATCGCATTATAATGGGGCTCAATATCAACAATGGATATTGAGCTATTTTTTTAAGAGTAGCTTATTACTCTTGGAGGGTAAACAACAATGGCATTAATTTTAAATATTCTGAACTTTGTACTTGGCGGTTTTTTCACGACACTGGGTTGGCTGCTCGCAACAGCAATCAGTGCACTTCTCATTATTACTCTACCCTATACAAGAAGCTGTTGGGAAATCAGTAAAATGTCACTGATGCCTTTTGGGAATGATATTATTCATGTGAAATACCTAGAACCAACAAGTGCAATAGGAAACTCATTGGGCACAGTACTGAATATTGTTTGGTTTATCTTGTTTGGTTGGTGGCTCTGCTTATCCCATATTTTTGCTGGAATCGCCCAATGCTTAACCATAGTGGGTATCCCTGTGGGTCTCGCAAATTTCAAACTTGCTGGTATCGCATTATTACCTGTTGGACAGCGGGTTGTCCCTAAAGAAATCGCAGAAATAGCAAGACAACAAGCGGCACAGCAACAGTTCAAAAATCGTTATTAGTAATTAAAGGGAAAAGAATGCATCACTGGTTAAATGCAAAAGTCATTGCCACGATCCCCATTTTTATCGCTGTTAATTTTGCGGCATTTGCAATTTGGTTATTTGATATTTCCGAGCAAAGTATGCCGCTTATTTTAGGGATTATTGCAGGAGGCTTAGTTGACTTAGATAACCGTTTAACTGGTCGACTCAAAAATGTGTTTTATACCCTCATCGCCTTCTCAATTTCCTCAATAACCGTCCAAATGAGTATTGGTCATGGCTTTCAATTTACCCTATTAATGACAGCCATGACTTTTCTGTTCACAATGGTCGGTGCCATTGGGCAACGTTATAGCACAATTGCCTTTGGCACACTTGTGATCGCGCTGTATACCACATTATCTTATACGCCAGAAACGATTTGGTTTATCAATCCGATCATGATTCTGTGCGGAACATTACTGTACAGTATCACGACATTAATTGTTCACCTCTTTTTCCCTAATCGTCCAGTACAAGAAAGTATCGCCAAATCCTTTATCGCTTTAGGGGAATACTTAGATGCCAAGGCCCTCTTTTTTGATCCAGATGATATTGAGCAATTGGCGAATAAAGAAGTGAATTTGGCAATGAAAAATAGTGGATTAATTGATGCGTTTAATACTGCACGGACTGCCCTTTTTTATCGTATTCGAGGTCAGCATCGACATCGTCGAACCACAAAAATGATCCGTTACTACTTTACTGCACAAGATATCCATGAACGTGCTAATTCCAGTTTATTTCATTACCCTTCTCTCGCAGAACAACTTAAAAATACGGATCTGATTTTCCGTATTCAACGCCTATTTGAATTGCAAGCACAAGCATGCCGAGAAATCGGTGTCAGTTTACAACAGAATAAAGCATATCATTACAATAATAAGGTTGAAAAAGCAATCATTGGCTTAACTCACTCATTCGATCTGTACAGCCAAACCCACCCTAACGATGAACAGACATTACTTAATTTAAAAACATTAATTGAAAACTTACGCACAACAGAATGGCAATTAAACCATTTAGATCAGGAATCGACCCCGTATGAACAGTCTGCTACAGCGCAAATTCATACTGAGCAAGTACGAGGTCTCTACAATATTTTCTACGCCATAAAAAGCCACTGTGATGTGAACTCCCAATTATTTCGTCATGCCGTCCGACTTTCTTTGGTTGTCTTCACTGCCTGCTCTATCGTGGAGTTTTTCCACTTAAATCTTGGCTATTGGATTTTACTGACTTCAGTTTTTGTCTGCCAACCCAATTATTCAGCGACAAAAATGCGTTTAAAACAGCGCATTATTGGAACAATTCTAGGGGTAATCATTGGTTCACTCTTACCTTATATTAATCCAACATTGGAGCTTCAACTCGGCTTAATTGTCGCAACGAGTACCCTTTTCTTCTTTTTTAGAAGCAATAACTACAGTTTTTCAACTTTCTTTATTACATTACAAGTGTTAATCAGTTTTGATGTCATGGGTTTTGATTTGCATAATGCGATGTTTTCTCGTGTCATTGACACACTCATTGGTGCCGCTATTGCCTGGTTTGCTGTCTCTTATTTATGGCCAGATTGGAAATACTTGCAATTAGATAAAGTCAGCCGACAAGCGATTAAAAGTGATGCAAAATACTTACTTTATGTCATTAGCCAATTACAATTTGGTAAAGGAGATAATTTAAAATATCGTATTGTGCGTCGCCATGCCCATGAAAATGCGACAGCACTAAGTACAACACTTTCGAATATGAATAATGAGCCACAAAAATATCAGACTCACTTACACAAAGGCTTTGAATTATTAAAAATTAATTATTCATTATTAAGTTATATTTCTACGCTAGGGGCTTATCGTAATAACATGAAACAACTGCAACAAAGTACCGAATTTTTATCGGGATTTTACCCTATTGCAAAGAAAATTATCTATGTGTTAGAGCACATTGAAAAGCTACGACCTGATGTCTTCACTAAATTACAAGAACGAATTAAAACTGATTTAGCCTTGGCTAATGCAGAACAGAGTCAACATCTACTCCAACCGCAATTTAGTGTGCCTATTCAGCAGTTGAATATGATTAGTCAGATCTTACCTTCGCTTTATACGACTTTTCACCAAGTTAATTTAGACATCAAGCAAAATTAAAATTGCAGCATCACCGCCCCAGGCTTTTGGGGCTTGGTGCAATGCTCGTACTTTAGGATGTTGCACTAACCAGCGTGGAATCTGACGCTTAAGAATATAAGAACCATAGCCTGTCATCACGCTGGCACAATAAATATGCTCATGTTCACATGCCTGGATTAAACTCGCCAATTCTAACTTAGCTTGCTCTTTTGTTAATCCATGTAAATCTAAAAATAATTCAGGAGAAAAATCACCACGACGTAATTGTTTTAATAAATGTGAATCTTCTCCTTCTCTCAAATATTTCACCGCACTTTCTTCATTCAATAATGGTTCATACTCATCAGAAAAATAAAACAACGTGTCTTCTTTCTCTCGAATTTCACGTAAAGGCGATCGTTTGATAACCTGCTTTTGACGAGGCATAACCCGTTTATCTTGTTTCAGAGCTTTAACCCCTTTTATTTCAGCACGAAACAAATCGATTTCATCTTGCTCTAGCATCTTTTCTCATTCCACTATAAAAATTAATCAAGATATAGCATAGTATGATTTACGTGAATTTCCAAAATTTTGTTGAATATGGTATAACTACGCCACTTTTCTTCTCATAACTGGAGCATACTATGGGACATAATCAAGAACTTATTGAAACTATCATGGCCGACCAAGTGCATCATGATTTACATACAATCCAAGATTTCCTACGCTGGACTTACAGCACCTTTAATCGTTCTGATATTTATTATGGTCATGGCTATGATAATGCGTGGGATGAAACTTTACAGCTTGTTTTAGCCACATTGGATTTACCCATCGATTTTCCAAGTGAGCTCTATACAACAAGGTTAACCCGATCAGAAAAAAAAGTCTTAGTTCGCCTTATCATCCAGCGTATTGAAAAACGTATCCCGATTGCTTATCTCACTCACCAAGCGTGGTTTTGTGGTTTAAATTTCTACATTGATGAGCGTGTAATCGTCCCTCGTTCGCCAATTAGCGCATTAATCCAATCAGATTTTGCCAATTTACTCCAGACTAAACCTAAACGTATTTTAGATATGTGTACGGGGAGTGGTTGTATCGCCATAGCTTGTGCGACACAATTTCCTGATGCCGAAGTCGATGCGGTTGATTTATCTGCTGATGCGTTGAATGTGGCAGAAATTAATATCGAACGTCATAATATGTTACATCGCGTTTATCCAATTCAATCTGACTTATTTAATGATTTACCTATCGACCAATACGATCTGATCGTGACCAATCCACCTTATGTAGATGAAGAAGACTTAGACGAAATGCCCGCTGAATTTCAGCACGAGCCTGATATGGCATTAGGTTCTGGTATAGATGGACTTGAGATCACAAAACGCATCTTGGCGAAAGCGACTGACTATCTTACGGAAAATGGTCTACTCGTCTGTGAGGTCGGTAACAGCATGGTCCATCTTATGGAACAATACCCAGATGTCCCGTTCAACTGGGTTGAGCTCAAAAATGGCGGACTAGGTGTGTTTACGCTCACAAAAGCAGAATTACTTAAGCATCAATCACGCTTTATTTCATCCTTTTAAGTGCGGTTATGTTGACAAAAATTTTTCAATATAAAAAAGCCAGTGTTAAACACTGGCTTTCTTTCATTCTCGTAAAAACAATTAGAAGAATACGCGTAAACCTAAATTCACAGAATGATCTTTAGTTTTTGTTACTGCATCTCCTACATATTTCTTAGTATTTGTTTTACCATACTCTAAGAAAGTTTGTACGTTAGCATGAAGTTTATATCCCATACCTAAACCAAAGTGATTAACTTTTTCAGTTGTTTTACCATCTACTTTAGCTTTCTCTTTACCTGCCACAGCATAAAGTTTAGCCATATCAGTCAAATCATATTTAACACCAAATAATAAAGTATCTGTTTTGGTTTTAGAAAGATGCTCTTTTTCACGGCTGTAATCAACACCGAAAGCAAATTGTGCATAAGAAAGTTGACCAGCTACAGTAAATGCCTTTTTATTATCTTCTTTTTGAATTTTAGCTTCAGTTGTATCTACACGGCTATAGCCTGCTTGTAAACCAAAGCCAAAGTCATCCATTTTACGCTCATAGAAAGCTGCTAAAACATAACCTTTATTATTTGGATCTTTTACTGTTTCCGATTGACCAGGTACCATTGTTTTTTTAGCAGAAGAATCATCAAAAATATAGTCAGCACCAAAAGTGAAACCATTGAAATCAGCTGATTTGAAGTGAACTACTTTATTACCAATATCTACAACGTGTTGCGATAAACCATCAACTTTTTCACTATAACCAGCATAGCCTAAATCATCACCATTGGTTAATTGTCTACCGAATGTTAATGTACCTACACCATCATATTTAAAACCTGCATATAATCTAGCTAATTCTACGCTATCTTTTTCAGCATCTTTTTTGAAGTTACTAGCTCCTAGATCTACACGACCATATGCTAATGCTGTTAAACCTTCGCCTAAGTTGTGCGATGCAGCCACTTCTAAACGTGAACCATCATTTAATAAATCAGCACGTTTATCTTTTGCTTTTTGTAGAAGTAAACGTACAGAACCTTTAACTTCAAGTTTAGTACCATCTTGGTTATAAACTACAGCTGCGTTTGCTGAAGTTGCAGCGAATGCTGCGACTGCTAATGCTACGATTGTCTTTTTCATAAAATCACTACCTTGTTTGTTGGAGTTTTATCATTTAATTAAGTAACCAAAATCACTTAATCAACCTAAAATCGACACAGAGGCTATTACTAGTCTCATAATTTTTGCAGATGCAAGATAGCAAAGCTCCCATCTGTTGTCAAAATAATATCTCATATAGCAAATTTACACTTTTAATTAAAAAACAAACACTTACAAAAAACCAATCTTTACAAAAGGTTACAAAAAGTGTTAGGAAGATCACAAATATTATAAGTCATAAAGAAAAAATGAACTTTTCATAAATAACATAACATATTGATTTGAAAGAAAAATAAAGCAAAATAAAATAAACATTGAATCAATATTTGAAAAGAAAAAAACCTCTTTTTTTAACTTCATTTCATTTTTGTGATCTGAGTCACAAATTGAACTGTAATAATTCATTAAATAAACCATTTTTGCTTATATTACAAACTAATCTACCTCTATATTTTGCAACGAAAAGCAGAAGATAATCTCATTTATTGTAATAAAATACGCTTTTACATCACGGATATCACCACAAAGGTATTTTGAATTGATTTTAACCCAAACTATCTCCTCCTAGTACTCGCAAATAACCCAAATTTTTTATTGTTCTTAAAACCAGAAATGGCGATAATATGCCACTTAACTTGTGGGCACCAAAAACTGCCCGAGCGAATATCATGATGACTGAATATCTTCTCCTTATTATTAGTACTGCATTAATTAACAACTTTGTCCTAGTAAAATTTCTAGGACTCTGTCCGTTCATGGGGGTTTCAAAAAAAATTGAAACCGCTATTGGCATGAGTCTAGCGACCATGTTTGTGCTCACCGTTGCGTCCATTTCAGCCTATTTAATTGATACCTACATTCTCAGTCCATTAAACGCAACTTTTTTACGCACTTTGGTTTTTATCTTAGTGATTGCAGTCGTCGTTCAATTCACCGAAATGGTCATTAACAAAACCAGCCCAACACTATATCGTTTATTGGGTATTTTTCTGCCGTTAATTACAACAAACTGTGCAGTGCTTGGTGTAGCACTATTAAATATCAACTTAGCTCATAACTTGACGCAATCTATTATTTATGGTTTTGGTGCGTCGCTGGGTTTTGGTCTTGTGCTCGTCTTATTTGCCGCACTACGCGAACGTTTAGCCGCTGCAGATGTTCCTGCTATTTTTCGTGGTGCAGCCATTGCCCTCATCACAGCAGGGTTAATGTCACTGGCTTTTATGGGTTTTGCTGGATTAGTACGACTATGATGACATCAACCCTATATCTCATCTTAATCGCAATTACCCTCCTCGCACTCATCTTTGGTGCGATTTTAGGGGTTGCTTCAGTCAAACTGAAAGTAGATGCCGATCCAATCGTAGAGAAAATTGATGCATTACTTCCACAAAGCCAATGTGGGCAATGTGGCTACCCAGGGTGTAAACCCTACGCGGAAGCCATTGCACATGGTGATGACATCACAAAATGTATTCCTGGCGGACAAACTGTCATTATTAATATCGCTGAATTAATGGGGGTAGAGCCCCCCTCTACTGAAGTAGAAGGTGATCCCGTTCCAATGGTCGCGTTCATTGATGAATCAATGTGCATAGGCTGCACTAAGTGTATTCAAGCTTGTCCAGTAGATGCCATTATTGGCACAAACAAAGCGATGCATACAATTATTCCTGACTTATGTACAGGCTGTGAGCTTTGTGTTCCACCTTGTCCAACAGATTGTATTTCAATGATCAAAGTAAAAAGTAATATTGATAACTGGAATTGGAAATTTGACCCAAAACTTGTTATTCCCATCGTAGATACCACAACAACACAGAAGAAATTCATTAAAGGGGAATAATATGGATATTTTAACACGTTTTAATTCTGGAAAACTGTGGGATTTTAAAGGTGGCGTACATCCCCCTGAACGTAAATCGCAGTCAAATCACAAACCGATTCGCCGAGCAAAATTAGTCGATACATTTTATATTCCGCTCAAACAACATGCTGGTGCGGAAGGGAATTTGCTTGTCAAGGTGGGGGACTATGTTTTCAAAGGACAGCCTCTCACTCAGGGGGATGGTCTGCGTGTTTTACCCGTACATGCTTCGACCTCAGGTTTTATTACCGCAATTACTCCTCATGTTGTCCCTCATCCTTCTGGATTACCTGAACGTTGTATACAGCTTGAGGCTGATGGACAAGATACATGGCGTACTCAATATCCTATTGATGATTTTCTTACTCAAACGCCTGAACAGTTGATTGAAAAAATTTATCAAGCGGGCGTAGCTGGGCTAGGAGGTGCAGTTTTCCCAACTGCTGCCAAAATCCATTCTGCAGAAAAACAAGTCAAATTACTGATTATTAATGGTGCAGAATGTGAACCTTATATCACATGTGATGATCGACTTATGCGTGACTATCCTGAAGAAATTATCGAAGGTACACGTATTCTGCGCTACATTTTACGCCCAGAAAAAGTGGTGATTGCGATTGAAGACAACAAACCAGAAGCCGCAGAAGCATTACGCCGAGCATTACATGGAGCAAACGATATTGAAATTCGTGTGATTCCAACCAAGTATCCTTCGGGTGCTGCCAAGCAATTGATTCAAATATTAACGGGTATAGAAGTACCTAGTGGACAGCGTTCTTCAAGCATTGGTGTACTGATGCAGAATGTGGGGACGGCTTTTGCCATTAAACGTGCCGTAATTAATGATGAACCTCTCATTGAGCGTGTTGTGACGTTAACGGGCGATAAAGTCAATCATAAAGGGAATTATTGGGTACGATTAGGTACTCCGATTCACCAGTTACTGAAACAAGTTGATTACCAATATGATGCACGTTTTCCTGTTTTCATGGGGGGACCAATGATGGGATTTATTCTGCCCGCTCTGCACGCGCCAGTGACTAAAGTCACCAACTGTTTACTTGCACCAGACCATTTTGAGTATGCACCGCCTGCACCAGAACAATCTTGTATTCGCTGTTCAGCCTGTTCAGATGCATGTCCAGTTAACCTTATGCCCCAGCAACTTTATTGGTTTGCAAGAAGTGAAGATCATGAAAAATCGGAAGAATACGCGCTAAAAGATTGCATAGAATGCGGTCTATGCGCCTATGTTTGTCCAAGCCATATCCCTCTGATCCAGTATTTCCGTCAAGAAAAAGCAAAAATTTGGGAAATTAAGCAAAAAGCTAAACAAGCAGAAGAGGCAAAACTGCGCTTTGAAGCACGCCAAGCTCGCTTAGAACGTGAAGAGCAAGAGCGTAAAGCACGTTCTCAAAAAGCAATGGAAGCACGTCGGCAAGAAATGCAATTGGAAAATGGTGAAGATCCGGTACAAGCTGCATTAGCACGCTTAAAAGCGAAAAAAACGGAACAAGAGCCACAAAAACTTGATATAAAAACGGTTGTCACTGCAAAAGGGGAAATTTTACCTGACAATAGCGATATCATGGCACAACGCAAAGCTCGCCGTTTAGCTCGTCAACAGGCGGAACAAGCGGAACAACACACGTCAAGTGATATTACCTTGATGCAGGAAAAAGAACAATCAACGCCAGATGATCCCCAAAAAGCGACGCTCGCGGCAGCGATTGCAAGAGCCAAAGCCCAAAAAGCCGCAGTTCAGGGTGAAGTCAGTGTGGTTGAAAAACAGAGTGAATCATTGTTAGAGACAGCAGACACAAAAGATGTCGATCCACGCAAAGCGGCGATTGCGGCTGCCGTAGCAAGAGCTAAAGCCAAAAAAGCCACAGTCCAGGGCGAAGTCAGTGCGGTTGAAAAACAGAATGAATTGTTAGCAGAGACAGCAGATACAAAAGAAGTCGATCCACGCAAAGCGGCGATTGCAGCTGCCGTTGCAAGAGCCAAAGCCAAAAAAGCCACAGTTCAGGGTGAAGTCAGTGCGGTTGAAAAACAGAGTGAATCATTGATCGAGACAGCAGATACGAAAGCAGTCGATCCACGCAAAGCGGCGATTGCAGCTGCCGTTGCAAGAGCCAAAGCCAAAAAAGCCGCAGTCCAGGGCGAAGTCAGTGCGGTTGAAAAACAGAATGAATTGTTGGCAGAGACTGCAGATACGAAAGCAGTCGATCCGCGCAAAGCAGCGATTGCTGCAGCAGTCGCCAGAGCTAAAGCGAAAAAAATAGCGCAACAAAACCAAGAAGAAGGATAATACCAAACAATGTTTAAAATGGTCAGCTCCCCCCATACTCATTCAGGTAAACTCACTATGCGCATTATGTTGTGGGTCATCTTAGCAATGTTACCTGCAATTTGGATCCAATTATATTATTTTGGTTTTGGCGTTCTTATCCAAATTGCATTAGCCGTAACATTCGCACTCTTTTTAGAATGGGGTGTCACGCTTTTACGGAATAAACCCACTTTATTTTATCTTTCTGATTTCAGTGTGGTTGTAACAGCACTCATTTTAGCCATCGCGATTCCGCCTTATGCACCCTACTGGCTAATTTTAATTGGGACTTTTTGTGCAGTTATCTTGGGGAAACACGTCTATGGTGGCTTAGGTCAGAACTTATTCAATCCTGCGATGGTTGGTTACGTCATTTTATTAATTTCTTTTCCACTGCAAATGACAACATGGTTACCACCAGTCAGCTTGTTAAATGAACCCCCGACAATAACCGATGCCTACACGTTAATTTTTACAGGATTTAGTACTGATGGTTTCAGTTTACATCAGCTGACGACATCGATTGATGCTATTACTCAAGCTACACCATTAGACAGCGCGAAAGTGGTCTTGAAGGAGGCAGACTATGCCACATTGCTACACTCTCCCATTTTTTCATCTGGTCTGGCAATCGGTTGGTGGCAAATGAATGTGGCTTTTTTATTAGGCGGCATATTTCTCATATTAAAACGTATCATCCATTGGCAAATTCCTATTGCGATGCTTGTTACGTTTACGATGTTAGCCGGCATGACTGAATTACTTTCATCAACACAACACCTCTCCACTAGCGCCCATTTACTGAGTGGTGCAATGATGTTTGGTGCATTCTTTATCGCCACAGATCCCGTCACCGCGTCTATCACACCTCGTGGGAAACTCGTATTTGGTGCGTTAGTTGGATTACTTGTCTATATTATTCGTTTTCATGGTAGTTACCCTGATGGTGTGGCTTTTGCGATTTTACTCGGCAATATTTGTGTGCCATTAATTGATCACTATACTCGTCCTCGTGTTGCAGGTCATCATAAATAAGGAATAATGATGAAGACGGTTAAAATTTCAGCTTATTACGCCACGTTACTAGCCTTTGTTGCGGTTATTTGTACGAGTTTATCTACTGCGGTGTATTTTCTAACCAAAGAGAAAATTGCCCAAGAAATGAATAAGCAACAACGTGATCTCTTACTACAAGTGGTACCACAACAGTATATTGATAATGACTTAACGGATCATTGCTATCAACCCACCAGCCCTAAACTCATAGAAAACCGTATCACCCAAATTTGTGTTGGAATAAAAAATGGGAAAAAAATGGCATACGCTTTTGAAACAAGTGCTCGTGATGGTTATTCTGGCGAAATTCGTTTACTCGTAGGATTAACCCCAGAAGGAGAAGTATTAGGCGTTCGCGTATTAGAACATCACGAAACGCCAGGGCTGGGGGATAAAATTGAAACCCGTATATCAGATTGGATTCTAAGCTTTACTCAGCAAAAAATTCATGCCGACAATGCAAATGAATGGGCAGTAAAAAAAGATGGAGGGAAATTTGATCAATTTGCTGGTGCAACTATCACACCACGCGCTGTTGTTAACCAAGTAAAACGCGCTGCACTCAGTATGTTAGATGAACTCAATCAAGGAAATCAACCATGAGCGAACCTTTTGAAAAACATACCGCACTTTCTGATCAAAAAACAGATGTTGTCGAAACCACTGCGGTACAAGCAGAAAAGCAAGCTACACACTTATGGAAAGATCTGTTTTGGCAGGGGGTATGGAAAAATAACTCGACGCTTGTTCAACTATTAGGATTATGCCCTTTATTAGCTGTCTCAAACAATGTCACTAATGCTCTGGGTCTAGGCTTGGCAACTATGCTCGTGTTAATGTGCAGTAATACGGTCGTGTCGTTATTTCGTCAACACATTCCACATGAAATCCGTATTCCTATTTATGTGATGATCATTGCTACGACAGTTACCATGGTACAATTATTGATGAACGCGTATACTTACTCGCTTTATCAATCTTTAGGCATTTTTATTCCATTAATTGTCACAAACTGCATTGTTATCGGTCGCGCAGAAGCCTTTGCCTCAAAAAACTCACTACGCCACGCGATGTTTGATGGTTTTGCTATGGGACTGGGTATGTGCCTCAGTTTAGTTGTACTCGGGGCAATTCGCGAGATCTTAGGTAATGGTACTTTATTTGATGGGCTAGAACACTTACTAGGCGATTGGGCAAAAGCAGTACGAATTGAACTGTTTCAACTGGATAGCCATTTTTTGCTTGCGATTTTGCCACCTGGTGCTTTTATCGGTTTAGCGCTCATTTTAGCGATGAAAAATTTTATCGATCAACGTAAATAAAACAGCATGAATAAACAAAAACGGATTGAAATACTTACTCGGTTACGGGATGCCAATCCTCATCCAACCACTGAGCTTCACTATAGTTCACCTTTTGAGCTATTAATTGCTGTGATTTTATCTGCACAAGCAACAGATAAAGGAGTAAATAAAGCGACTGAAAAATTGTTTCCTGTCGCTAATACCCCTCAATCCATTTTAGATCTGGGCGTAGAGGGGTTAAAACACTATATCAAAACTATTGGACTCTATAATAGTAAAGCAGAAAATATCATTAAAACGTGTCGCGACTTGCTCGAAAAACATGAGGGTGAAATTCCGCAAAACCGTACCGCACTTGAAGCCCTAGCTGGCGTTGGCAGAAAAACTGCGAATGTGGTGCTCAACACAGCCTTTGGTCAACCTACGATTGCCGTCGATACGCATATTTTCCGTGTCTCTAATCGAACAGGATTTGCCCCTGGTAAAGATGTCGTCAAAGTGGAAGAAAAATTACTTAAAGTCGTACCGAACGAGTTTAAAGTGGATGTCCACCATTGGTTAATTTTACATGGTCGCTATACTTGTATCGCCCGTAAGCCACGCTGTGGTTCATGCATTATAGAAGATCTGTGTGAATTTAAAGAAAAAACGGACTGTTCTTAGTCCAAATCACATAACAAATAGCGTGTTCCACCACGCAAAAAATCGTGATTTCTGTATCACAAGAACTTACTTCGCCTATCCTGTTTATCAAAACATGGCTTATTCAATAATCTGGATGTAACAATGACAACAAAACAAGAAAGACAAACTTGGTCTAGTCGACTCACTTATGTCATGACCGTTGCGGGTGCAACCGTGGGTTTTGGCGCAACATGGCGTTTCCCTTATCTCGTTGGTGAAAATGGGGGGGGCGCATATGTTTTTTTATTCTGTTTAGCCATGCTCTTAATTGGCATTCCGATGATTTTAGTTGAAAACGTCATTGGACGACGTTTACGCGTGAATGCGATTGATGCATTTGGTGATAAACTCGAAAAACGCAACATTTCAAAATATTGGAAGATCGTGGGCTATTTAGGTCTACTCGGTGCATTTGGTATTATGGCCTATTATATGGTGTTAGGTGGCTGGGTGATTACTTATATCGTCAATTTGATTACAGGTACACTCGATATTTCCCAACCTATCACAAAAGAAATCGCACAAGACTTCTATACTTCACATATCAATGACAGCCCGATGGGTGTCACGCTCTATACGTTACTCTTTGTGCTCTTGAACTATTTTATTCTCGCCAAAGGGATTATCGGCGGGATTGAGCGAGCAGTGAGATATTTAATGCCCCTACTCTTTATTTTTCTGATTGGCATGGTCATTCGTAACGTCACACTCCCTGGTGCAATGGAGGGTATCACATTTTATCTAAAACCGGATTTCTCTAAAATTACACCACAGCTCTTTGTTTTCGTATTAGGACAAGTTTTCTTTGCGCTAAGCCTCGGCTTTGGTGTATTAATCACGCTGTCCAGTTACTTAAATAAAGAAGAGAACCTTATTCAAACTGCGATCATTACAGGCTTCACCAATACTATCATTGCTGTTCTTGCTGGTTTTATGATCTTCCCATCATTATTTACTTTTGGTATCGCTCCTAATTCAGGTCCAACTTTAGTTTTCCAAAGCTTACCGATCGTCTTTTCACATTTATGGTTGGGGAAAATCTTTGCTATTATTTTCTTTAGTTTATTACTTATTGCTGCGTTAACCACTTCATTAACAATTTATGAAGTCATCATTACTGCGCTACAAGAAAAGCTCAAAATGCGTCGTAGTAAAGCAATTATGCTAACATTAGGCGTGATCTTCGTATTAGGTAATCTTCCGTCTATTCTAGGAGACAATGTATTCAAGGATATTCGCATTTTTGGAAAAAGTATTTTTGATACCTTTGACTATGTGAGTGGTAATATCCTCTTTATGCTTACTGCACTTGGTTGTGCCATTTTTGTTGGATTTGTGTTAAAAGAAGATGCCAAAAAAGAACTTTCTCCTACACCAGATTCTACTTTCACAACGATCTGGTTTAACTATGTAAAATTTGTTGTTCCACTCATTATTTTAGTTATTTTTGTGAGCAATTTATTGTAAGATTGAAAAGGTGAACAAAAGTTTACCTTTTTTATTATCATACTTTAAGGTTGTCACATGCATACTAACTATGTTATTAGCTTAACGAATGCTCATGCTCGCCGAGACCATATCAGACAAGAATTTGGGCGCCACAATATATCCTTCGAGTTTTTTGATGCGTTAACCCCATCTCAACAGTTAAGTGAAGAAATCCGTCATCTACTTCCCGAATTACTTGAACATAAAAATCAAACACCTGGTGAAAAAGCATGTTTAATGAGCCATTTGTTGCTTTGGCAACGATGTATTAACGAAAATATGCCTTTTATTAGTATCTTTGAAGATGATGTGCTATTAGGAGAAAATGCCTCTAAATTTTTAAACGAATATGATTGGTTATATGAACGTTTTTCAAAAGAGGAAGCGTTTATCATCAAACTAGAAACGTTTTTACAAAAAGTAAATACACAAACAAGTAAAATAGCCGCATTCGAAAACCGATATTTTGACAAGTTACATAGTGAACATGTAGGAACAGCTGGATATATTATTTCTTACCAAGCTGCGCAGTTACTACTATCAGAATTTCAAAAACTAAAAAATGAGCAGCTGAGACCTATTGATATCCTGATGTTTAATATTGCACTAAACAAAAAAATTGTCTCATATTATCAATTAACTCCTGCGATTTGTATGCAACTACCACAACATCAACAAAGTCTAGCTGAAATAAAAAGCCAACTTTCCTATGAAAGACAACAAAATGCAAAACTTAATTCTTATAAAGATAAACTAAATATATGGCTGTTATTCATGAAAGGGATCACTAAACCATATAGACTTTACTTAAAGAAAAAAAGAAAAATTATTCCATTTGAATAAAAACTAAACCCAAGATATCTTCAAACTATCTAATAAATAAAAAAACACTATGCAAAACTCAACTTTATCTACACTAAAAGACAACTTAAATATTATCACAGAGCTCATTATTGATAAAAATGATGTGTTTTATATTGATATTCCATTCTATTTTAATGTAGGAGATTTACTTATATACCATGGGACAGAAAGATACTTTGAACAGAATGGTATAACCCCTAAATTGCGTGCATGCATTCTATCTTTTGATCTAGAAAAAGCAAAACAACTCATTACTGAGAAAACCACTATCATTTGCCAAGGTGGAGGAAACTTCGGTGACATCTACACTAATCACCAAAATATCCGAGAAACAATTATTAGGCACTTTCCTAATAATCGTGTGATCGTACTTCCGCAAACGGTTTTTTTTGAAGGAGATATGACCAAAAGTATTAATATTTTTACTCAACATCTAGATTGTCACTTATTTGCTAGAGATCGTGAGTCGGCAGAATTGCTAAAACATTTTTCAAAACATGTTTACCTTTGCCCAGATATGGCTCACCAGCTTTATGCTGATTTTCCATATCGTGATGTGACAATACAAAATAAAAAAATACTCTATTTCCTACGCACCGATATAGAAAAAACAGAAATTGAAGAAAAAATTACTAGTATATTGCCTGAAAATGCGAGTATTAAAGACTGGGATACTCTATTACCCAGAAAGTATTATCATTCTCTCAGATATAAACTAATAAAAAGATTGCTCAAATTATCGAAGAAAACAAACAGTACTTTTTTGAGCAAAATTGCTCATAAAATGTGGCTTAATTACACTAAAGAGATTATCCACTATGTCATTAGCGAATTTCTAAAATACGATGAAGTAATTACAAGCCGACTTCATGCACATATTTTATCTTGCTTATTACACCTACCAAATCAAGTTTGTAATAATTCATATGGAAAAAATTACAATTATTTTCGGTATTATGTAGCAGTTGCACAAAGTCAAAAAATCAAACAGTTAATCTCAAAAAGAAAGCCTTTGGCTCAATAAAGCTAAAGGCTTTTTAATTCACAGCAAATCTTCCATTACGATAAGCGATATTTACTCTTGCGGTAAGAGATATTTTTTTATACATGTGAAGCATTGTGGGAGATTTTATACATATTCCGTATAAAGAAAAGCCACCATAAACATTTTTAATTACCCATAAAATATTTGAGTAAGGTGTACATTGGTTTTTTGTTTATGCTGCATTCATGTAGTGTAAGTCGTTTGAAGCGGTTAGACTTGCTAAGCCAAACAATGCTTCAGCTTTTTTATTGCCTTGCCAGTAACCTGTAAAATCTCGTGAAGGTAAGGTGTTTAAGCAACATTTTAGTAATTGCTCAAATTTCTCTTTGACACTTTTTCGGCGGTTATCTTCTCGCCATACAATTTCATTTGCATAGAACATCAGATATTTATTGTTCATCTTGTGGTAGATACCTGTAATGGCTCGTCGTAGTCGTGCGAAAAAGGATTCAGCAAGATTATTCGTTATACCATCAATCGAACGATACTCTTGAGAATGATTTACTCGCCATAAATCATAATAAAAGGTAAGGCTGTCATAGGCAGGATTTTCATCAGCATGAATCGTGCTGCTTGGCTTGACCAATCGTTGCGTTAAATGAAGTATATCTTGCGTATTTTCTTCCTTTACTAAAGCAACGATACTTCTATCAGCCCCTTTCATGACCTCTTGATTAACCGCACGTTGACGGAATACCAACACACAAGACTTATCTGCACGTTGATAGCGTTTCTTCCGTCTATCAATACGTTTATGGCGAAAGTTTTTAGGGCGAATGTAGTAGTTCGTATAAGCTCCATCAATATGAACCTCGCCATGTAGTGGAGTTAAATCTTTGGCTTTATCAAGGGATTCACGAAATTTATGTAGCAACACCCATGCAGTTTTGTATTGTACATTGAGTTTATGTGATAACGTAATGGCGGATAAGCCTTTACTTTCGGTCGCAAAATAGAAAATGGCTAACCGAAGATTTCTCTTGCAAAACCTGTCTCTCAACAATGCCTTTCTCTTGTAATCTTCTTAATGCGTGTGAAAAGGCAGTTACAATCGAATGATGCTGAGATTTATGCTCTCTTTTCCCTTCAATCTCAAATGCTTTAAACATTATCTCTTTCGCTGACATCCATTGATTTGGACAATTCTTAAATACTTTTGCAATATAATCGCTAGGGTGATAAGCGTATATTGAAATCGCACTCCCATCACCAATAGATTTAGCTTTCCTCTTTCTTTCCTTCTTGATAGGGCTTGAAAACGGGTCACTCTGTAATGCCACTAATGCTTGTTGTAGAGTTACTTGATGCTCTTTCGCCTTTTCAATGCATTGCTCAAAGTGAGTAATTTGTTGAGTAAGTTCAGCAATTTTCTGCCGAATAAGGGTTTCCCCACTCATTCTTGCCATAAATAAAAATCCTTGTGATGTAAAAATAACCACAAGGATTTTAGTTAAATTTAGTTAATTGGTCTTTGTGCAACTGCTACATAATACCGATTATTTTTATCAGTGGACAAAAGATATTCCATTCTGCAAACAATACCAACAATAAAAGTAGAGGAGGAGTAATAAAAGAAAATCAATGTTTGGTTTTCTTCTCCTCTAACACTTCCCAGCGAGAAAAAGCTTGTTCTAAAGCTTGTTCTGCGTCTGCGAGAGCTTGAAGTTTGGCGGAGGTATATTCATGAGGCTGTTGAAAAAATGTCGTACTACTCACTTCGCGCTGTAAAGTATTGAGTTCAGCCTCTAATTCTTCTAGTCGCTGCGGTAACTGTTCTAATTCACGCTGTTCTTTATAAGATAATTTTCCTGAGCGCGGTGAACTCTTTGTTGCCATCGAAGTCGTTGCTATATCAACCGCACTTTCTGGTAGCGGTGTATTTGTCTGCTTTTGCTTTATATTCGCTTGTTCAGCTTTATGAGCGAAATAATTTGCTTGCTGCTGTTTCGCATCGTGAAACCCGCCGACATATTCATTCAATACACCTTCTCCTTCAAACATGACACATTCTGTTGCAGTGTTATCAATAAATTGTCGGTCATGGCTTACAATCAACAATGTACCTTGATAGTCAGTCAGGATTTCCTCCAACAACTCTAATGTTTCCACATCTAAATCATTAGTTGGCTCATCAAGAATCAATAAATTATTCGGTTTCAATAGGAGTTTTGCCAATAACAAACGATTTCGTTCACCACCAGACAAAGCTTTAACGGGGGTCATAGCACGCTTAGGGGGAAATAAAAAATCTTGCAAATACCCTAACACATGACGTTTTATTCCATTCACTTCAATATCTTGTTTGCCATCTGCAACATTATCCATGACGCTCTTTTCTGGATCGAGATCCGCACGGTACTGATCAAAATAAGCAATCTCTAGTTTTGTCCCACATCGAATCGTACCTGATGTTGGTTGGATTTCCCCTAGCAATAGTTTAATTAATGTCGTTTTACCACAGCCGTTTGGTCCGACTAACGCAATTTTATCACCACGTAGAATCGTGGTACTAAAGTTATGCAGTAGTGTTTTACCTGCAACGGTATAACTAACATTGTTTAATTCAAAAACGATCTTTCCTGATCGACTTGAATTATCAATTTGTAGTTTAGCCGCCCCTAATACTTCTCGACGTTGGCGACGTGCTTCACGTAACGCTTTTAATGCTCTTACCCGCCCTTCATTTCGTGTTCTTCTCGCTTTAATCCCCTGACGAATCCAAACTTCTTCTTGTGCGAGTTTTTTATCAAATAGCGTATTTTGTAAGGCTTCTACTCGTAAATTTTCTTCTTTTGTACTGAGATATAGATCATAGTTGCCAGGGTAAGAAACCGACTGTCCCCGATCTAAATCTACGATACGTGTTGCCATGTTGCGAATAAACGAGCGGTCATGTGAAATAAAAATAATACTTCCGCTAAAACCTAACAGAAACGTTTCAAGCCATTCAATTGCCTCTACATCTAGATGGTTTGTGGGTTCATCTAATAATAAAACATCTGGATCGCAAACTAATGCTCGAGCAAGTGCGGCTTTACGTAACCATCCTCCTGATAGGTCAGAAAGTGGCGTGTCTGGATGCAACGCAAGTTTAACTAATACTTCTTTAATTTTATTCTCAAAACGCCAACCATCTGCATGATCCAGTTTGCTTTGGATGTCCGCTAACTGATTTAATACGGACTCACTACAATCTTGTTCAAGCCTAGCTGAAAGATGATGATATGCTTTCAATAATTCAGCTAAGTGCTCAATGCCCTCAGCAACATAATCAAATACATTGCCTGATGCATGACGTGGTGGGTCTTGTTCTAAACGAGAAACAACCAAATCTTTTTCAAATTGTAGCCTGCCATCATCCATCTGTACCTCACCAGACAAAATTTTCATTAATGTCGATTTCCCTGCTCCATTACGTCCAACAAGACAAACTCGCTCGCCAGCCTCAATATGTAACTCAGTATGATCTAATAAAGGATAATCACTAAAGGAAAGGTAACCGTTAGTCAGGGAAATTAATGCCATAATGCCTCTTTGTTAAATGACGTTTTACTACAATTTCAACACAATATTTAAATATAGATTTTCTTATTTGATTTGATGACTGCAACACCTACATTGTCACAGCTGACATCACTATTTTTTACAAGCTGATGCTGGTTATAACTGCTGATATACTTTTAGTGCATACGCATCAGACATCCCCGCAATATAATCACAAATAATGCGCTTTTTACGCGTGTCTTCTGCATTTTTCCAACGCATTGCCGTATTACGAGGCAAAAGACGTTCAGGATCGGATTCAAAAATTTGGAACATTTCTGTCAATATACGCTGTCCTTTATACTCTATACGCTGTGTTTCCACATCACGAATAACATATTTCCATACGAAGTTTTTAAAGACATTTAAGACAGCCACGACTTCTTCTGGTAACGCCGCATTATAGCGTAATAAAGGCTCAGCAAAATCCGCCGTCAACGTCCAATGCACATTGGTAATAAAATAGTTTACTAACGCACCAATAGCATGCTTACGTAAATAATGCTGATCGGAAAATAATTTTTCTGTGATGTCATCAATATTGTTTTGGATCCATTCCGACGGACATTTTCTTAATTCCCACACGGCTTCTTGCCATTGATGCACATTCACCACCCCCACGACAATAGCATCTTCTAAGTCATGTACACCATACGCAATATCATCAGCCAATTCCATTAAACTACAATCTAATGATTTATAACGAGTTCTTAACCTGTCATTAGGGGTCAAACGTTCGCAGTGAAACTGTCCAAATAAAGTGCGGTCTGCTTCTGAAAGCGGTTCAAGTAACCAAGTAAACATGTTTAAATCATCACGAAACAGTCCTTTACCAGGCTTCCAATCAGTAATTTTGACATAACGCGGATCAGGATGTTCTGTATGAGCCAGTTGAGGATATTGTGGTGAAGACTGATCTAAAATAGTAGGATATTTCACAATACCAAGAATCGTGCGCCGAGTAAGATTCATTCCAGCTTCAAGTGTATACGGTTCTAGCTTAGTTAATAAACGAAATGTCTGTGCATTCCCCTCGAATCCACCATGGTACCGCATCATATAATTTAGCGCTACCTCACCACCATGACCAAATGGAGGATGTCCAATATCGTGAGCAAAACACAGGCTTTCAATTAAATCACGACTGGGTAATAAGCCTTTTAATTGCTTTTGTAAGTCATGTTTATCCAACATCACTTGGTGAGCCAAATTATCAAATGCATCAACAAAACGCATTTGTGCGACTAAACTGCTCCCAATTTGTGCAACTTCAAGAGAATGAGTCAAGCGAGTGCGATAGAAATCATTTTCACCTACTGCATGAATTTGAGTTTTTGCTTGTAAACAACGGAATGCTGCCGAATGAAGAATCCGTCCCCGATCACGACAATAGGCAGGACGATGATCTTTCTCACGTGGTTTGTCTGCAATAAAACGAGCTTGCCAAATAGGATCAACTTGAACTTTCATACTATACCATCAAAAAAGAAATGAATTTAAAGGTAAGGGGCGCTAATATAGATGTAAGAATGCCACATAATACTAATGCGATAGAACTGTAGCCTCCTGCTTTTGGATCATTTTCCATACATGCTACTGTCCCTAATGCATGAGAAACAGCTCCAATTGCAAGACCACGAGCTTCAACCTGTTTGGTATTGAGTTTTCTTAACACAAGTAATCCAAATACAGAGCCCTGCAATCCCGCAATGAGTACCCCCACAGCAGCAATAGAAGGTATGCCGCCTAAGCTTTCTGAAATTGCCATGGCAATTGGCGTCGTAACCGATTTAGGCAAAATCGTTGCAACCATTTCTGGTGTTGCCCCTAGCAGTAATGCAAGCATAGCCCCAGATAACATAGCAAAAAGAGAGGCGAACAAAGTAATAAATAAGATACTTTTCCAATGACGGCTAATTTGATGCAATTGTTCATATAATGGCACGGCTAAAGCAACGATACTTACACCTAATAAATTATTCAAAGGGGCATTCCCCATAAAATATTCATCATAGGGAATCTTACTACTCAGTAATAGAATCACCAACATCATCACCGTCAACACAAAAGAATTAAAGAGGATCGATTTCCAACGTTGGCTTATTTTTACTGCGATCACAAATACCACTAAAGTAAGCAAAGAATAAGCATAAAGATAAAGGCTAGCGTAATTTATCAACGTCGTGCTCCTTTTTTCTGTGCAACTTTTCTACGCAAATAAGCAAATGATTTTCGTGAAAACAAATAGTCAGATAATAACGCAATCAACACAAGAGTTAGACAAGTGCTCACAATATTTGGAATAAAGAAAATTTTCATTTGACCAAACAAGACATCAGCGTATTTGATGATACCGACACTGACTGGAACAAATAACAACGCCATATAGCGAATCAACAGATTCGAAGAAAAGAGCACCCATTCGAGTTTAATCACACGTAAGGTTAAGCAAGTAAACAATAGCAATAATCCCCAAATACTTCCTGGGATCCCAATATCCAGATAAGAAGCAATTCTTTCTCCCAACCATAACATCAAATATAAAAGGCTGAAAGAACGCATGACATCCCCTATTTTCCGAATCATTGTTACTCCCCTTCACCTGTTGACTTAGAAATGCGACTTTCTGATATAAAAATGAAGCAATATTTTACGCGCATTTTTCATATTTTGTTAGTTTTTAGGTAGAATACTGTAGTTTTATCACTTATTTTGTTTTCATGTATCTAAAACACCGAATTATTCTGTTATTTTGTTTATTTTTTAGCAGCTGTAGCTTCGCGCATCGCCCCCTACTCTGTAAAGTAGTCAGTATTAGCGATGGCGACACATTCACTTGCTTGCTAAAAAATCATAAGTCAATTCGGGTTCGACTTGCTAATATTGATGCGCCTGAGAAGCATCAACCATTTGGCACAAAAGCAAAACAGGTTTTAGCCCAATTGATATATCAACAACAAGTGAAACTAAATATATCAGGCTATGATGCCTATCAACGCACATTGGCTGTTGTCTATACGGCTCAAGGTAAGAACATCAATTTAACGCTGGTGAAAGTGGGCATGGCATGGGCGTATGAAAAATATCAACCTGATGAAATTTATCGACGAGCACAACGCCATGCACAGCAACAACATCTTGGGTTATGGCAAGATGCGCATCCCATTTCACCAGAACACTGGCGTAAACAAAAGAGAATACATTAATGGCTTTTCATCCTACAGATTTTCGACAACATTTTCCGTATTTTCAACAAGCAAATGCGGTGACATACTTAGACAGCGCAGCAACAACGCTGAAGCCTCAGGTCCTCCTTGATGCCACTGTCGCGTTTTACCAATCAGCTGGCTCAGTTCACCGTAGCCAATATGATGCACAACAAACAGAACAATATGAACAAGCTCGTGAACGCGTCAAAACGCTTATTCATGCTGAATCGAGTGACTGCATTATTTGGACATCTGGCACAACACAAGCCATCAATTTAGTTGCCCAAGGTCTCTTACCACACTTTACGACACAAGATGAAATTATTATTAGTGAAGCAGACCACCATGCGAATTTTGTTACTTGGCATCAAATTGCACAAAAGTGCGGTGCAAGATTACGAATTTTACCGATAACAGATCAATGGTTAATTGATGAAACCGCATTAGTGAATATGTTAACTCCCCACACTAAATTGGTGGCACTGAATTTTGTTTCAAATGTGACGGGCACTGAACAACCCATTAAACAATTAATTCAGTTAATTCGCCAACAGAGTGATGCTTTAGTGTTAGTTGATGCCGCTCAAGCTATTAGTCATGTCGAAATTGATATCCAGCAATTAGATGCGGACTTTCTCGCGTTTTCTGCACATAAACTATATGGTCCAAATGGGCTCGGGGTATTAGCGGGAAAATTACACACCCTTGCGCTTCTCCAGCCTTATCAATTTGGCGGTAAAATGGTTGATCGCGTCTCCAAACAACACATCAACTTCGCCCCTTTACCTTATCGTTTAGAAGCAGGTACGCCAAACATTGCAGGGGTCATTGGTTTCAATGCGGTATTAGCTTGGTTAACACAATGGGATAAGTACCAAGCGGAAAGTTATACAATACAGCTTGCTACACAATGTAAAACACGGCTACAGCAGTATCCTCATTGTCGGTTATTTAATTCGCCCCAACCAAGTTCTGTCGTCTGCTTTGTATTCGATCATCTTGACACATCCGATATCGCGACATTATTAGCAGAACAACATATTGCATTACGTGCGGGAGAACATTGTGCTCAACCGTATTTAGCACGGTTAGGACAAGCAAGTACATTGCGATTATCCTTCGCACCGTATAATCAACAAGCAGATATCGAGGCATTTTTTCATGCACTCGATAAGGCACTGGAGTTACTCGTTTAAATGATAAAACAACAACTCATTTCTTGTAAAACATGGGAAGAGCGTTACCGCTTAATCATCCAAGCAGGTAAACAATTAATGCGTCCACCAGAAGCGCAATTGAGCCATATGCAATTGATTTCAGGTTGTGAAGCAAAAGTCTGGTTTCAACACATCGAAAAAAATGACCGAATTTTTCAATTTCATGCGTTCAGTGAAGCACGTATTATTAATGGCTTACTTTGGATCCTATTAGAAGAGATCAATGGTAAAACCGCTGAACAGCTGCAACAATTTGATATTCATACGTATTTTTCAGATTTAGGTATTGCACAGCGGCTTAGCTCAACCCGATTAAATGGGTTAAAACAAATTGAACAACAATTACACCTGCTCAAAAAGATCGGTTAATTTACACTTCCACATAAAAAATAAAAGCAATCCATTGATTGCTTTTATTTAGATAAGTGGGGTATTTACTCTTTCAATTGTTTAATTTTAGTAATGACATTGGTGGTTGAACAGCCATTTTCAAAATTGAGCACGCGAACTTCCCCACCATTTGCCCACACCTCTTTACTACCCGCAATCTCTTCTGGCTTATAATCCCCACCTTTCACCAATAAATCTGGCAAAATTTCACCAATTAAACGTTGTGGCGTATCTTCATTAAACTCCACTAACCAATCCACTGAGGAAAGCCCTGCTAATACTGCCATTCTTGCTTGTAAATCATTAATTGGGCGAGTTTCACCTTTCAAGCGTTTAACAGAGGCATCACTATTGACGGCCACAATTAAACGATCCCCTAATTTACGTGCATTTTCTAAATAAGAAACATGACCAGGATGTAAAATATCAAAGCAACCATTGGTCATCACAATCTTTTCACCACGTGCTTTTGCTTGAGCCACCACAGTTTTTAAATCGGCTTCACTCATAATTCCGAACCCCGTATTCGAACGTCCATGAATGGCATTTTCTAATTCAACGGTAGAAACTGTTGATGTCCCCAATTTGCCGACTACAATACCCGCTGCAACATTGGCTAAATAGCATGCTTCTTCAAAAGTACGACCATCCGCTAATGCCGTGGCTAACACACTGATCACAGTATCGCCCGCCCCCGTCACATCAAACACTTCTTTTGCTTCGGTGGCAAGATGGAAAGCTGGCTGATTTGGACGTAATAATGTCATGCCTTTTTCAGAACGCGTCACTAATAATGCGGTCAAATCAAAGTCTGCAATCAGCTTTAACCCTTTCTCAATGATTTCCTCTTCTGACTGGCACTTACCGACTACCGCTTCAAACTCTGACATATTTGGTGTTAATAAAGTGGCACCGCGGTAACGTTCGAAATCCGTTCCTTTCGGATCAATTAAAACAGGGATCTTAGCTTGACGAGCAATTTGAATCATATTCTGTACTTGGTTTAATGTCCCTTTACCGTAATCAGAGAGCACTAAGGCACCATAATGTTGTACCGCACTTGCGAATTTTTCTAATAGCGCTTCACTGGTCACTTGCTGGAAGTCCTCTTCGAAATCCAAACGCAATAATTGCTGGTGGCGAGAAAGAATACGTAGTTTAGTAATTGTTGGGTGTGTATCCAACTGAACAAAATCGCAATCAATACGATGTTTAGCCAATAAATTGGTTAACGCACTTCCCGCTTCATCCTGCCCTGTCAGACCTAATAATTGTACGGGTACATTAAGGGAGGCAATGTTCATTGCCACGTTTGCCGCGCCACCTGCACGTTCTTCATGTGCTTGTACACGTACAACTGGGACTGGCGCCTCAGGTGAAATACGGTTTGTCGCGCCGAACCAGTAACGATCAAGCATCACATCACCTAACACCAATACTTTTGCTTTATGAAACTCTGCTGAATATTGAAACATTTGAATTTCTCTCTGTGTAAAAATTTTACTGATTTTAACATAGGAAAAAGGCAATTTCCCCTCAAATTCAATGAAATAGTGTCACTTTTTTACAAGATAGGGATACTTATTATGAGATAACTAGTAATATTCACGTCCTATTTATGCCATAATAGGCAACATTACAGATAGTCTTCAGGTCATCATCACTTAAGATACTCAAACGATTTTATGGCAAATTTTAAATTACCTACATTTCAAAAAGCTTTCTTAAAACCAAACTATTGGGGATTTTGGTTAGGCGTTGGTTTATGGCGTTTAATCCTGTGTTTACCCTACCCAATACTACTGAAAATTGGTAATGGGCTCGGCTGGCTATTCACGAAATTAAGTGTGGGTAAACGCCGTGCAAAAATCGCTAGACGTAATTTACAGCTCTGTTTTCCGCATTATTCAGAACAACACATTGAAACCCTATTACAAGCCAATTTAAAAGCAACAGGCATGGCGATTATCGAAACAGGAATGGCGTGGTTTTGGTCTGATGCCCGTATAAAAAAATGGTCCAAAATTGAAGGATTAGAATATTTAAAACAGCACCAACAAGATGGTATCATTCTAGTTGGCGTACATTTTCTTACATTAGAATTAGGAGCGCGCATTGTCGGCTTGCATCAACCTGGCATCGGCGTTTATCGACCAAATGACAATCCTGCAATGGACTGGTTACAAGTCCGTGGTCGCCTACGTTCTAATAAAGATATGCTCGATCGCAAAGACTTACGTGGGATGATTCGCGCACTACGTCAAGGGGAAATTATTTGGTATGCGCCTGACCACGATTATGGTCGCAAAAATGCCGTCTTTGTGCCATTTTTTGCCGTTCCTGATGCAGCAACAACAACAGGAAGTTATTACTTGTTAAAAGCCTCTCCAAATAGCAAAGTGATCCCTTTTGCCCCCCTACGCAATTCTGATGGTTCAGGCTATACTGTCAAAATTTCACCTCCCGTCGATTTTACGGATATTAAGGATGAAACCAACATTGCTATTCGAATGAACAATGTCGTGGAAACGGAAATTATGCATGGTATAGAACAATATATGTGGTTACATCGTCGCTTTAAAACACGTCCTGATGAAAACCTATCCAACCTGTATGACGAATAAGTTTAAGCAGAAATCGCGATAAGCCTAGTAACAAAAAAGCAGATGTTTACCTCTGCTTTTTGTTCTCATAATTCCCTTGGGTTACTCTACATTAATGGCACTTTCCTCTTCCAACTCATCCGCCATTGCTGCTAAAATTTCTTTGGATAATAACGCTAATGAACGATAGAAAGGTAAGGTCGCGTTGCTTTCGACTTGTGTAAGAAACTTGCTGGCACAAGGCAATAAGAATTGCTCAAAAAACGCGTGTTGAGCCGCCACTGAATCTAAATTATCTTCGATCCAAGAAGCGGTTAATAAAAGTAATGCAAAATGATCCGCATTTTCCACCTCTGGCATTCCACGTGTTTTTCTGAAATTCACAAATGCATCAACATCAACACTGTATGCGCTAATTTTTGGACTAATTTGTGGATTTTCACCACCAAATAATTTTTGATACTCTTTATCAAGTGCGGCTAAATCTAACGGCATTTGTACGCTATCAATCGCTTGTTGGCTTTGTGCATCTGTATCTAATGCCCAAAGTGAGGTTAAGCCTTTCTGCTGTAACCATGCAAAGACGTTGGCTAAAATAGGATCACAAGGTGAACGATAAAATAAATTGCCGAAAAGGCGGCTAATCATTGAAAAGTGATTTAATTGATTTTCAGTTGTCATTCTTTTTCTCTAAAAGATTTCTTGCTAAAAGTGCAGTCAAATTTTGCTGTGTTTTTTCAGCTACCGTTTGTAACATTGTTTGGCGAGCCGCATCATCAATAATGTGAATATCACCGAAAAATTCGTGTTGAATATCGGTAACACCACAATAATTAAATAAGCCGTCCACTAAACAATCTTTCAAGGATTGAGTAAAGCCCACTCCTTGATAATTCTCTACATTATTGCCAATCGTGATAAATTGTTGCATTTTTTTATCGCCAAGTAAACCTACTGACTGCCCGTCATCGCCCATTTTATAAGCAAATCCGTAACTTAATACGCGATCTAAATAGCCTTTTAAAATTGCAGGAAAGCCCATCCACCATAATGGATAAATCAAACTAATTAAATCCGCATTTTGAATGAGTTGATGCTCAAATTTCACTTCTGCGGGAATAATCTCTTGATAGACCGCCTGCATTTCTTCCCAAGATAAAACAGGATTAAAATTAATCGTATAAAGATCGCGCACCACAGTGTGCGCATCTTGCGTTTGGCTGGCTTGCACAACAGCATCCAACATCGCGCGGTTAAAACTGGTTTGGCTATTTGGATGTGCAAAAATAATAAGATGATTCATAATCTTTTAATTCACTTTTTTAACGTGTAACGTAATCCCTTCAACGCGTTCAACTTCGATTAAATCGCCGACAGCAAGATCGTTGCCGTGAACTCGCCAAGTGGTATCGCCAAAATGACCTCGCCCGATACCATTAGCCGAAATTTCTTGCACTGTGCCTTTGGTACCGAGCATTGCGTGATCACGTTGATTTAACGCCGAGTGTGATTGATCCACTTTATCTTTACCGTGCTGATATTTCCACCACACCACACTCAAAATCAACGCGAATACCGCATAACTAATCGACAGTGCGGTTAAAGATAAACTTGGAAATATCGCCATTACACCCGCAATCACAATGGCTGCTAGCCCCCACCAAAGTAAAAATACACCAGGTAAAACCAATTCCGCGATTAGCAGTACAAAACCTAAAATGAGCCAATGCCACAGACTCCAACTGGACAACCATTCCATCATCAACCTCACTTTTCTCGATTAATTAGGCTTTTTCTCGCCTTTTAGCAATTCTGCAATCCCCGCAATAGAACCAATTAAATTTCCGGCTTCTAATGGCATTAACACCACTTTACTGTTTTCTGACCCACCAATTTCTTTAAGCGCTTCGGTATATTTTTGTGCAATAAAGTAGTTAATTGCTTTCGTATCACCGCTTGCAATCGCATCAGATACCATTTGCGTTGCACGGGCTTCTGCTTCTGCCGCACGTTCACGAGCTTCTGCTTGTAAGAAGGCTTCTTGACGCTCCCCTTCTGCTTTTAAGATACGCGCTTGTTTATCCCCTTCTGCACGTAAAATTTCTGCTTGACGCACCCCTTCTGCTTCTAGAATGTCAGCACGTTTGTTACGTTCCGCTTTCATTTGTGCGTTCATGGCTGCAATCAATTCTTGTGGTGGACGAACATCACGAATCTCAATACGTGTTACTTTGATCCCCCAAGGGTTTGTGGCCTCATCAACAATCGATAATAAGCGACTATTGATCGAGTCACGTTGCGATAACATTTCATCTAATTCCATGGAGCCGAGTACAGTACGAATATTCGTCATTGTTAAATTGATGATCGCTTGTTCTAAATGATTGACTTCATAAGCGGCATTACGCGCATCAATCACTTGCACAAAACATACCGCATCAATCGACACGTTAGCATTATCTTTTGAGATGACTTCTTGCGAAGGAATATCCAGCACTTGTTCCATCATATTGATTCGACGCCCAACACGATCAATAAAAGGCACCACAAAATTTAAGCCTGGTGTTAACGTTCGTGTATAACGACCAAACCGTTCAATTGTCCAATGATACCCTTGTGGTACCGTTTTAAGTGTTGAATATAACACCACAATCACTAATACAATAAAAAAAATTGTGGCGATAGGTAAACCATCAATAAAGTCCATTGTTCATCCTCCTAAATGCGTTAAATTCACACAAAAGTCTAACAAATTCACGCGCACTTTGTATATAAGAATATTGCCTAGATTCCGCAATCAATTCAAATATATGCGTCATCTAGGCAACGTATTAAAACTATCGATCTGAGAATGATGGAATAAAATTTACAGGAGCAGGCAATCTCTGACTCACTTTAAGGTGAAGAATCTAGGATGTCATTACCTTGTTGTTCTCGATATCTCATCACCGAACTCATTTATCGGTATAAAAAAAAGCGGATATTTTATCCGCTTTTAACTGTAAACAATAATGATTAAGCCTGTTTATTTTCTTCTGCGATACAAGCAGCTGCAGTAAAGAGTACATCAGTGGATGAGTTTAAAGCCGTTTCAGTTGAATCTTGTAAGATGCCAATAATAAAGCCAACGCCAATCATCTGCGCCGCCACATCATCAGAGATACCAAATAAACTACAAGCTAATGGAATTAATAATAATGATCCACCCGCAACACCTGATGCACCACAAGCACAAACACTTGCGACAACGCTTAGCAATAGGGCACTAAAAAATGACACTTCAATATTTAAAGTATGTACTGCAGCTAACGTTAAAATAGTCACAGTAATCGCCGCGCCAGCCATATTGATCGTTGCACCCAATGGAATAGAAACAGAATAAGTCTCTTCATCTAAATTTAAACGTTTTGCAAGATTAATATTGACGGGAATATTTGCTGCAGAACTACGTGTAAAGAACGCAGTAACACCGCTTTCACGTACACATGTCCAAACTAATGGATACGGGTTACGACGAATTTTCCAATAAACCAAAATTGGATTAATCACAAAAGCCACAAATACCATTGAGCCGATTAACACGGTTAATAAGTGTACATAACCGCCTAATGCAGCTAGACCTTTATCAGCCAAGGTTTCACTCACTAAACCAAATACCCCAATCGGCGCAAACGCAATAATCACATAAACAATTTTTGACACAGCTTCAGCGAGATCCGCCACCATGACTTTCGTACTTTCAGAAGCGTGGCGTAAAGCCAAACCTAAACCAATAGACCAAGCTAATACCCCAATGAAATTTGCCTTAAATAACGCATTTAATGGGTTATCCACCACATTAAAAACTAACGTTAATAAGACTTGCCCAACGCCTTGTGGCGCAGAAGTCATGTCTTCTTTTGTGGCTAAAGCCACTTCACTTGGGAATAAGAAGCCTGCAATCACGGCAGTCAGAGCGGCTAAAAATGTCCCTAAAAGATATAATACAACGATAGACTTCATATTGCTTTTTGTGCCGATTTTCTTATTCGCAATGGCTGCCATTACTAACACAAAAATTAAAATTGGCGCAACTGCGCGTAATGAGCGTACAAAAATCGTACCTAATACCCCAACTTTTTCGGCTAAGTTAAAACCGAGTGTACTTTGTAACGCTGGTGTAATCAATGCAACGATAAGTCCCAAAACAAGACCAATAAAAATACGCTTAACCAAGTTCCCTTGAAAAAATAAGCTAAATAAACGAGATGTGTTCATAATTAAATCACGTAATATTGTGCAAATGCACGTGGTAAATACTTAGATCAAAGACTTGATCCCCCTAACAGCGCTAAAGATAGCCTACTTTTTACTTAAATAAAATATTAAATTTGCTATTTTTACCAAATTAACCCTTACCTATTAAAAATAAGCCATTCATCGTTAGAAAATATATTATTTCATACCTGCTTTTTTAAATAAAAAACAGCGCAAAAAAAAGCGCTCAAAACCAGCAAAAAGAACAATTAACAAACAGTTCTTGTGTAATTTTATTTCAAAACCGTGCAAATGATGCTTGACAACCTGTATATAACAACAGTATAGTTGCAACTGTATAAATAAACAGTTAAATGAGGTCTATGATGAATTACGCTAATAATACCATTGCGCAAAATGACAATTTGTTGTCTTATCGTCCTATGCCACTCTATGATGATATTCAAGATTCACGCTTTAATTTTACTAAAAAGCTTGATCTTAATCTGTATTGTGTAAAAAGACCTCAGCAAACTTGTTTCATTCGTGTGACTAACCCAAATCTGTTGGCTTGGGGAATTGAAGTCGATGATATGCTCGTGGTAGAAAAAAATGAAAGTCTCTCAATTGGTGATTTGATCGTCATAGCACAACAAGAACAGTTTCATATTTATGAATTTATTGCATATCAAGATAATCAATTTATTTTTCTCTCACTTGACTCAAAACAAGCTACTATAAAAACAGACAATTGGTTATCCCTCTCAATTATTGGGACTGTAACGAATACGATTCATCAAATCAAACCTAAAAGCAAAATGCGTTTTGCTGCTTAATATCAAATACATGTGCGATTAAAACGTGAATAAAGTGAACCGCACTTTTCGCTCTTTCCAGTGAACGTATTCAATTCTGGACGAACATATGGTAAACCACTTATCTTTATTGCTACAAAAAAATACCGCACAATAACGTGCGGTATTCAATTTAACAATCAAAATGATTTATTTTTTCTTCGCTTTTGGATTTGGCAAATCAGTAATTGAACCTTCAAATACTTCTGCTGCTAAACCAACTGATTCGTGTAATGTTGGGTGAGCGTGGATAGTTAATGCTAAATCTTCTGCATCACAACCCATTTCGATCGCAAGACCGATTTCACCTAACAATTCACCACCATTAGTACCAACGATTGCACCACCAATGACACGGTGAGTATCCTTGTCGAAGATTAATTTAGTCATACCATCTGCACAGTCAGAGGCGATAGCACGACCTGAAGCAGCCCAAGGGAATTTAGCCACTTCATAATTAATGCCTTCAGCTTTACATTCTTTTTCTGTTTTACCCACCCAAGCCACTTCTGGCTCAGTGTAAGCAATTGAAGGGATTACTTTTGGATCGAAGTAGTGTTTCATTCCTGCGATAACTTCTGCTGCAACGTGGCCTTCGTGAACACCTTTGTGTGCTAACATTGGTTGACCAACAATATCACCGATAGCGAAGATGTGTGGCACGTTTGTACGCATTTGTTTATCTGTACGGATGAAACCACGATCATCAACTTCGACACCCGCTACGCCAGCATCGATTAACTTACCGTTTGGTACACGACCAATCGCAACAAGTACGGCATCATAACGGCGAGTTTCTGTTCCAGCTTTACCTTCCATTGAAACATGGATACCATCTTCTTTTGCTTCAACAGCAGTCACTTTGGTTTCTAATAATAAATTGAATTTCTTAGATACACGTTTGGTGTAAATTTGAACAATATCTTTATCCGCAGCTGGGATAACTTGATCAAACATTTCAACTACATCAATTTTTGAACCTAATGCGTGGTAAACAGTACCCATTTCAAGACCGATGATACCACCACCCATAATTAATAGGTTTTCTGGCACTTCTTTTAATTTAAGTGCATCTGTTGAATCCCAAATACGTGGATCTTCGTGTGGAATGAATGGTAATTGGATTGGACGTGAACCCGCTGCAATAATTGCATTATCAAATTTTATTGTGGTTTCACCTTCTTCGCCCGCAACAATAATTGTGTTAGGACCAGAGAATTTACCGTAACCATTTACCACTTGAACTTTACGCTGTTTAGCCATACCCGCTAAACCGCCAGTTAATTGACCAATAACTTTCTCTTTCCAACCACGGATTTTATTGACATCTGTGCTTGGCTCACCGAAAACGATACCGTGTTCAGCAAGTGCTTTTGCTTCTTCAATCACTTTCGCAACGTGTAATAACGCTTTTGATGGGATACAACCTACGTTTAAGCACACCCCACCTAACGTTGAATAACGCTCAACAATCACGGTTTCTAAACCTAAGTCTGCACAACGGAATGCTGCTGAATAACCTGCTGGACCCGCACCTAATACTACAACCTGAGTTTTAATTTCTTTATTCATTTTAACCTCGTTAAACAATGTGATGTCTGTGAAATTTTGCGATATCCAACCGCACTTACATCACATTTGGCTGATAAATAATATCCGTTCGGCATTTCACCGAACGGATAAGGTGATTACATAACTAAACGACGAAGGTCTGATAACACACCATTAATATAGCTAATGAAACGTGCTCCATCAGCACCGTCAATTACACGGTGATCAAAAGATAATGATAATGGCAACATTAAACGTGGAACAAATTCTTTACCATTCCAAACTGGCGCCATTTCAGACTTAGATACACCCAAGATAGCCACTTCAGGCGCGTTTACGATTGGCGCGAAGTGTGTTGTACCTAGACCACCTAAACTTGAAATAGTGAAACAACCACCTTGCATATCTGAAGCAGTTAATTTACCATCACGCGCTTTTTTCGATACTTCCATTAATTCACGAGAAAGTTCGATAATGCCTTTTTTGTTTACATCTTTAAATACAGGCACAACTAAGCCATTTGGTGTATCAACAGCCACACCGATGTTCACATATTTTTTCAAGGTTAAACGTTGACCGTCTTCAGAGATTGAGCTGTTGAAACGTGGATACGCTTCTAATGCTTTCGCAGCGGCTTTCATAATAAATACCACTGGAGTGATTTTCACGCCTAGTTTTTGTTTCTCTGCAAGTACGTTCTGTTCTTTACGGAATTGTTCTAAATCCGTGATATCCGCACGATCGAAGTGGGTTACGTGTGGAATCATTACCCAGTTACGGTGTAAGTTCGCACCTGAAATCTTGTTGATACGTGTTAATTCAACTTCTTCCACTTCACCAAATTTGCTGAAATCTACTTTCGGCCAAGGTAATAAGCCTAAGCCCGCACCATTTGCTACACCGCTTGATGCTGGTGCTGCAGATACTGAACCAGACTCAACAGCTTTAATTGCTGCTTTCACATACGCTTGAACGTCTTCTTTTAAGATACGACCTTTACGACCAGTACCTTTTACTTTATCTAAGTTAACGCCAAATTCGCGTGCTAAACGACGAACAACTGGTGTTGCATAAGCGAATACTGAGCTACCTGTGACTTCCGCATCACCCGCTGGTGCAGTTGCTGCAACTGGTGCTGCTGGCGCAGCCGCTTGTGGAGCTGGCGCAGCTGGTGCTGGCGCCGCTACCACTGCAGGTGCTGCACCGGCAACTTCAAAGCGCATAATTAATGAGCCAGTCGATACTTTATCACCTGATTTCACTAAAATTTCTTTCACCACGCCACCGAATGGAGCTGGTACTTCCATTGATGCTTTATCGCCTTCAACAGTAATTAATGATTGCTCTTCAGTGATAGTATCACCTACTTTTACCATAATTTCAGTGACGTTTACTTCATCGCCACCGATATCAGGAACATTTACATCTTTAACCGCACTTTGTGCCGCTGCTGCTGGTTGTGCCGGAGCTGATGCTGCAGGTGCTGCACCAGTTTCAAATTTCATAATTAATGAACCTGTTGAAACTTTATCACCTACATTGATTAAGATTTCTTTTACAACACCTGCGATCGGTGCTGGAACTTCCATTGATGCTTTATCACCCTCTACATTGATGATAGATTGTTCAACTTCAACTTTATCGCCCACTTTAACCATAATTTCAGTGACGTTTACTTCATCACCGCCAATATCTGGTACGTGAACTTCAACCACTGCGCTTGCAGCTGGTGCCGAAGCAGGTGCTGGAGCAGCTTCTGCTTTTGGTGCATCTGCTGGTTTTGCATCGCCCGCTTCTAACACAAACATTGGTGAGCCAGTAGACACTTTATCACCCACTTTAACTAAAACTTCTTTGATCACACCTGCTTCTGGAGAAGGCACTTCCATTGACGCTTTATCACCTTCTACATTAATTACGCTTTGATCAACAGCAACTGTATCACCAGCTTTTACCATTACTTCTGTAACGGTAACTTCATCACCACCAATATCTGGCACTTGAATTTGTTTTGACATTTATTTCATCCTCCAGTCATTCCTAAAAACGCTCCCTAAATTCAGGGAGCGAGGAATGTTAATCGTAAATTAGGCGTAAAGTGGGTTCACTTTATCTGCATCAATACCGTATTTAGCAATTGCTTCTGCAACAACTTTCTTATCGATAGTACCTTGTTTTGCTAACTCAGATAATGCAGCGATTGCAACATAACGAGCATCGACCTCAAAGTGTTCACGTAAGTTCTCACGGCTATCTGAACGACCGAAACCGTCAGTACCTAATACACGATAGCTTGCAGCTGGTACGTATGCACGAACTTGTTCTGCGAATAATTTCATATAGTCAGTTGCAGCAACTGCTGGTGCATCGTTCATTACTTGTGCAATATAAGGTACACGCGCTTCTGCTTCTGGGTGTAATAAGTTCCAACGATCTGCATCAGCACCTTCACGAGCGACTTCAGTGAATGATGGTACACTGTACACATCTGAAGTTACGCCGAAGTCATTTGCTAATAATTGAGCTGCTTCACGAACGTGACGTAAGATCGCACCTGAACCTAATAACTGAACTTTACCTTTACCTTGACCAGTTACTGTTTCAAACTTATAGATACCTTTACGGATACCTTCTTCAGCACCTTTTGGCATTGCTGGTTGTTCGTAAGTTTCGTTCAAGGTTGTGATGTAGTAGTAAACGTTCTCTTGCTCTGGACCATACATACGACGTACACCATCTTGCATAATTACCGCAACTTCGAATGCAAATGCTGGGTCATAAGAGATACAGTTAGGAATTGTTAATGATTGAATATGGCTGTGACCATCTTCGTGTTGTAAACCTTCACCGTTCAACGTTGTACGACCTGATGTACCACCGATCATAAAGCCACGAGCTTGTTGGTCACCCGCTGCCCACATTAAGTCACCAATACGTTGGAAACCAAACATTGAATAGTACACATAGAATGGGATCATTGGGAAGTCATTCGTTGAGTATGAAGTCGCTGCTGCTAACCAAGACGCAGTTGCACCTTGCTCATTGATACCTTCTTGTAATACTTGACCATCGATCGCTTCACGGTAGTAAGACACTTGTTCACGGTCTTGTGGAACATAGTTTTGACCGTATGGGTTGTAAATACCGATTTGACGGAATAACCCTTCCATACCGAATGTACGTGCTTCGTCAGCAAGAATTGGCACGATACGTTTACCCACAGATTTGTTTTTCAATAATACGTTTAATGAACGAACGAATGCCATTGTGGTCGAAATTGGACGTGCTTGCGCTTCAAATAATTGAGCAAACTCTTCTAATTCTGGCACTTCTAATTGTTCAGTAAAGCGTGGTAAACGGGTTGGTAAGTAACCTTGTAATGCTTGACGACGTTCGTGAAGATATTTGTACTCTTCAGAACCTTCTGCAAACTTGATATATGGTAAGTTTTCAATGTCTGCATCAGATACATCCACGTTGAAACGATCGCGAACGTGTCTAACACCTGACATATCCATTTTCTTCACTTGGTGAGCAATGTTTTTACCTTCAGCTGCATCACCCATACCATAACCTTTGATTGTTTTAACAAGTAGAACAACTGGCTTACCTTTAACTTGTTTTGCTTTGTTAAATGCAGCAAATACTTTTAATGGATCGTGACCACCACGGTTTAATGCCCAGATTTCATCATCTGTCATTTCCGCGACTAATGCTTCAGTTTCTGGATAACGACCGAAGAAGTGTTTACGAACGTAAGCACCATCTTTTGATTTCATTGTTTGGTAGTCACCATCAACAACTTCCATCATTAATTGTAATAATTTACCAGAAGTATCACGTTGTAATAGACGATCCCAACGACGACCCCAGATAACTTTAATCACTTCCCAACCAGCACCGTTGAATAAACCTTCTAATTCTTGAATGATTTTACCGTTACCCGTTACTGGACCATCTAAACGTTGTAAGTTACAGTTGATGACGAATACTAAATTGTCTAATTTCTCACGAGCAGCAACTGAAATTGCACCACGTGATTCAACTTCGTCCATCTCACCATCACCTAAGAACGCATATACAGTTTGATCTGCAGTATCTTTTAAGCCACGGTTGTGTAAGTATTTTAAGAAACGAGCTTGGTAGATCGCGTTCAATGGTCCAAGACCCATTGATACAGTTGGGAATTGCCAGAATTCAGGCATTAATTTCGGGTGAGGATAAGAAGAAAGACCTTTACCGTGAACTTCTTGACGGAAATTATCCATTTGTTCTTCAGTTAAACGACCTTCTAAGAATGCACGTGCATAAATTCCTGGTGAAATATGACCTTGGAAGAACACTAAGTCGCCACCATTTTTCTCTGAACGAGCTTTGAAGAAGTGGTTGAAACATACTTCATAAACAGTCGCAGATGATTGGAAAGAAGACATATGTCCACCTAATTCCAAATCTTTTTTCGAAGCACGTAATACCATCATGATTGCATTCCAGCGAATTGCGCCACGGATACGTCTTTCTAAGTCAAGGTTGCCTGGATAATTAGGTTCTTCAGAAGCGGGAATAGTGTTGATATAGTCAGTGGTGATACCGGTAGGTAAAGAAACGTTATTTGCACGAGCATGTTGCATTAATTGTTCAATAATGAACTGAGCTCTTTCTACACCCTCTTCACGAATGACCGCATCAATAGCTAACAACCAATCATTAGTTTCGACTGGATCTACGTCATTCTTTAACATATCTGACATAGTCTTTTCCTTATTTTGTTAAGTTAAAAGTAAGCTTAATCTTGTCATAGATTAAACGATGAATTAATAACTAGAATAGTAAAATTAAATACAATTTGTGTAGCAACAACTGAAAAAAAGCAACTTCACAAATTTTTAACAAATTTTGTAAATATTATTAGATTTTTTTAGAGAAAGATAGTGATTTCTCTCACAAAACACAAAAAAGAACACTTTTGTGGTACAGCTTATCGCTCAAATCAAGTCCTTTAAATCCATAAAAATCTAAAATAAATGTAATGAAAATAGCAAATAAAAGAAAATACAAATTATTCTCATATTGTACTGTATCTTTTCTCAATATGTGAAGAGTTAACTATGAAAAGAAATAAGAAGAGATAAAGAGAGATCCTGTTTAACAGGAAATATCATGAATAGGCATAGTAAAAAGCAAAAAACGATAACAAAAAAGTCTGCTTCAACGAAACAGACTTTCTATTCTACTTGTATCACTTACTTTTTCAATACTAACACAACAGACTCGCCTGCGATGACCTCACCAGCTTTTTTATCAATGCTACTAATTTCGTCCATATTTGAAATCACAACTGGTGTAAGCACTGATTTTGCTTTTGCTTCAAGGAGTGCTAAATCAAACTCAATCACCGTATCGCCACGTTTTACACTTTGTCCTTCTTGCGCGATACGTTTGAAACCTTCACCTTTCAATTCAACGGTGTCGATACCAAAGTGAACAAATAATTCTACGCCGTCTTTTGATTCCATTGAAAAGGCATGATTCGTTTCAAAAATTTTGCCAATCACACCATCGACAGGAGCAACCATTTTATTGCCAGTAGGGCGAACAGCTACACCATCACCAACAATTTTTTCAGAAAATACAACATCTGGCACATCTTCAATATTTACAATTTCACCAGAAAGTGGAGCAAAAATTTCCACTTCAACAGCTTTCTTGTCTTTTGAACCAAATAATTTGTCGAATAAACCCATTTTAGTCTCCTACTAAGTAAATGTGTTTATATTTTAGCGTAAAATTTTAAACTTGTATCTAATTTAATGCTTTTTCAGCTAAAAAATCTTCTACTAATTGTTCAATTTCGGCGGCTGTTGGTAGCTGTAATGCCCGAGCAGCTAAAGCTTTAGCGTCTTCATAATCAACATTACGAATCAGCTTTTTAATACGAGGTACAGAAATCGCACTCATACTAAACTCATCTAATCCCATGCCTAATAATAAGACTGTCGCTTTTTCATCTCCTGCGAGCTCGCCACACATACCAGTCCATTTACCCTCTGCATGTGAAGCATCAATCACCTGTTTAATCAAATTTAACACAGAAGGAGACATTGGGTTGTAAAGATGTGAAATCAATTCATTTCCTCGATCTACTGCCAAAGTGTATTGTGTTAAATCATTTGTACCAATACTAAAGAAATCCACTTCCTTTGCTAAAAATTTTGCATTAACTGCAGCGGAAGGTGTTTCAACCATCACACCGATTTGGATATCTTCATCAAACGCTTTCCCTTCATCTCGTAAGGCTTGTTTTAACGTTGCAATGACAGCTTTGAGCTCTCGAATTTCCTCGACTGAAATAATCATAGGGAACATAACTGCCAACTTACCAAATGCTGAAGCACGTAATGCAGCTCTTAATTGCGCAGTTAAAATTTCACGACGATCCAACGCAATACGAATTGCACGCCAACCTAAAAATGGATTCATTTCTTTTGGTAAATTTAAATAGGGAAGGTCTTTATCTCCACCAATATCCATTGTACGTAAGACAACTAATCGACCGTGCATCGCTTCAACGACTTCTTTATAAGCCACAAATTGCTCTTCCTCGCTCGGTAATTGATCACGATCCATAAATAAAAACTCAGTGCGGTATAACCCTACCCCTTCTGCACCATTACGATCTGCACCTTCAACATCACGAATCGTACCAATATTGGCTACAACATCAACACGGTGTCCATCTAATGTTAAGGCAGGTAAATCTTTTAACTTCGCTAATTCTGTTTTTTCTTCTGCTAATTTTTGTTCTAAGGTTCTTAAACGATGAATGTCTTCTTGCGATGGATTAACATAAACAGCATTATTCACTGCATCAAGAACCAAATAATCACCAGTACGAACGCGTTCAGTGACATTATTTGTTCCAACAATTGCAGGGAGTTCAAGTGAACGCGCCATAATCGAAGTATGAGACGTTCTTCCTCCAATATCGGTGATAAAACCTAATACTTTGTCCAGATTCAACTGCGCAGTTTCTGAAGGGGTCAAATCATACGCTACGAGAATCGCTTCTTCATGAATATCGCCTAAATCGACAATTTTCATGCCTAAGATATTTTTAATTAAACGGTTACCGATATCACGGATATCCCCAGCGCGCTCCCTTAAATATTCATCATCAATTTCAGATAACATACTCACTTGTTGATCGATGATCTTACTTGCAGCAACGCCCGCATTCACTTTATTCGTACGCAAATAATCTAGGATTTCTTCTTCTAATTCTTCATCTTCCAAGATCATTAAATGCCCTTCAAAAATAGCGGCTTTTTCTTCTCCAAGCGATTTAAGCGCACGTTCACGAATAACATTCAATTGTTCAATTGCGACTTTGCGTCCCTGATAAAAACGAGCAATCTCCGTTTCAATTTGAGCTTCCGTGATTTTCTGTAGATCAAGTACAATTTTCTCTTCTTTAAGCACTAATGCTTTACCAAAAACAATACCTGGTGAAGCGGGGATACCTGAAATCATATATAACCTTCCAAAATATAGTAAATTTTGATGATAAAAGAAAAATAAGAGCCATAATGCTGTGTTGTTTTAAACATTATGGCTAACAAAAATTATTCTAATGTTGGAATGAGGGCCACTAAGTGATCTACGGCTTTCTGTTCATCTTCCCCTTCAGCTGAAATCGTAATAACCGTCCCCTGTGTTAGTGCTAAAGTTTGTAATTTAAATAAACTCTTTGCACTTGCACTTTTACCCGCAGATGTAACGGTAATATCAGAAGCAAATGCTTTCGCTTCTTTAACAAACTGTGCAGCAGGACGAGTATGCAATCCATTTGGTGCAATAATTTCAACTTCTTTTGAGTACATGATCTTTTCCTCTAAATCAAACAATTAAAATAAAATAAGCAACACAACTATCAGTTCACTTACTTTTTTGCATCTTACATTTATTTTTAAATAAAAAATAAATATATAGGTAGTATTAATCTTAGAGGGGAAATAATCAAGGTCAATCAAATAAAAACTTGAGCAAGATCACAAAAAAACACTCAAAAAGAGTGTTTTTTATTCCTTTCTTAACATTCAATTAACGACTAATTATCTACAGCAAAATGACGTTGCGACTTTGTTTCATTGAGGCTTGCAATCAAACGATGATAATTCTCAAAACGCACCGAATGGATCTTACCCGCATTAACTGCCCCACGTAATGCACAGCCAGGATCGGATAAATGCTTACAATCTCGAAATTTACATGTTCCTAAAAAATACTGAAATTCGCGATAACCTTTCGTAATCTGATCTTGTTCCAAATGCCAGAGACCAAACTCACGTATTCCTGGTGAATCTATCAGATTTCCCCCTTGTGTTAAGTGGTATAAACGAGAAGATGTTGTCGTATGCTGACCGAGTCCCGAATTTTCACTGACTTCTCCGACTTGGGCATTCACATCGGGTAAAAGATGATTAATCAAACTTGATTTTCCGACACCAGACTGACCAACAAAAATAGCTGTTCCTTCGGATAAAAGTGCGGTCAACTTTTCCATGTTTTCACCTGATTGTGCCGACAACATAATCGTTTGATAGCCAATTTGTTGATAAATCATTAATTGCTCTTCTACAACAGCCCGCTCTGCATCCGTGAGCAAATCCACTTTATTCACCACAATCACAGCGGGAATATTTGCAGTTTCACATATCACTAAATAGCGATCAATGATATTCAAAGATAAGGTCGGCAACACCGCAGAAACGATAATAATACGATCAATATTCGCGGCAATGACTTTTAATCCATCATAATAATCAGGACGAGCAATTTCATTTTGTCGCGGTTTGATTGCCTCAATCACTCCACTAACACCTTGTAACTGCTCATTGCCTTTACGCCAAATCACTTTATCGCCCACTACCACATTAGATAGTGTACGACGTAGATTGCAACGAAAAATTTCGCCATTCGCGTCTTCTACATCGGCATGAATAGAATAACGTGTCACAATCATTCCATCCTGTGATTCCCCTAACATTTCATCTTGCCATTCAGTCTCTTTTGTGTCTTTACGCTGATGACGATGTAATGCCTTCACATTGTTGGATTGGATACGACGCTTTTGATTTTGCGTAAGTTTACGTTTAGTCAATGGCTTGTCCTTAAAAAGTGCGGTCGTTTTTTCAAACGTTTTCCGCTAAAATAACGAAAAATATTTTGATAGGATAACATTATGCAATTGGATAAACAAAATCTCATTTGGATTGACTTAGAAATGACAGGATTGGATCCTGAAAAAGAACGTATTATTGAAATCGCAACGATTGTCACAGACAAAGACTTAACGATTCTAGCCGAAGGTCCTGTTTTAGCCGTGCATCAATCTGATGAATTGTTAAATAAAATGAGTGAGTGGTGTGTTAAAACGCATACTGCCAATGGCTTGGTTGAACGAGTAAAAAACAGTACGTTAACTGAACGTGCGGCTGAATTACAAACGATCGATTTTTTAAAGAAATGGGTACCCAAAGGAGTATCACCAATTTGTGGTAATAGCGTGTCACAAGATAAACGCTTTTTGTTTAAATATATGCCTGAATTAGCCGATTATTTTCACTACCGCCATTTAGACGTCAGTACATTAAAAGAATTAGCAAGCCGCTGGAAACCCGAAGTGTTAAAAGGCTTTCAAAAAAAGAATACGCACCTTGCCTTAGACGACATTAGGGAATCCATTGCTGAATTAGCGTATTACCGCACACACTTTATTAATTTAAAATCAGAATAAACGACTAAATTGTTGAATATCTCAGCAAGCTCATTTTTTTGATATTTTGGACTTGCACCTCAGCGATTTTTTCGTATAATACCGCCCTATCGCAGTTAATCAGCGCTAATTATGTGATGCGGGAATAGCTCAGTTGGTAGAGCACGACCTTGCCAAGGTCGGGGTCGCGAGTTCGAGCCTCGTTTCCCGCTCCAATCACAACATCTACAATGCGGGAATAGCTCAGTTGGTAGAGCACAACCTTGCCAAGGTTGGGGTCGCGAGTTCGAGCCTCGTTTCCCGCTCCAAAATTTTTTCTCATTTCTGACTATATTAATCTTCATGTTTCCATCAGATTCTACTGAAGAAAATCTATTTTCGAACTATATAATCAAATAAAAGTGCGGTACAATTCCAAGCTATTTTAAACACAATGTAATGATACAACTTAATCACGCTATGGCTGACTTATCTTGCTACACTCAATATATCCCCGATGAAAACACGATGTGTCAATTCGGTGCAACTCTAGTTAATGTGATTCAACAGCTGAATATACAAAATGCACTCACATTTTATTTAAACGGTGAATTAGGCGCGGGAAAAACAACATTAAGTCGCGGCATTATTCAAGCATTAGGTCACCAAGGAAATGTGAAAAGTCCAACTTATACGTTAGTAGAAGAATATCACCTCCCAAGCAAGACAGTTTATCATTTTGATTTATACCGTCTCAGTGATCCTGAAGAACTGGAATTTATGGGAATCCGTGATTACTTCAGTACAAATTGTTTATGCTTGGTTGAGTGGGCTGAAAAAGGTCAAGGTCTATTAGCCGAAGCTGACTTAGTGATCAACATTCTCTATGCCGATAATGCACGCAACGTTGAATTAATTGCTCATACCTTACAAGGCGAAAAAATTATTGCAGAGTTAAAACAAACAATAATGTAACACCATGAAAAAGCAGACTTTTATTTTACTTTTCTTAACTGTGTTCAGTTTTATTTCAGGTCCATTACTTGCTAATAACACATGGATTATTGCCATTGATCCTGGTCACGGCGGTACAGATCCTGGGGCTATTAGTCGAAATCTAAAAATGTATGAGAAAAATGTCACCTTGTCTATTGCGAGAGAATTAAAAATCTTATTAGATAAAGATCCGCATTTTCGTGGCGTATTAACTCGCACTGGTGACTATTTTATTTCCGTCTCTAAACGTTCAGAAATTGCTCGTAAACACAAAGCAAATTTATTAATTTCTGTCCACGCGGATTCTAATTTATCTCCTCATCTACGCGGAGCATCCGTTTGGGTACTGTCAAATCGAAGAGCAAACAGTGAAATGGGACAGTGGCTAGAAGATCATGAAAAACGCTCAGAATTACTTGGGGGAGCAGGAACTGTCCTTTCTTCACACAAAGAGAAATACTTAGATCAAACGGTACTTGATTTACAATTTGGTCATAGCCAACGTGTCGGCTATGAATTAGGAACGATTGTACTTAAACGCTTTGCCAAAATTACAACATTAAATCGTAGTACACCACAACACGCAAGCTTAGGGGTACTACGTTCTCCAGATATTCCTTCTATTTTGGTTGAAACCGGCTTTTTATCCAATGTTGATGAAGAAAAAAAATTAAGCACATTGACTTATCGTAAGAAAGTCGCCTCGATGATTTATGAAAGCTTAGTGGAATACCGCAAGAAAACTGTCGGAAACGAACCGCCAAATAGATCATCGATGAGTGCTAAAACAGTAAATCAACACACTACCGATATAGAAGATAGCGGAGTTCGCCACAAAGTCAAATCAGGCGAATCCTTGAATAGTGTTGCCAAAAAATATGGTGTTAAAATCAGTGATATTATGATATTAAATCGCTTAAAACGCCGTGAACTCTGGATTGGTGAAACATTAAAAATTCCTGGTGAAACGACTAGAGTCAGCACAGCAAATAAGCCAGACAAGAAAAAAGACAATAAGGCAGAGGGCAGAAAATCAGATAATTCAATTAAAAATCCATCTGATGAATCCAAACCAGTATCTCTGCCTAAATTCCATACGGTAAAAAAAGGACAAACTTTATATGCGATTGCGCGTGAATATCACATTTCACCAAATCAGCTCATGAAACTCAATCCACATTTAAAAAATGGTAAAGTATTATCTGGACAAAAAATCAAATTGAGAGAGTGATCTTCATGCCAATTCAAATTCTACCACCACAATTAGCTAACCAAATTGCCGCGGGGGAAGTTGTCGAACGGCCTGCCTCTGTTGTCAAAGAGTTAGTGGAAAACAGTTTAGATGCAGGAGCAACGCGCATTCAAATTGATATTGAAAATGGTGGAAGTACATTAATTCGTATCCGAGATAATGGAATCGGTATACCTAAAGCAGAATTAAGTCTTGCCCTCGCACGTCACGCTACGAGCAAAATTAGTTGTTTAGAAGATCTTGAAGCCATTTTAAGTTTAGGCTTTCGTGGTGAAGCCTTGGCGAGCATTAGCTCTGTTTCACGTTTAACTCTGACTTCACGTACAGCAGAACAACAAGAAGCATGGCAAGTTTATGCTCAAGGAAGAGAGATGGAAACCACGATCACTCCTGCCTCACATCCAGTGGGAACGACTGTAGAAGTGGCAAACCTCTTTTTCAATACTCCTGCACGCCGTAAATTCCTACGCACAGATAAAACCGAATTTGCTCATATTGATGAGGTCATTCGACGTATTGCGCTGGCTAAAACCAATATCGCTTTTACATTAACGCATAATGGCAAAGTTTTACGCCAATATAAAAGTGCAATCGATGATAGTCAGAAAGTAAAACGTATTGCGGCCATTTGTGGTGAAGATTTTGTCCAGCATGCCCTACGCCTTGACTGGAAACATGACGATTTACACTTATCTGGTTGGGTTGCACTACCAAACTTCGCTCGCACACAAAATGATTTAAATTATTGTTATATTAATGGACGAATGGTACGTGATAAAATTGTTAACCATGCTATTCGCCAAGCTTATGCGGATTATTTAACGACAGATCAATATCCTGCGTTTGTACTCTTTATTGACTTAAATCCCAATGATGTTGATGTCAATGTCCACCCGACTAAACATGAAGTCCGTTTCCACCAGCAACGTTTAATTCATGATTTTATCTGTCAAGGAATTAGCCATGCACTTCATGCTGAGCAGACAACCTTCGCACAACAAGAGACTATATTTAATGAATCCGTACCCCTTGCTATTTATGAAACTACCCGCACTTGGCAGCCAGATACGTTGAAACCCAATCGTGCTGCTGCAGGACAAAATATGTTCAACCATGCTTCTTCCCAGAAAACACCAGCAACACTAAGTAGCAACCATGAAAAAAGAACGATTATAGCTCCCTCATTTCATCGAGAAAATGTCACACGAGAAGAACAACAAGCTTATACTGCATTAGTGACTTCAATTGATGCAGCGGAACATTCAATAATACATGCACAAACAAAGACTGCATATCACGATAATACAACTCCCAACCCCTCTATTTTAAAAGCATTGGCATTAATTGAAGCACAGGCATTGTTATTACAGCAAAATCAGCAATGTTATTTATTATCGTTAACGAAACTACAACGACTGAATATTCGTTTATCTTTACAACAAAAACACATCGCTCAGCAACCACTACTTATTCCACTTGTATTGCGTTTAAATGAAAAGCAAATGACCAATTGGCTGCAACAAAAAACATTTTTTGCGCAAATCGGCTTTGAGTTTCATGAAGTCATTACACAACAACGGCTCACACTCAATCGTGTACCGACCTGTTTACGTCAACAAAACTTACAAAAATGTCTGGTCGCACTGTTATCGCAACCTATAAGTGAGTTTCCAGTATTTCTCACCGCACTTTGTGATACACTTGAGTATGGGATGATTACAGTATTTGCTGATGCGGTCAATCTCTTAACTGAAACAGAGCAACGGCTTACTCACCACCAAGCGAACGAGCTGACAAACTTGTTAGTCCAAATTAATTGGCAACCTTATTTAGCGCAGATCTAATTACATGTCACCAAACAAACCACTCGCAATTTTTTTAATGGGTCCCACGGCCTCAGGGAAAACGGATTTGGCGATTCAACTACGCCAAACTTTACCAGTCGAAGTCATTAGTGTCGATTCTGCATTAATTTATAAAGGGATGGACATCGGTACTGCTAAACCCACACCGGCAGAGCTTGCGTTAGCTCCACATCGTCTGATCGATATTTGTGATCCAGCTGAAAGTTATTCTGCGGCAAATTTTCGCCAAGATGCACTACGAGAAATGGAAGAAATTACTGCGCAAGGGAAAATCCCCTTACTTGTTGGTGGGACCATGCTGTACTACAAAGCGCTACTTGAAGGTCTCTCTCCACTCCCTTCTGCCAATGAAATACTCCGTGCTCAAATTGAAGAACGGGCACAGCAACAGGGTTGGGTAGCACTGCATCAGGAACTAACACGTATTGATCCAATTTCAGCTTTACGGATTAATCCCAATGATTCACAACGAATTAATCGGGCACTAGAGGTCTTTTATCTAACGGGGAAATCACTCACAGAACTCACAGAGCAAAAAGGAGAAAGTTTACCTTACCAGATTCTTCAATTTGCGATTGCTCCAAAAGATCGGACAATATTGCATGATCGCATTGCTTTACGTTTTCATAAAATGATTGAGTCTGGCTTCCAACAGGAAGTTGAAAAATTATATCAACGTGCTGACTTACATCCAGATTTACCTGCAATACGTTGTGTTGGTTATCGTCAGATGTGGGAATATTTACGCGGAGATTATGACCATACAGAGATGGTCTTCAGAGGGATTTGTGCAACGCGTCAACTCGCTAAACGCCAAATCACATGGCTAAGAGGTTGGAAGCACGACATAGAATGGTTAGACAGTTTAGCCATTGAAAAATCTAAACAAATTATCATCAATTTACTCTTAAAAAAGAATGAAAACCAAGGTCAAAAATAATTTGATGACAATGATGACAATAAATTAATTTATTGTTATATTGAGATTCGGAGGAGATACAGAGTTCTCTGTGTTTAGCTTTTTATTTTTAAAAGAAGGAAAAAAAAATGGCAAAAGGACAATCTTTACAAGATCCTTATTTAAACGCGTTACGTCGTGAACGTATCCCTGTTTCGATTTACTTAGTAAATGGGATTAAATTACAAGGACAAATTGAATCATTTGACCAATTTGTTATTTTACTCAAAAATACTGTTAATCAAATGGTGTATAAACATGCCATCTCGACTGTTGTCCCAGCTCGTTCAGTGTCTCATCATAATAACAATAGTTCTCAACAAAATTATCAACAGACACAAGAGCAGCAAGCTGATTCAAATATAGAAAAAGCGGAATAATCAACGTTGAATCAATGTTAAATAAATCGATTTCAAGTGCGGTGGATAGTAATCAAAAATCCACCGCACTTTCTTCTCATTCTGTACCAGCCTCAGGACTTTCTCTTCCCGTACCGGTGAGCGATCAGGCAATTATCGTACACTGTTTTTTATCTCAAAATCGTAATGAAGACGACTTAACAGAATTTTGTTTACTCGCGAAATCGGCGAATGTCACCCTTTTAACGACAATTACAGCCACACGTGCAACACCTCAAGCGAAATATTTCGTGGGAACAGGAAAAGCCGAAGAAATTGCTGATGCCGTTAAAATTTACAATGCTAGTGTTGTCCTTGTTAATCATAGCTTAACACCTGCACAAACACGCAACTTAGAAACCATTTGCCAATGTCGTGTCGTGGATCGTACAGGGGTAATTTTAGATATCTTTGCACAACGCGCACGTTCACATGAAGGAAAATTACAAGTTGAACTGGCACAATTAAAACATTTATCAACTCGTCTCGTACGACGTAAAACGGGATTAGATCAACAAAAAGGTGCTGTTGGGTTACGTGGTCCAGGTGAAACACAATTAGAAACAGATCGCCGCTTAATAAAAGTTCGTATTGCACAACTACAAAACCGTTTAACCAAAGTCGAAAAGCAGCGTCATCAAAATCGCCAAACTCGTCAAAAAGCGGACATCCCGACTATTTCATTAGTTGGTTATACTAATGCAGGGAAATCCACGTTATTTAATCAAATTACTCAAGCGAATGTTTACGCAGCAGATCAACTCTTCGCAACGCTCGATCCGACCTTGCGCCGTCTCACACTTCAAGATGTTGGTACAACGATTCTAGCTGACACAGTTGGCTTTATTCGCCATTTACCACATGATTTAGTCTCTGCCTTTAAATCAACTTTACAAGAAACAACAGAAGCCAGCTTGTTATTACACGTCATTGATGCTGCAGATCCTCGCCGCTTAGAAAATATTGAGGCAGTGCAAGAAGTACTTACTGAAATTAAAGCTAACGAGGTTCCAACACTGCTTGTTTACAATAAAATTGATCAAGTCGAAGACTTAGTACCACATATTGATTATGATAACCAGAACAGACCAATTGCGGTCTATCTTTCTGCTCAAACAGGAGAAGGAATCAATTTATTGTTAGCGGCTATCCGTGAACGATTAAAAAATGAAATCTTAACTCTATCGTTAATTCTCCCGACTTACGCGGGTAAAATCCGACATCACCTCTACCAACTAGACTGTATTCGTAACGAGCAGATTAATGAGCAAGGCGAGTTTGTCCTATCGATCATAATCGACAAAATAGCGTGGCAGAAATTAGTCAAACAATTTTCTGATTTGGAACGATTTATCCAGTCGCGCAACGTATAATAGCAATAAAGAAGGCAAACACGATAATCCGTATTTGCCTTCTTGCTTTAGGATTATTTCCCAATCCCGTAATGTCGTAGCTTATTTGCAATCGCCGTATGCGATACCCCTAGACGTGTAGCCAATTTCCTTGTACTTGGATATTGCTCATAGAATTTTCGCAATACCGTCGCCTCGAACTTATTCATAATTTCTTCCAGTGTTTCATGCCCAAATTGTTCAAGTGCGATAGGTAAGCTCTCTTGTTCAACTAAGTTTAACCCCACAATTGTAAGCTGCCCTTGTTCTACTAAAGAACAAGCACGATATAATGCATTATGCAATTCTCTGACATTGCCTGTCCAAGGGTAGTTCTGGAGATATTGGATAAATGCCTGATCAAAACACGGTGTCACAATCCCTAATTGCTGACTAATCTGTTTAATAAATAAGGTAACTAACTCAGGTATATCTTCTTTTCGTTCCCGTAATGGAGGGATATTCAATGTTAATACATTCAAACGATGAAATAAATCGCTCCGCATTTTCCCTTCTTCAACATAATGTAATAAGGGAATCTGTGACGTACAAATCACGCGTACATCAGCATAATGTTCTTTTTCCTCACCAACGCGACGAAAGGTCCCATCATTTAAGAAACGTAATAACTTGGCTTGTAACTCAAGAGGAAGTTCTGCCACACTATCAAGCAATACGGTGCCGCCATTGGCGTATTCAAAAAAGCCTAATGACTCTTTTTCATTTTCTCTACGCCCAAACATCTCACTTTCTGCATCTTGATTCGGCAGACCTGCGCAATTCACTGCAATAAATTTTTTCGCGTAGCGCGGACTCGCAAGATGACAAGCTTTGGCAATTAAATCTTTACCCGTTCCAGTTTCTCCTTGAATTAATAACGGTGCATCACTCACTGCAAATTTTGCAGCTTGTTCAAGTAGATTTGCCATTTTTGGACTTTTTGCCACAATCTCTACAAAGGCATCACGGGTCTGTTTCACTGAAACCATCATCTTTTCTCGTCTATTACCAATCTGCATCAATCATAACATTAATGCTGTAAAGATTGAAGAAAAAGTGGAAAGAAAAATTTACATTCTAAACTGATTGCTTCTCTTTTGTTTTTGTTGAAGAAAAAATAGTATCTTTTAGGTGCGTTAACAAGACTTGCTGGATATGGCGTAAACGAGGTTTTTCGTCTTGTTGAAACGCCAAAGGTCGACAAAACTCCATCGCTTTAATCCCTAAACGAGCGGTTAAAAGTCCAACTCCAATACCTTGTGCTGCTCGAGCGGAAAGTTTTGCAGTAAGATCTTGTGAAAGCCAATCCATCCCCACATCTTGTACAATCTCAGTCGCCCCAGCAAAAGCCATACTCAACAGCACCATTCTCAGCAAACGCAGTCGGCTCCAATAACCTAATTCAATTCCATAAACCTGAGCAATCTGATTCACTAAACGAATACTGCGCCAAGAAAGAAAAAACATATCTACTATCGCCAAAGGACTAATCGCGACAATAACCGCTGCCTCCGCGGCATGTTTACTAATGAGTTTTTTAACTTGTTTATCAATAGGTTGTAAAACCGTCTTGCTAAATAAATGAGCCAGTTCTTGTGCAGAATGTCCATCATGAACTTGTTTTTTCCATAGCACAAGTGTTGGATCATCTGAAGATAACTGCAACATTTTCGCCATGTCTAAACATAATGCTTTCACTTGTTCATGCTTTTCTGGTGAAAAATCTTGCTCAAAACTCCGCGCACTTTCTAATAAAAGCTGTTGGCTTTGCTGCTGTAATGTCGTTCGTTTCTTCAATTTAACTAAGCGTAACCATTCTCTAAATAACGCCGAGAATCCAAGAAATACCGCAAAGCAAGTGACGAGAGAAAAAGCAAAATAAATCCATTGATTCTCTTGCCAAGCATCTACTAACCACTGAATAGATTGCGCAATCGTTGCAAGGAAAAACAAAAAGAAAGTCAATATCAGCCCTTTTTTCCACCAACGTGATTTAGTCATAACGATTTTTTCAAATTGCTCATCCAATAATTCACTTCCAGCTACTGTCTCGATGTCATCCGCTATCACATCCTTCTCTTGCACGGTAAATTCACGTTTAGGGATGACCTGTTCCGTTTGTTGTACTGTTTCTTGATCTTTAAAAATACGCTTATCGTTCATTGGCTTCCTCTAATACTGTTTAAAACTTATCGGCTAACAAAAATTGTAACACCGAATCCATACGTAAGTGCGGTATGTTTTCCCCCGATTCCAGTGGTTGAGGCTCAAATTGATCAAATTCGAACGGTTGGTTTTGCCAAAATTCAATATTGGGTAACTTACTTGGTACAGAGCCAGGATAAATGGTAACTTTTTGCTTATCGCGAGAACGGATACCTTGTAGTGCTTTAAAATGTTGCCCATTCTGCTGCACGACAACTTGCTGTGTCGCACGAATAGCCGCAATTGCAGTATATTCCGTATGAATGCCCTCATATTCTACATGGCGCCCCCCTTCTTGTACTAATTGGCGCATTAAGCTCACTAAATTGGGTATTTGATCATTCGTTACATGGTCAGCTTTTGTCGCAATAAACATCAGTTTATCAATACGAGGAGAAAATAATCGATTTAATAACGTTCGCTTGCCATAATGAAAATTACTAAATAACTGCTGCAATGCTTCTTGCATATCTACAAATGCTTGATGACTATGGTTAAGTGGCGTTAAACAATCCGCTAAAATCACTTGCCGATCAAACGTTGAAAAATAATCTTGATAAAAACGTTTTACAATATGACGACGATAGTATTCATAACGTTGATTTAAGAGCGCAAAATAACTGCCCTTATTTTTCTCCTGTGCTAAACGTTGCCATTCTTGTTCATCAAGATGAATCAATGGAAAAAATTGCAACGCGGGGGCTCCTTCTAACTCACCAGGTAAAACAAAACGCCCTGGCTGAATCAAATGTAACCCTTGCTGCTTACAAGCAAAAAGATACGCCGTATAATCTTTCGCTAATTGAGCCAAAACCTCTTCATCTGCCGTAGCGCGTAAATCCAATTGTTTCACTTTGTCCAGCCAGTTTTTGGCTAACCCCGCTCGCTGATCTCGCGTCATATATTGCATTGTTTGGGACCATTGCATATAAGACTGTTCCAAAAGCGGTAAATCAAGTAACCATTCACCAGGGTAATCAAAAATATCGACGTAAAGCGTACTTTTTTCTTTTACGTGACGCATAACACCTGATCGACGCTGATAGCGAATTGCCAAACGAGTTTCGCTTACACCACGCGTAGATTGTGGCCAAATCGGGGGTTGTTGCATTAATGCATTTAAATAATTGTCATAATCAAAACGCGGAATCGCTAAATTTAATTGCGGGATGCGTTTAACAGCAATGATGGATTGGTTACGAGCAGGCTCAAATAACGAAATATGTTGATTATCAATGCGATTAATATGTAATAATTGATTAATAAAACTCGTGATAAATGCGGTTTTCCCACTACGACTTAACCCAGTTACCGCGATACGTAACGTGCGATCAAAACCACGATTAATGATCTCATTTACTTCTTTTTGTAGATAATTCAACATAGTCAATATCTTTTCCAAAATGAACAATTCTCACACTAAGGATAACGAAAAAATCTTAACATTTCCTTAATGTGAATGCCTCTCCACATGCCTGACAGCAAAAAGGATAGCTTATCTGTGTAATATATTTTACAATTCTCCGATAATTTATCACAAATGCACAAATTATGCCGATTAGAAAAGTCATCTTTGCCAGTTTTCTATTTCTCGTCTCACATTTTGTTATTGCGGCACCAAAAGTCCCCCAAGAACTAACACAAAATGGACTCATTTACTGTACCCATGCCACAGGTCTTTCCTTTAATCCGCAAACTGCTGATGCGGGTACCAGTATGAATGTGATAACAGAACAAATTTATAATAAACTGTTTGAAACAACGGATAACAATGCAGCAGTCACGCCCTCACTCGCCGAGTCTTACGCCCTCTCAAATAATGGCACAATCATTACTATTCATTTACGCAAGGGAATCAAATTCCACCATACCGAATGGTTTAAGCCTACACGTGATTTTAATGCTGATGATGTTGTATTTTCAATCAACAGGATGTTAGGACTCCATTCGTATTTACCGACGTTAGAAGATGAATCTGTACATCACAGTAATCCGCAATACAGTATTTTCCATAAGCAGGCTAAAAAAGTCCGCTTCCCCTATTTTGAAAGTATCAAGCTAAATCAAAAAATTAAATCCATCAAAGCACTTGGACCCTATAAAGTACAAATTGAATTATTCCAAGCCGATGCCTCAATTTTGTCGCATCTTGCTAGCCAATATGCCATTATTTTTTCACAAGAATATGCCTTACAATTAAATGCCGATGATAATCTCGTACAACTTGACCTCTTACCTGTCGGAACAGGACCTTACAAAGTCAAAAACTACTTTCGTAATCAATATGTAAGATTTGTCCGTAATGAACATTATTGGAAAAAGCCCGCACAAATTGAAAATATCATCATTGATCTCTCAACAGATCGCACAGGTCGCCTAATCAAATTTCTAAATGGAGAATGCCAACTGGCGTCTTATCCTGAAGTCAGCCAACTTGGTCTACTTCAAGACAAAAACGAACATTTCTATGTGAATTTTGTTGAAGGGATGAATTTATCCTATCTCGCCTTTAATTTTAAAAAAGCTGAGATGAAAAATACGAAATTACGCCGTGCCATTTCCCAAGCTATCGATCGCCATCGCATTGTGCAAACGATTTATCATAATACAGCAACCGTTGCGAACAACATTATCCCTAACATTTCCTGGGCATCACGGGTTAACACTCCCGATTTTGCTTATGATTATCAGCCTGAACAAGCCAAAACATATTTACAAGATAAAAAACTCAATTTAATGATGTGGGTTATCAATGAAGAGCAAGTTTATAACCCAGCTCCACTCAAAATGGCAGAACTGATAAAACGGGATCTTGCCAAAGCTGGAGTAGAGCTTACGATTCAGCCTGTCACTCGTACTTACTTAATTAAAAGTTTAAAAGACCATTCTGAAGACTATGATATGATTCTAACTGGGTGGCTTGCAGGGAATTTAGACCCTGACAGCTTTATGCGCCCTATTTTAAGCTGTGGAACTGTAAATGAAATCACCAACTTTTCTAATTGGTGCGATCCTCTTTTTGATCATTTTATGGATAATGCCCTCAATACCTCAACTTTACGCTTAAGAGCGAGCGAATATAATTTAGCACAAGAATTAATCTTATCAGAAGTGCCGATCGTTCCGATCGCCAATGCCCGCCGCATGCTTGTAATTAACTCAAAAGTACGCGGAGTAGAAATGAGCCCATTTGGAAGCATCAGCTTTGAAAATCTGTCGTTGAAACGGGGGCAAAAATAATGGTAACTGCATTTGTACGCCAAGTATTACTGATCATTATGACACTTCTTGTTTTGTCACTAGTCAGTTATATCATCTTGATTCAAGATCCTCTTAATGAAGAACTTGCATTACCGACAATCTATCAAGGCTATTTTAGTTATATCAGCCATCTGATTAAGGGCGATTTAGGGATAACTTACAATGGTGGTGATGCTCTAAATGAAATCATTCGCACCGTTTTACCACCAACGTTAGAGCTTTGTGTAGCAGCTATTTTACTGGCGGTGATTTTTGGAATACCACTCGGATTACTCGGTGCAATGAACCGCACTAATTTTATCGGCAAAAGTATTCATACGGTTTCCGCTGTTGGCTTATCCATGCCTGTCTTTTGGATTGCACCTATCGCGCTCTACTTCTCGGCCATCCAAAGCTGGGAAATTTCAGCAATTGGACAATATAACCTATTATATGCCATCAAGCCGATCACTGGCTTTCCTATCATTGACGTATGGTTTATGGAAGAATTTTATAGAACAAAAGTAGTACAAAATATCTTGCAACATTTAGTCTTACCTACACTCGTTTTAACAATTTTACCCACAATGGAAATCACTCGCATTGTTCAGCAGCGGGCGGAAGATGTTCTGACTAAAAATTATGTCAAAACAGCTACAACACGGGGTTGGTCACAAAATCGTATTTTGCGTAAATATGTGTTACGTAATACTCTGCCTTTATTAGTACCACAAATAACACGTTTATTTACTCTCGTACTCACACAATGTATGTTAGTGGAGAGTACATTTGGTTGGCCAGGTATTGGACGTTGGTTAATTGATGCTGTTACTCAACAAGATTATAATAGTATCTCTGTTGGGATTATCGTGATCGGTCTATGTATCATTATCGTCGATATTTTCTCAGATAGCTTAGCATTTATACTTGATCCATTTAATAAGAAAGGTTGGTATGCAAGATAAAGAACCTGATGAATTTCGTGAAAATGCCGCACTCAAAAATATTTGGCTTTTATTCCGCCAAGATCGTATTGCGTTATTCAGTTTTTATCTCTTTATAATATTTATTTTAACCGCACTTTTTAGCCAATGGATTGCTCCTTATTCCAGCGATATGCAATTTGTTGGACGCGAGTTGATGCCGCCATCATGGATTGATGAAGGACAAATCTCATTTTTCTTTGGTACAGATGATCTCGGCCGTGATGTTTTTAGCCGTATTATTATCGGTACAACTTATACTCTAGGTGCCTCACTCATTGTTGTTTTCATTACGCTTATTATTGGTGGCGTCATGGGTATTTGGGCTGGGATTTCTCATAGTATAAAATCTAAAATATTGAGCCACTTTATTGATACGTTTCTCTCAATACCTAGTTTATTAATTGCCATTATTATAGCCACACTAATGAAACCGAGCTTACTCAGTGCCATTATTGCCACAACCTTAGCCTTGTTACCTTATTTTATTCATGAGATATACCAAGCGACACAACAAGAACTCAAAAAAGAATATGTCTTAATGTTAAAACTAGATGGGATCACCAATAGTGCATTACTGAAAGAGATCGTCCTACCAAATATTTCAGTACGTTATATTCAAGAAACTGCCCGTGCCTTTGCCGTAGCAATCTTAGATATTAGCGCATTAAGCTTCATTTCCTTAGGGGCACAAAGACCTACACCAGAATGGGGAGCAATGATCAAAGACTCTCTAGAACTCATCTATCTCGCGCCTTGGGCAGTAATTTTACCGGGTGTCGCGATTATTATGACAATTTTAGTCGTTTTTATTTTCAGCCAAGGGCTGTGTAAAGCGATTGACAAATATTACGAATAGGTAGAACCATGGCACTATTAGACATTCGTAATCTTTGTATTGAAATAAATACCCCAACAGGCAAAATAAAAATCGTCGATAATGTGAATTTAACATTAAATGAAGGCGAAATTTGTGGTCTTGTTGGCGAGTCGGGCTCAGGGAAAAGCCTCATTGCCAAAGTGATTTGTAATGCGTTTAAAGATTCTTGGAGCATCACCGCAGATCGCTTTCGCTTTGACAATATTGAATTACTCAAATTGACCCCAACTCAAAGACGCAAACTTGTCGGTCAAGAAATATCTATGATCTTCCAAGACCCACTCACTTGTTTAGATCCGAGTAAAAAAATCGGTAAACAAATTATTCAAAACATCCCATCTTGGACATTTAAAGGACGTTGGTGGCAATGGTTTGGCTGGAAAAAACGCCGAGCAATCGAACTATTACACAAAGTTGGTATTAAAGAGCATCAAGATATTATGCAAAGTTACCCCGAAGAAATTACAGAGGGGGAAGGACAAAAAGTGATGATTGCGATTGCTGTCGCTAATCAACCTCGCTTATTAGTAGCAGATGAACCAACCAACTCCATAGAATCAATCACTAAGGTTCAAATTTTCCGCTTACTTTCTAGTATGAATCAAAATCAAGGAACCACAATACTGCTAACAAGCAATGATATAGCGAGTATTAGTGAATGGTGTGACACATTTTCCGTATTATACTGCGGGCAGAATGCTGAATCAGGTCCTAAAGAAGAAATCCTAGAACACCCACACCATCCTTATACACAGGCGCTCATCCATTCTATTCCCGATTTTAGCCAGCCTCTGCCTTTAAAAAGTAAGCTCAATACATTAAAAGGGACAGTTCCATTATTAGAACAAATGCCTATCGGCTGCCGTCTTGGTCCTCGCTGTCCTTTTGCACAAAAGAAATGTATCGTCAAACCAACACGCTATAGAATTAAACAACATGAATTTTCTTGCCACTATCCCTTAAATTTGCGAGAAAAACAATTTAAAGAAAAACATATCGCAACACCTTTAACTTTGCAAAACACGAAATCGGAATAGAAGGATAAGAAATATGGCACTACTAGACGTGGAAGGACTGTCTAAATCGTTTACTGATTCGATAAATTTTCTAGGTGTAAGCCATTTTAAAGCAGTGGATAACATTAGTTTTAGCTTAGATAAAAAGAAAACACTTGCTATTATTGGGAAAAATGGTTCAGGTAAATCAACTCTTGCTAAAATGATAGTCGGTATCATTCCACAGACCTCGGGGAAAATTCTATTAAACGGCATCCCCTTAGAATTTGGTGATTATAGATATCGTGCTAAACATATCCGTATGGTATTCCAAGATCCGAATACCGCGTTTAATCCACGCCTTAATGTTGGTCAAATCTTAGATGCCCCATTACGTTTAGTAACGCATTTAGATCAGCAAGATCGTAATCAAAAAATTTTTAATACCTTAAAACTCGTTGGGTTATATCCAGATCACGCTAATGTTAAAATCAAAACGATGTCCGCAAGCCAAAAACAACGTGTTGCACTAGCAAGGGCCCTTATTTTAGAACCTGACATTATTATTGCAGATGATGCACTTGGGGCACTTGATGCTACTGTAAAAACCCAACTCACTAACTTAATGCTACATCTCCAAGAAAAACTCGGTATTTCTTATATTTATGTTGGACAACATCTAGGAATAATCAAGCACATCGCAGATGATGTACTTGTAATGGATGAAGGAAAAATGATTGAATATGGTCCAACAAAAACACTCTTCACTGTTCCACAAACAGAGATCACCAAGCGTCTTGTAGAAAGTCATTTTGGTAAATTATTAGATCATCACTCTTGGGCAATAAAATGAATGTAAATACGCTCATTTCTTTAAACGCTGAACTCGATTCACTAAGTAAAGAACAATGGATTTAGGCATAAAATAGCTGCCATGGACTATTAACTTATTTACTATGCCTGGGATAATGTGTTTTTTTCTTTTCATAAAATACTTATCTGCATACTTTGCCACATCTTCCGCGGTCTGAAATTTTAAATTTTCAAATAAAGATGCCTCATTCTGCTGTGTTTCCGTTTTGACGAAATTCGTTAATGTTGGACCTGGTGCTAAAATAGAAACATGAATATTGGTTTCTTTTAATTCATAACTCAATCCTTGACTAAATGAAGTAACAAACGCTTTCGTTGCATAATATACAGACATAAGAGGACCGCCAGGCATTTCACCTGCGACAGATGACACATTTAATATATACCCCTGATTAACCTTCATCATATCTTGCAAATACAGTTTCGTTAGGATCATTAGTGACTGAATATTGAGATTAACCATAGCGATTTCACTGGTTAAATCTGTCTTCACAAACTCACCTAACACCCCAACACCAGCATTATTAATCAAAGTATGAACAAAAATACCTTTTTCATGCGTCAACTGGTAAAGTTTTTTTGCATTATCTAAACAAGATAAATCCAGCGTAATCACTTCAATATTTTCATTATATTGGTTCTTCAATGCTAATAATGGCGGTAAACTTCTCGCCACTAATACTAACTTTTTACCTTGTTGAGCATATAATTTAGCTAACTCATAGCCTATTCCCGAGCTAGCACCAGTGATTAAAATATGAGGATCTTGCATTTAATTTCCTTCTTAAAGGTATATATAAGTGTTTATTTTATCTTGAATAAGTAGTTACTAAAATAAAAGTTTATCTCTTTTTAGAGAAAGATGACGAGCAAGATATTTTGCACAATGCTTGGTAACGACTTGATATTGACGACGTATTTTTTCTATTTTCAACATGATATCTCTTGCTTTTAGGCAATACGCCAAAGCAAAAAAATCCAATAGCCCGTTAGACCAAAACAAACCGAAAGCAAAATAATCCGATAAAAATAATTAAGATTACCAAAAGCTATAATGCTAGATGCAGACTAATGTTGTAAAAATATCTTCAGTCATATGTCTGTATCAAAGAGAATAAAGTAAAGTAAAACAGAATTGAATTGAACTGAACTGAATTGAACTGAATTGAATTGAATTGAATTGAACTGAATTGAATTGAATAAAAAAACCTCGACTTCATCCAGTCGAGGTCCTTAAATTTAAAACCTGGCGGTGCCCTACTCTCACATGGGGAAACCCCACACTACCATCGGCGTAAACAGCGTTTCACTTCTAAGTTCGGCATGGATTTAGGTGGGTCCACTGCACTCTCGCCGCCAAGATATTCCGTTGATGTCCTGTCCTATTTTTCGTTCTTTAATTCGAAACAAGCTGCCTGATTATACCTTCGTTTTCTTCGTCTTCGTATCGCTTCGTTTATCTATAACACCCAAAAATACTTGAGCGTTGTATAGTTAAGCCTCTCGGGCAATTAGTACTGGTTAGCTCAATGTATCACTACACTTACACATCCAGCCTATCTACGTCGTAGTCTACAACAACCCTTACTGACTCTAAGTCAGGGATGACTCATCTTGAGGCAAGTTTCGTGCTTAGATGCTTTCAGCACTTATCTCTTCCGCATTTAGCTACCCAGCAATGCCTCTGGCGAGACAACTGGAACACCAGTGATGCGTCCACTCCGGTCCTCTCGTACTAGGAGCAGCCCCTCTCAATCATCCAACGCCCACGGCAGATAGGGACCGAACTGTCTCACGACGTTCTAAACCCAGCTCGCGTACCACTTTAAATGGCGAACAGCCATACCCTTGGGACCTACTTCAGCCCCAGGATGTGATGAGCCGACATCGAGGTGCCAAACACCGCCGTCGATATGAACTCTTGGGCGGTATCAGCCTGTTATCCCCGGAGTACCTTTTATCCGTTGAGCGATGGCCCTTCCATTCAGAACCACCGGATCACTATGACCTGCTTTCGCACCTGCTCGACTTGTCTGTCTCGCAGTTAAGCTTGCTTATACCATTGCACTAACCTGACGATGTCCGACCGTCATTAGCAAACCTTCGTGCTCCTCCGTTACTCTTTGGGAGGAGACCGCCCCAGTCAAACTACCCACCAGACACTGTCCGAGAACGCGTTTCGCATCCTTCGTTAGAACATCAAACGTTAAAGGGTGGTATTTCAAGGACGACTCCAACAACACTGGCGTGTCATCTTCAAAGTCTCCCACCTATCCTACACATCAAAATTCAATGTTCAGTGTCAAGCTATAGTAAAGGTTCACGGGGTCTTTCCGTCTAGCCGCGGGTACACCGCATCTTCACGGCGATTTCAATTTCACTGAGTCTCGGGTGGAGACAGCCTGGCCATCATTATGCCATTCGTGCAGGTCGGAACTTACCCGACAAGGAATTTCGCTACCTTAGGACCGTTATAGTTACGGCCGCCGTTTACTGGGGCTTCGATCAGGAGCTTCTCTTTCGATAACACCATCAATTAACCTTCCAGCACCGGGCAGGCATCACACCCTATACGTCCACTTTCGTGTTTGCAGAGTGCTGTGTTTTTAATAAACAGTTGCAGCCAGCTGGTATCTTCGACTTACTTCACCTTCATCCGCAAGGGACTACAATTACGGTAAGCGCACCTTCTCCCGAAGTTACGGTGCTATTTTGCCTAGTTCCTTCACCCGAGTTCTCTCAAGCGCCTGAGTATTCTCTACCTGACCACCTGTGTCGGTTTTCAGTACGGTTTAGATAAACCTGAAGCTTAGTGGCTTTTCCTGGAAGCAGGGTATCAGTTACTTCAGTGCCGTAGCACCTCGTCATCAGCTCTCAGTGTTATGAATGTCCGGATTTGCCTAAACATTCCACCTACCACCTTAAACGACCATCCAACAGGTCGATAACCTAACCTTCTCCGTCCCCACATCGCAGTTTATCCAAGTACGGGAATATTAACCCGTTTCCCATCGACTACGCTTTTCAGCCTCGCCTTAGGGGCCGACTCACCCTGCCCCGATTAACGTTGGACAGGAACCCTTGGTCTTCCGGCGAACGAGTTTTTCACTCGTTTTATCGTTACTTATGTCAGCATTCGCACTTGTGATACGTCCAGCAAACCTCTCGATTCACCTTCATCCGCTTACACAACGCTCCCCTACCCAACAGTATTTCTACTGATGCCGCAGCTTCGGTGCTATATTTAGCCCCGTTACATCTTCCGCGCAGGCCGACTCGACTAGTGAGCTATTACGCTTTCTTTAAATGATGGCTGCTTCTAAGCCAACATCCTAGCTGTCTAAGCCTTCCCACTTCGTTTCCCACTTAATATAGACTTTGGGACCTTAGCTGGCGGTCTGGGTTGTTTCCCTCTCCACGACGAACGTTAGCACCCGCCGTGTGTCTCCTGAGTATCACTCTTCGGTATTCGCAGTTTGCATCGGGTTGGTAATCCGGGATGGACCCCTAGCCGAAACAGTGCTCTACCCCCGAAGGTGTCCGCTCAAGGCTCTACCTAAATAGATTTCGGGGAGAACCAGCTATCTCCCGGTTTGATTGGCCTTTCACCCCCAGCCACAAGTCATCCGCTAATTTTTCAACATTAGTCGGTTCGGTCCTCCAGTTAGTGTTACCCAACCTTCAACCTGCCCATGGCTAGATCACCGGGTTTCGGGTCTATACCTTGCAACTCAACGCCCAGTTAAGACTCGGTTTCCCTTCGGCTCCCTTATTCAGTTAACCTCGCTACAAAATATAAGTCGCTGACCCATTATACAAAAGGTACGCAGTCACCCTTTCAGGCTCCCACTGCTT
>CP004391.1:1740000-1925000 GCA_000973525.1 Pasteurella multocida subsp. multocida OH4807 | reverse complement strand
TAAGTCAGCCTGATTATAACCACGTTGCCATTGGCGAATACGATGCAAAGGTACTGGCACAATCACCTCAGGGAGTGTAAAACCATGCGTACGTTTTGCATCTAAAATCGCTAAGAGTAAAAGTCTAGCTAAAGTGCGGTCCAAAAAGAAACCTTTCTGAAATTTGAAACGATGAATGAGCGAAGATAACGGATCAACATAGCGCCCAATAAACACGATACCATCCCAACTGATTTTATGCTGTAAACAATACCCACAATAGCGCGCATGTTGTACCAATTCCTTGCCACAATGTCCACAATAAATAAATCGTTTAATTTGCTTGTTACAACGGCAACACAATCCGTGTTTCGCAATTGCTAATTTTTGTTGGCAATAAACACAACGAAAACCAAACCAATTCATGCTATTCCCTAATTTTAGATGTGTTACTACAGAATAAAATTAGGGGAAAATTTTCTAAAACATTAACCGCACTTTTGTGAACTATCTCGCAAAATTAGCATTTTGCTAATCAATCAATTTTGCGCACTTTAAAAAATGCTCAATACCATGTTCTTCAATATGTAATGTGACGTGATCCGCAACCTCTTTTAATTGGTTATTTGCATTCCCCATGGCGACACCAACACCTGCCATACTTAGCATTTCGATGTCGTTTAAACCGTCCCCGAATGCCATCACATTCTCCATACGTAAGCCCAAATGTGCAACAGCTGCGGCAATACCACTGGCTTTTGAAATATTTTCATCAAATAAATCAACAGAGTGTTCATGCCATCTTACCTGTTGTAACCCACTCAGCACACCTGAATTATGCACAAATTCATCAGCCGAGTGATCATAAAAGGCTAAGATTTGGAAAACATCATGTTGCTTAAAATACGCTTTATCCACACGATAACTCCCTCTTAACGGGTCAAGTGCATGGCAGACTTTCTCTGTCGCCGCGGAAATACACGTATCCGTTGGAGAAACTTGTGCGTAATCGATTTGATGTTGTTCAAAAAAATCAACTAACTGTTGAATTTTCTGTTTCGGTAGTGGATTTTTCTCTAATACTTTCCCCTGATAACTCACATATTGACCATTCATCGTAACAAACAAGTCAATTTGTGTTTGTTGAATTAATTGTTTAATTTTAGGTGGGAAATTAGAGGGAGTGCGCCCAGTTGCGATAGCAGGAATAATGCCATTTTCTTTTAACTTTTGTAGTGCAGGCACAACAGTATCAGGTATGTAATCTTTGTCTTTTACTAAAAGCGTTTCATCAATATCAAAAAACACAATTTTAATTTTATTGCGATAATCAGGGATTGTCATAGGATACCTTTACTCAAAATTCATTCAACTTATCCATAGGGATTTTAGCATTATTTGAAGGAAATACGTATCATTTTTCGTAACAAGCTACGTAAATATTCAGCTAAAACAAAAGCTTATATAGTTTTCTGATTTATTTATCAATGGAATAAAAGACATTTTCATCCAATATAATATACAACAGGCTCTTATCCATTTAAGAGCTCTCTTAACGTAAAAAGCCACGTGAATCACATGGCTTTTTAGTTTGATGTTACAGATTACACATCGTAAGTCGTTGATGCAGTATCACCACCACGACCAGTCCAGTTGGTGTGGAAAAACTCACCACGAGCTTTGTCAGTGCGTTCATAAGTGTGCGCACCGAAGTAGTCACGTTGTGCTTGTAACAAGTTTGCTGGTAAACGTGCGCTCGTGTAGCTGTCTAAGAAGGTGATCGCTGACGCCATACAAGGCATTGGGATACCCACTTCGATAGATTTTGCGACCACTTTACGCCATTCGCCTAAGCTGTTTTCTAAAATGCCTTTGAAGTAATCGTCTGAACCTAAGAAGACTAAATCTGGGTTAGCTTCATAAGCATCACGAATGTTACCTAAGAAACGGCTACGAATGATACAACCTTCACGCCATAAAAGTGCGGTGTTACCGTAGTTAATATTCCAACCGAAGTTTTCAGATGCTTCGCGGATTAACATAAAGCCTTGTGCGTAAGAAATGATTTTTGATGCCAATAACGCTTTGCGTACTGCTTCAATCCACACTTTTTTATCGCCTTCCACTTTGCCCACTGCTTTGTTGAATAATTTTGATGCTTCCACACGTTGATCTTTGAATGAAGATACGCAACGCGCGAATACAGATTCAGTGATCAATGTTAATGGAATACCGAAATCAAGAGCGTTGATACCCGTCCATTTACCTGTACCTTTCTGACCCGCAGTGTCTAAAATCTTATCCACTAAGCGAGATCCGTCTTCATCTTTGTAGCCTAAAATATCTGCTGTGATGTCGATAAGATAGCTGTCTAACTCCGTGTTACGCCATTCGTTAAATGTCGCTTCTAATTCGTCATCTGATAAACCTAAACCTTCTTTTAAGAATTGGTACGCTTCGCAGATAAGTTGCATATCGCCGTATTCGATACCGTTGTGAACCATTTTTACGAAGTGACCCGCGCCATCACGACCCACCCAGTCACAGCACGCTTCGCCTTGTTCTGTTTTTGCAGAGATTGCTTGTAGGATTGGTTTCACGTGCTCCCACGCTGATTCATCACCGCCTGGCATAATTGAAGGCCCGAAACGTGCACCTTCTTCACCACCAGAAACACCTGTACCAATAAAGCGAATGCCTTTTTCGCGTAAGTAAGCCACGCGACGGTTAGTGTCAGGATAGTTGGTGTTACCGCCATCAATAATGATGTCGCCTTCTTCTAAGTGAGGTAATAACGCCTCGATGAATTGATCTACAACATCACCTGCGCGCACCATTAACATCACTTTACGCGGTTTTTCTAATTTATCCGCTAAGTCTTGTAATGAATAAGCCCCGATAATATTGGTGCCTTTCGCAGCACCTTGTAAAAACTCATCGACTTTTGAAGTCGTACGGTTGAATGCCACCACTTTAAAGCCGTGATCATTCATATTTAAAATTAAGTTTTGACCCATTACCGCTAAGCCGATAACGCCGATATCGCCTTTTACTGACATTGTTTGCTCCTGTGTTGAAACATTGTAATTTGTGAGAACAGACGGATATGTCTGATCAATTAAAATTTTATTTTGTGCTTGCCACGATTTTGAAAATCTGACAACTTCTTACAACCATTTTGCTGCCTCTTTATCCAAATACCACTCTGTCACCCCATTTTTTGCCTTAATTTTGGCGGCTGGATAGGGTAGGTTTTCTGCTGGGGTAGTTTGAATTTCTTTTAAGATTTCTGCTTTGCTCGCGCCAGTTACTAAATAAGTCACGCGTTTCGCTTGTTCAATCAGTTTTGCCGTTTTTGAAATACGAATTTGCCCTGTTTCAGGGTGTTTTGCAATAACAGCTAAACTTGGGTCATCAAAATTGGTTTGATGTGGGAAAAGTGATGCTGTGTGTCCATCTGTCCCCATACCCAAAATAATCCAATCAAAAACTTGGTCAGGAACGACCGCACTGAGTTCTTGCTCAAAGCGGTTAAGTTCCGTTTCTACTGGCTCTTCGCCATGAATACGGTGAATGTTTTTCGTAGGAATTTGAATGTGGTCAAATAATAATTTTTGCACTTCGCCATAGTTACTTTCAGGATCGGTTGGTAATACCATACGATCATCACCCCACCAGAAATGCAAGTTTTGCCATTGAATTTCAGTGTTGTAAGGTGCTTGAGCGAGGGTTTTAAATAATAATTTCGGTGTTGAACCACCAGATAAAGAAATGTGCACAGGGCGATTTTCAAGGCTGTATGCTAAAAGCTCTTGTGCGATTTTTTCGACGGCATTTTGTGCGTTGTCAAAAATAACTGTATTCATTGCGTATCCTAAGTCGTCTTCAATGATCCCCCTTGAGCAGGGGGGATTGTTCAATACATTACACTTTTTTCTTCATTAAACCGCTGGGTCTGCGCCAAACACGACCAGTTTTTGCGATCAATTTATCTGCTTCTGTTGGGCCCCAAGAGCCTGATTCATATTCATACACGCGGCCATTTTTCGCTTTGTAATCTAAAATTGGCTCAACAAATTTCCAGCAAGCGTGTACCGCATCAGTACGTGCAAATAATGTTGCATCGCCTTTCATTGAGTCTAACAGTAAGCGCTCATAAGCGGTTAATAAACTTGGTGATGCTAGATCAGCATAACGGAAATCCATTGAAACTTCTTTTGCTTCAAAGCCTGCACCTGGTTTTTTCAAGCCGAAACGCATGGAAATGCCTTCATCTGGTTGAATACGGATAATCAGTTTATTCTCAGGTGCTTTTTGACTGAATACTGGGTGTGGCGTGGTTTTGAAGTGAATCACCACTTCCGTTACACGTGTTGGCAAGCGTTTACCTGTACGTACATAGAAAGGCACGCCCGCCCAGCGCCAGTTGTCAATTTCACAACGCAGTGCCATGTAAGTTTCCGTATTTGAATCCTCAGGCACGCCTTTCTCTTGTAAATAACCATTTACTTTTTGACCATCAACCGTTCCTGAGCCATATTGCCCAAGCACTAAATTATTTTTTAGATCATCATCGCTCAACGGGTGTAAACAATGTAAAACTTTGGCAACTTCATCACGCATAGAGTCCGCATTAATAATCGCAGGTGGTTCCATCGCAACCATCGCCAGTACTTGCAATAAGTGGTTTTGGAACATGTCACGCATCGCCCCCGAACCATCATAATAACCGCCTCGTTCTTCTACCCCTATTGATTCTGCGCCCGTGATTTCAACATAATCAATGAAATTACGGTTCCAAAGAGGTTCAAATAAACCATTTGAAAAACGTAACACAAGGAGATTTTGTACTGTTTCTTTACCAAGATAATGGTCAATACGGTAAATTTGGTGTTCATCAAAGAAACGATGGATTTGTACGTCTAATTCTTTTGCAGTACGAATATCATAGCCAAACGGTTTTTCGACAATCAGACGTTTCCAACCAAATTCTTCGGTATTCAATCCGTGTGCCGCAAGACACTCTGGAATCACACCGTAAAGACTCGGTGGTGTCGATAAATAGTACAACGTATTACCACAGGTTTGATATTTATCATGTAGTTCATCAAGACGTGGAATTAATTTGCCATAGTCTGCAGAGTCTGAGGTGTTAATCGCTTGGTAATATAGATGCTGGCAGAATTGATCAAGTGTTTCACCATTCGCCCCTTCACTCTTCACGAGAGCATTACGCATTTTTTCACGAAAACGCTCATCGTCTAAATCCGTTCTCGCCACGCCTAATACTGAAAAATGTTCTGTTAATCGACCGATTTTATAGAGATTGTAGAGTGCGGGAATAAGTTTACGATACGTTAAATCGCCCGAGGCACCAAAAATAACAATACAATTGTTGTCTGCTTCAATTTTCATTTTTGTCCTGAAATCATTTTGTTAAAAATTCATTTAATCGGTAACATATTATAACAAATTACCCATCGTGCTAATTAAATTTGAAGATTTTCTGCCAATCAAATGTCGTATTCGCCACCATCACAAAATTCGGATTGGTAAAATTATCGCGTTGATTATAAGTCAACGCTTGGAAGTGAAAATCAAATATCCCGCCCCCTAACTCTGCTAAAAGCACTTCTGCAGGTGCGGTATCCCACTCTCCCGTCCGACCTAAACGGACATAACAATCACAGCTCCCCTCTGACACTAAACCACTTTTTAACCCGCAAGAACCATAAATAATGAATTGATATTGATAATCTGGATTCAATAAGGGTTGTACTTTTCGTTTTGCACTTTGCGATCCGACGCCAACTTTAATTACACGTTGTTGTGGTGCGCCCTGGGGTTGAAGTTTGGTGACGGTATCTTTGCTTTTCTTATAAGCACCTAGCCCTTGCATCGCATAATAAGTGATTTGCAAAATAGGGGCATGAATGATACTTAGCACAGGTCGTCGGTGTTGTACTAATGTAATCAGAACAGCAAACTGATCAGTACGGTTAATAAATTGTTGAGTTCCATCTAAAGGATCGATTAACCAATACTCCTGCCACATTGCACGTGTTTCAAAAGGCACTTTACAATTTTCTTCTGACAAAATTGGGACATTTGGTGTCAGTGTGGTCAATTTTTCAATTAAAAATTGGCTTAAAAATAAATCGGCTGCGGTCACAGGCGTATCATCCGCCTTTGTTTGAATATTTAATTCGCGTTGTGACACGCCTGTATAAAATTCTGTGAGATACTTTCCTGCTTGTTCAGCAATATGCTGTGTTTTTTCTAATAATTGCGGGGAAAGTCTCAACATAAAAGGGTCCTTGTTATCATTTAAAAAGCCATCCAGTTATCTGATGTAACCGTTTGCTCAACACAGAAAAGCAGGCTATCAAATATCTTGATAGCCTGCAACTTAATCAATGAGATAGACACTGATTTTCATACAAACGCCTTCACTTATTCATCTTGTGCTTTCAACTGATTGATTGCCTCTTTATTAAATAAATAGTGCGTTCCACAACACTCACATTGCATGTCAATCGTGCCATGATGTTCTGCTAATACCTCATCAATTTCATCATCTGGAATTAATAATAACGCGGCACCAGAACGGGCTTGAGAGCAGCCACAGAAAAATTCAATCGGTTGAGCAGGAAAAAGCTGCACCGTTTCTTCATGATATAAACGATATAAGAGTTGATCTGTTGTTAAACCAAATAACTCATCTTCTTTTACCGTTGCTGTGAGTGTGGCTAAATGTTCAAAATCCTCAGGTGTCCCTGAGCCATCTGGCATGATCTGTAATAACATACCTGCTGCCACGGGTTCACCTTGATATTCTCCTGCTCGAATAATCAACTGAGTTTGAAGTTGTTCTGAGCGCACGAAATAAGCTTCTAAACATTCTGTAACTGTTGGTTTATCAAGTGCAATCACACCTTGATAGCGCTCTCCCTCTGTGGGTGCAATCGTAATGACCAATACCCCTTTACCAACTAACTGAGCCAAACTCATGTCATCATTTACATCCGCTTGTAAACGTGCTAATGCGCGAATTTGTTGTTGGTCATTACCATTCACTAGCGCCAGTTTTAACGGACCATCTCCTTGAATTTGTACCGTGATATCCCCTTCAAACTTTAAGGTAGCCGTTAATAAACTGGTTGCCACCATCATTTCACCCAATAAATTTTGGATAATGCGTGGATATTCGTGAGTATTCAGTGTATCAGCAAAGGTTTTATTTAATCGTACCCACTCACCTCGTACAGCACGATTTTCAAACAAGTAGCGATAAAGTTTATCGTTGTCAATTTGGTAAGTCATAACCTTTCCTCTCTTTAAATCTAGTATTTGCCTCAAAACACAGGATAAATAACCTCTCGTATTTTAACGCACGCGATTCTGTCTCAATATTGTCACTGTCGATGACATTACAGATGATCTTGTTGCTTAAACTTCAATAAATCACGCCGATCTTTTTTATTTGGACGGCGATCTGGATGTGGCATCGTTAGCGCATGAATCTTGCGCGCAATCGCCAGTTTAGCGCGCTGTTCAATACTTTTCTCTGTTTCTTGATATAAACCCTGTGCTTCTGGTGCGCCACGACGCTGAGTCGATAGAGCAATGACTTCGACTTCTTTTTCCTCATTACCTTGGCGCAATTTAATCATTGCCCCCACTTCAACCGTTTTATTTGGCTTAGTCCGCTGCCCATTGTAGTGCACTTTTCCCCCATCGATCATCTCTTTAGCCAGGGTCCGTGTTTTATAAAACCGCGCCGCCCACAGCCATTTATCTAAACGAACGTCTTCTGTTTTGTCTTGTTGAGTACTCTTTTGGGTCATTTTTACTCCACTAATGTGCGGTAATTTTTAACAGAAAAATGGCGCGCGAAGACTTTATCAGGCAAGGTACTGTCTGGATTCTCTACACCAATCGTGTAGGCAATGCCAAATTGTTTCGCGCTATCTAACACCGATTCTGTATCATCAATAAACAATGTCCGAGTAGGATCAAAATAATGTTGCTGCTGTAAGTTATGCCAGAGTGGTTGTTCAATTTTAGGAGCACCAAATTGGTGACTCGACAAGAGCAAATCAAAATGCTGTTCAAAACGACAAAATTTCAGTTTCATGTCCAAACTAAATTGGTTGCTGTCTGTTAATAACATCACTTGCTTGTTCATCTTATTCACAGCCTGCAAAAAAGGGGCAACATCAGCACGTACCACTAAGCTAGGGCCTTGCGCCTCATACAAGTCTCGCAACGGCAAATTCAATTCCTCTGCCCAGAAATCTAAACAATACCAAGCTTTGCTGTGTTCAAGTTCATCATAACGCTGTTTTAACGCACGACGACTCTCTTCAAGATGGAGATGAAATTTGTCAGCATAGGCTTGAGGAACAATGTTTTTCCAAAAATGATGATCAAAATAAAGATCAATTAATGTTCCATCTAAATCCAAAATGACTGTATCAATGTGTTGCCAATTTATTTCCATCATTTACATGCCTTTCCTTTATTGCGATAAGCGGTTTATGGTATCGTTATTCCACAATTTTGTAAAATTTCGCGTCTTAACAGAGGGTAATAAAATGTCACAAAAACCAGCTATTCTCTCAATTTCTCTTGCTGCCAAATCTCGTATTTTTGAAATTCAAGCGGTGGATCTTCAGTTTTCTAACGGCGTGACACGTACTTACGAGCGTTTTAAGCCGAGTAGTCGTTCCGCTGTCATGATTTTACCGATTGAAAATAACCAATTATTTATGGTTCGAGAATATGCGGTTGGTACCGAGCGATATGAATTAGGTTTTCCAAAAGGGTTAATGGATGCTAATGAGACACCTGAACAAAGTGCCAACCGTGAATTAAAAGAAGAAATCGGTTTAGGTGCTAAAAAATTCATCCATTTACGCACAGTCAATACTTCGCCAAGCTACATGAATAATCCCATGCACATTTTCTTAGCACAGGATTTTTATCCATGTAAACTAGAAGGTGATGAGCCTGAGCCCCTTGAGTTAGTTCGTTTTCCACTCGAAAAAATTGATGAACTTCTGAACGATCCAGACTTTTGTGAGGCACGTAATCTAGTCGGGCTTTATTGTCTTCGTGATTACTTAAGTCAACATCATGGATCCTATCACGCCGTTTTTTCCAATCACGTATAATTAGGTTGTTCACTTTCTTCAAAACCGTTCTACTTGGCGCGATTTTTCTTTGACTTAAATCATAGAACAATAAAAATCTTGGGTAATTTTTCAAAATTTTGATCAACCTAACAGTTTTTAGGTAGAAATTTGATTAAAATGCTCCTATTATTTTTTCAACTTTAAAACTTAACTCTATGAGGTGATGTATGACTGACTTAAATAAAGTAATCAACGAACTTGGTGCACTTGGTATTCATGATGTAAAAGAAATCGTTTATAACCCAAGTTATGAACAATTATTTGAAGAAGAAACCAAACCAGGTTTAGAAGGTTACGAAAAAGGTATCGTAACTCAATCAGGTGCAGTCGCCGTTGATACGGGTATCTTTACTGGTCGTTCGCCAAAAGATAAATATATCGTGCTTGATGACAAAACAAAAGACACGGTTTGGTGGACAAGTGATGCAGCGAAAAACGATAACAAACCGATGACACAAGAGACGTGGAAAAGCTTAAAAGGCTTAGTCACAAATCAACTTTCTGGTAAACGTTTATTCGTCATTGATGCATTCTGTGGTGCGAACGCTGACACGCGTTTAGCAGTTCGTATCGTCACAGAAGTAGCGTGGCAAGCTCACTTTGTGAAAAACATGTTCATTCGTCCAACTGAAGCTGAATTAGTGGGCTTCAAACCAGATTTCGTGGTAATGAACGGTTCTAAAGTCACTAACCCGAACTGGAAAGAGCAAGGTTTAAATTCAGAAAACTTCGTTGCATTCAACTTAACTGAAGGCGTGCAATTAATTGGTGGTACTTGGTACGGTGGTGAGATGAAAAAAGGTATGTTCTCAATGATGAACTACTTCTTACCATTAAGAGGCATCGCATCAATGCACTGTTCAGCAAACGTGGGTAAAGATGGCGACGTAGCCGTATTCTTCGGTTTATCAGGTACTGGTAAAACAACACTTTCAACGGATCCAAAACGTCAATTAATCGGTGACGATGAGCATGGTTGGGATGATGATGGCGTATTCAACTACGAAGGTGGTTGCTATGCGAAAACTATCAAACTTTCTCCAGAAAACGAGCCAGATATCTATGGTGCAATCAAACGTGATGCATTATTAGAAAACGTGGTTGTTCGTGCAGACGGTTCTGTTGATTACGATGATGGTTCAAAAACAGAAAACACGCGTGTTTCTTACCCAATTTACCACATTGACAACATCGTAACGCCAGTGTCAAAAGCGGGTCACGCGAAAAAAGTGATTTTCTTAACCGCAGATGCGTTCGGTGTGTTACCACCAGTCTCTAAATTGACTCCAGAACAAACTAAATACTACTTCTTATCTGGTTTCACTGCGAAATTAGCAGGTACAGAACGTGGTATTACAGAACCAACGCCAACATTCTCAGCATGTTTTGGTGCAGCGTTCTTATCACTTCACCCAACTCAATACGCTGAAGTGTTAGTGAAACGTATGGAAGCTGCAGGTGCAGAAGCATACTTAGTGAACACTGGTTGGAACGGTACGGGTAAACGTATCTCAATCAAAGATACTCGCGGTATCATCGATGCCATCTTAGATGGTTCAATCGAAAAAGCGGAAATGGGTAAATTACCAATCTTTGATTTAGCTATCCCAACAGCATTACCAGGTGTTGACCCTGCAATCTTAGATCCACGTGATACTTATGCAGACAAAGCACAATGGCAAGCGAAAGCTGAAGACCTTGCAGGTCGTTTCGTGAAAAACTTCGAAAAATATACAACGAATGAAGAAGGTAAAGCATTAGTTGCAGCAGGTCCAAAAGCATAATTAAGCTACGCTTAGATTAAATAGATAAACAGCTCGGTGAAAATCGAGCTGTTTTTTTATTTCTGTTTATCGCCACATTTTTGTGTTGAAAACAAATCAAAACAACCGCACTTTTCCCTGATGTTTAACAACAACACATTTAAGTCATGCAAAATAAAAAAGCACAGTGTTCACCTGTGCTTTTTCGAATTAACTCTTCGTTATACTTTCAAACAAAGGTATTTCATTTCCAAAAATTCTTCAATGCCATAACGAGAGCCTTCACGTCCTAAGCCAGATTCCTTGACGCCACCAAACGGTGCCATTTCATTACTAATCAACCCTTCGTTAATACCGACGATACCGTATTCTAGCGCTTCGGACACACGCCAAATACGCGAAATATCTTGTGTGTAGAGATAAGAAGCTAAACCAAACTCGGTGTCATTCGCCATCTCGATAACCTGTTCTTCAGTATCAAATTTAAATACAGGGGCCAGTGGTGCAAAGGTTTCGTCTTTAGAAACCAACATAGCTTGTGTCACATCACGTAACACAGTAGGTTCAAAGAAAGTCCCACCACGGCTATGCAATTTACCGCCGATCACTAAATTTGCCCCTTTCGCTGTCGCATCTTCAATATGTTCTTGAATTTTTTTGACCGCACTTTCACTGATAAGTGGTCCAATATTCACGCCCGTTTCATTCGCACTGCCGACTTTAAACTCGGACACTTTACGGCTAAATTGTTCGACAAAACGCTCATAAATACCTGACTGAACATAAATACGGTTAGTACAAACACAAGTTTGTCCGCTGTTACGGAATTTTGAGGCGAGAATACCTTCAATCGCACTATCCAAATCTGCATCATCAAACACGATAGACGGCGCATTGCCGCCAAGCTCAAGTGAAAGTTTCTTCACCGTGTTCGCTGATTGTGCCATTAAGATTTTGCCCACACGCGTTGAGCCCGTGAAGGTCACTTTACGCACAGTTGGGTTTTCGGTGAGTTCTTTACCAATCTCAATCGCATTAGTTGAAGTGATGACATTAAATAAACCTGCAGGAATACCCGCTTGATGCGCTAACTCTGCTAATGCTAACGCCGAAAGGGGTGTTTCTTGTGCTGGTTTTAACACAATGGCACAGCCTGCTGCAAAAGCGGGCGCGGCTTTACGAGTAATCATCGCATTCGGGAAATTCCAAGGAGTAATGGCTGCTACTACGCCAATGCCTTGTTTAATCACGAGTAAGCGGTGATCCGCTTTATCTTGCGGCAGTACATCACCATAAATGCGTTTTGCTTCTTCTGCAAACCACTCAATAAAACTCGCACCATATAAAATCTCACCACGACTTTCTGCAATCGGCTTCCCCTGTTCAAGACTTAACAGTTGTGCTAATTCTTCTTGGTGAGCAATAACTAAGTCATACCAACGGCGTAAAATATTCGCTCGCTCTTTGGGTATCACTTTCTGCCATTTTTTCTGTGCTTTTGCCGCACATTCAATCGCATATTGGGTTTCAACTGCAGTTAAATCAGGCAATTCACAAATCACTTCATTCGTTGCAGGGTTTGTGACAGAAAAGGTTTTCTTATTTTTTGCTTCCACATATTCGCCATTAATATAGGCTTTGGTTTTAAGTAGAGAAAATTGTTGCATCTGACCTCCCAACCATTAATAAATTTGATTTGTTGTAGATGAGCATTCTACAGGCTTTGAAGATTTAAACTTCAGTGCAAGATCTTTTAATGCCCGCATCAATAATGAGGTATCCACGCCAACCGCGACAAATGTACAACCGAGCTCAAGATAATGTTTCGCCATTTTTTCATCAGCGTACAAAATACCCGCGGCTTTATTTGCTGCACACACAGTCTTGATCGCTTGCTCAATCGCCTGTTGCACCTCTGGATGAGCAGGGTTACCTAAATGTCCTAATGATGCACTCAAATCCGCAGGACCAATGAAAACGCCATCGACTCCATCTACTTCAGCAATGGCTTTCAGATTTTCTAATCCCTTTTTATTTTCCACTTGCACTAATAAACAGATCTCATCGTCTGCTTTCTGTAAATAATTCGGAATGTTATTCCAACGTGATGCTCGTGCTAGCGCACTGCCCACACCTCGCACTCCTTTAGGCGGATAATGGATAGCCTGAACTAATTCTTTTGCCTGTTCCGCGGTTTCTACCATTGGAATTAAAAGTGTTTGTGCACCAATATCCAACAACTGTTTAATAATATGAGTCTGCCCAATTGCAGGACGAATAATCGGAGTGGTAGGATAAGCGGCAACGGTCTGTAATTGATGTAATAAAGTACGTAGCTCATTTGGCGCATGCTCACCATCTAACAATAGCCAGTCGAATCCTGCGTTCGCAGCGAGCTCACAAGCATAGCCATCTGCTAACCCAACCCATAAGCCGATTTGTGCTTTTTTCTCTTTCAATGCACGTTTAAATGTATTTTGTAGCTGCATGATTTGCTCCATTTACACAAATTGCATCGAAATGCTACCAAGCTCATGATAATCCACATGGAACGTATCACCACGACGGGCTGCTACAGGGCGAGTAAAGGATCCTCCTAAAATAATTTCTCCCGCTTTTAGAGTTACGCCATAAGGATGTAATTTATTCGCTAACCACGCCACACCTTTGATTGGATTATTCAATACAGCTGCGGAGACGCCAGACTCTTCAACCACACCATTACGATACAGGACAGCCGCCACACGACGTAAATCCACATCCATAGGCTTAATCGCACGCCCACCTAACACCACGCCAGCATTCGCCGCATTATCTGAAATCGTGTCAAAAACACGACGTGGTACTTTCGTTTTACTGTCAAACTGTTCAATTCGAGCATCAATAATTTCTAAAGCAGGAATCACATAATCCGTTGCATCCAACACATCAAAAATCGTGCAATTTGGACCCGATAAGTCTTTTTTCAAAATAAAAGCAAGCTCTACTTCGACACGTGGCACAATAAAGCGATCGAACGGAATCTCACTGTTTTCTTCAAAGAACATATCATCTAATAATGCACCGTAATCTGGCTCATCAATTTGTGAGCTATTTTGCATCGCTTTTGAAGTTAAACCAATCTTATGCCCTTTTAATACGCGCCCTTCTTCAATTTTCATCGCCACCCAAGCTTTTTGAATTTCATAAGCATCTTCGATCGTAATCTCTGGGTAAGCTAAAGAAAATTGCGAAATTTGTGTCCCCGTTTTTTCTGCTTCATTTAAACGTTGTGCAGCTTGTTGAATAATCTCTTTGGATAACATAGAAAACCCCTCTTTAAGATGATGTTGAATTGGGTGTTAAAGTAATTAAAAAACCAACGATTGCCACTAATGCACAGGCACTCATCACCCAAAGCATTGTTTGTGGACTGTTATTGAAAAAATAAGACAATGCACTACTGGCGATAAAACCACCTGCAAATTGCATTGAAGCAGCTAATGCCATTGCTGCGCCCGCGGTATGACTATGCTGTTTTAATAAACCGCTCATGACATTTGGCGTAATTGCCCCCGTTAAACCAACAAAAACAAACAGCGGTAGCATGATCGCGAGCAGACAATCAGGATCGGCAAAGAAAAAGCCAATACCCGCGAATAACACAAGAACCATTTCGCCCATTAATACGCGATTCACCGCATAGTGTTTAACCAGCTTATTGTTAACGAGAGTTGCTATGACAATCCCAATCACATTAATCCCGAAATAATAGCCATAATCCTGTGCTGGAATATGGAAATAATCGATATACACGAAAGGAGTGCCCGCAACATAAGTAAACATCCCACCAAACATGGCTCCTAAACACAAAATATAACCAAATGAAAGGCGATGTTTCAAAATACGGCAATAGGCTTGAAAAAATGTAACTAAGTTTAACGGCGTTTGCTGTCGATTTTGGTTGGTTTCAGCTAAGAAAAAATACGTAATAACCCAGCACAACAGACCAATAAACGCCAATAACAAAAACTGGGTCGGCCAGCCAAACCAAAGTAATATTAGCCCCCCAATAAAAGGCGCTAATAAAGGTGCAAGCATCGTCACTAACTGCATCATGGATAACACATGAGTCATACGATGAGGTGGAAAACTATCACGCACGATTGCGCGCCCTAAAACAGGTCCCACCCCACCGCCAAATGCTTGTAAAAAACGTGCTACTAACAATTGCTCAATACTATTTGCTAAACTACAAGCTAAACTGGCGATGATATAAATGAACATCCCTATCAATAAGACAACTCGCCGCCCGTACCTATCCGAAATAGGACCATAAAACAGCATCCCCACACAAAAGCCTGTCAAAAAGGTACTGACTGACAATTGCACCCATTCCATGCTGGTATTGAGTTCTTGCGCAATTGTAGGTAAAGAGGGCAAATACAGATCAATCGAGAGCGGTCCAAACCCAACTAACGTCCCTAAGAAGCAGATAAGTGCGGTCTGGTTCCACGTTGTTTTTGTTGATGATGGCATAACGCCCCCGTTTTTTCTGTTTCAATGCCCGACAGTCAAGGTTATTTTTTGAACCGAAGATGCACGTTATTTTTCTTAAAATTTAATGTAGGATGCAATTCTGCTATTTCAAAAGACAGCGCAAAGTAACGTTTTTCAAACAATGGTGTAAAATAATCCGTCAAAATCTTAAACACTTGCTCACCAACGGGTTGTAAACTTGCTTCGGAGCGTCCCGCACCAATTTTTAGCGTAATGTGAACAAAAGCATCGTCTTCTTTCCCATCCGCCATGCGATATACATCGACCCAGTGTACACGGCTACGAATCCCCCCTAAAGGGAAAACTCCAGTGCTCGCTAGATAGTCATGGACTTGACTAAACAGCGGCTGCCATTCTACATCCGTTCGAATATTTTCCGTTGCTTCTACAATAAAATGCGGCATACATACTCCTTCTCTATAGAGAGTGCGGTGAGTTTAAACACGTTTGTAAAAACTGACCGCACTTTTCCTCACTATACTGGGAACACTGCGTTAATTTGCCCGGTTCCAGAGCTTGGGAACAAGTCGGTTAGAATTTCCACAGGTTTATCATATTTATCCCACCCGAGCATTCCCAATAACATGACCGTATCGTGCATATTGCCTTCACCTCGGCAAAACTCGGCATATTCAGGTAACATCTTACAGAAGTCTTTGAAATTACCTTTACGCCACATATCGACTACATGTAAGTCAATTTGACGCTCAAATTCACGGGTATAGCTGTTCATGCCCTCTTTCGCGAGGTGATCAGGAATAAAATAATGGGATAACGATCCGCTCGCAAGCACGGCAACAATTCCGTCGTATTCCTTAATTGCCTCTAATACCGCTTCACCAAGCTTACGGCTATCTTCAAAAGAGTGTGATGTACAGAACGCAGAAATCGAAATCACTTTGAATGCTTTATCTTCATTCATATAACGCATTGGAACTAATGTGCCATATTCCAATTTTAAACTTTCAATTTCGTGTGCCTGTGCCCGAACTCCTTTTGCCACCGCATGTTTTACGATCATATGACCAAGTTCTGGATTGCCGTTATAATCGAACGTGATGTCACGAATAAAGTGCGGTAATTCATTACTGGTATAGACCCCTTTAAAGTGGGCACAACAATTCACATGGTAGGCGCTATTCACTAACCAATGTGTATCAAACACAATGATGGTATCCACCCCCAAATCACGACAACGACGACTAATTTCTTTATGTCCTTCAATTGCCGAAGCACGGCAACCATGGTGTTTACCTGGTTGCTCAGACAAATACATCGATGGAACATGTGTAATTTTGGCAGCTAAGGCGAGTTTACCCATATCTTGCTCCTTTAACGTTATAATCCCCAACGAGGAATTGGATGGTCGTGCATTGAGATACACACATTTTTTAATTCCGCAAAGACTTCAAAGCTATATTCACCGCCTTCACGACCAATACCAGAGGCTTTAATACCACCAAACGGCTGGCGTAAATCACGTACGTTTTGGCTATTCACGAACACCATACCAGCCTCGATGCCATTCGATAAGCGTAATGCTTTGGCAATATCTTTGGTCCAAATGTAGGATGCCAGACCATATTCCACGTCATTCGCTAAACGCAATGCATCGGCTTCATCTTTGAATTTCATCAAGCAAACGACGGGACCAAAAATCTCTTCTTGTGCAATACGCATACGGTTATCGACATCAGCAAACACTGTCGGTTGAATAAAGTTACCTTTTTGTAGGTGTGCTGGTAAGTTTTGTGGACGTTCTAATCCACCAGCCAATAAGGTTGCCCCTTCTTCTAAACCAATGCGAATATACCCCGTGACTTTGTCATAATGTTGACGCGTAATCATTGAACCAACTTGTGTATTTGGATCTTGTGGGTCGCCAACAATCAGACGTTTCGCACGGGCTGCAAATTCTTTTACAAATTCATCATAGACCGTTTCTTGAATAAAGATACGTGAGCCCGCAGTACAACGTTCGCCGTTTAAAGAGAAAATGGTAAAGAGTGCTGCATCTAATGCACGTTCTAAATCCGCATCATCGAAAATTAAAACAGGTGATTTACCACCGAGTTCCATTGAATATTTTTTCAAGCCTGCGTGTTTTAAAATGTGTTTACCCGTTGCAGTGCCCCCTGTGAAAGAAATCGCCCGCACATCATCATGCGTGACTAAAGCCTGTCCTGCTGTTGAACCAAAACCTTGCACAACATTAAATACCCCTTCAGGAATGCCAGCTTCAAGGGCTAAACGACCGAGCTCATTCGCAGTAAGCGGTGAAAGCTCTGACATTTTTAATACGGCGGTATTTCCTAATGCCAAACAAGGTGCCGTTTTCCACGTTGCTGTCATAAAAGGGACGTTCCAAGGCGAAACTAAACCACATACTCCCACTGGTTGATAAAGGGTGTAGTTCAACATTTTGTCATCCACAGGATAGCTATGCCCATTCATGCGAGTACAAACTTCAGCAAAGAAATCAAAATTGTGTGAGGCACGGGGAATCAACACATTTTTCGTTTGGTGAATCGGCAATCCAGTATCCAACGTCTCTAGTTCTGCTAATTTCGCAACATTTTTGTCGATGAGCTCACCTAAATTACGCATTAAACGCGCACGCTCTTTCGCTGGAGTTTTTGACCATTTTGGGAACGCCTCTTTTGCTGCTTTGACTGCTGCGTTAATTTCTTTTTCACCGCCAGAAGCAACCTTACAAATGACTTCACCAGTGGCGGGGTTTACATTCTCAAACGTTTCATCACTGGCAACTTCTTTACCGTTAATCCAATGTTTAATCATAGGTGTCTCCTTTTATCTTAAGCTTTTTTTGCAAAAAAGGCGGTTTCACTGACAATGTAGTTAGTGAGTTTACCAATTTGTTCAATTTCGATTTCAACACAATCGCCTGCTTTCACGTCCGCTAGCCCTTTCGGTGTTCCCGTAGCAATCATGTCACCTGGTTGTAATGTCGTAATATGTGAAAGATGCTCAATTAAATAGGCAATATCAAAAATCATGTCTTTCGTATTCCCTTCTTGGCAGAGCTCCCCATTGACCCATGTTCTCAAAGTTAAATTCATCGGATCCTTAACATCATCTTTATCAACAATCCAAGGACCAACTGGCGTAGTACCCACACGGTTTTTCACCCGTAAATTTGGGCGGTAATAGTTCTCTAAGTAATCGCGAATTGCATAGTCATTACATAAGGTATAACCCGCAACATAATCCATGGCGTTTTCCCGCTTCACATTTTTTGCGGTTTTACCAATCACGACTACAAGTTCACACTCATAATGCATATATTCAACATTATCAGGTCGCCATGTCGTACTATTGTGTCCCGTATACGTATGGTGAGTTTTCACAAAAACTAATGGTTTTTCTGGTGGCTTAAAATCTAATTCGGAAGCGTGATCGGCATAATTCAAACCGAGGGCATACATCATGCCGCTCGCAGGAGGTAACCACGTTACTGTTTCAGCAGGTAAAAGCTGTTTTTGTTCAGTCAATAATCCTTGTTCTAGCACTTCAACGCTGTGGATTTGATTTTGATAAACCACTTTTGCATATTTACTCATAATCGCCCTACCTTATTCCGCAATTGTGTTGCTCACACAACCCAACTGCACAAAATCCACACTGACTTCATCCCCTGCACTCACTAATAATGGCATATCCTCTGTCCCGGTTAGCAAAATATCTCCTGCTTTAAATGCAATAAATTGGCTTAAAAAGCTGATGAGTTCAGGTACAGAATGCTTCATGTCCAAATGCACGTAAGATTTTTTTATGTCACCATTTAATGCAACATTAATTGTCACTTCTGCGGGATTTTCCACCGCACTTTTCAAGACTGTTTGCCCTAAAACGCAGAACCCATCTTGGCAACGTCCTTCTATATCAGGACGGTAATAACTTTCATTTGGTAAAGAATACAAAGCAACTGGGACATAACCTGCGACAGAATGCAAAGCATTTTCTACACACACTCTTGATGTATCTTGTCCAAATACCACCCCTAAGTGCGGTTCAACTCTGAGTTGTTTTTTTCCAGTTGGTAAACCTACTGTAGCCCCACTACGATTGTGTGTTGCTTCAGGTAACACATAAATCACAGGCGTTTTTGGCAGTGCTTTGTAAGGCGCTTGTTCAAATTCTGTTTGACAACGTTGTAATAAACGTACTGAATTTAGGGCAATCACAAACACCGTTGGCTTGCTAGAAGGCGCAAGTTGTGTAATCTGTTTAGCTAAAGAGACAGACATAATTTCCTCACTTAAAATAAATGGACGAGCCATAATGCAATACCTGGAACACAAGCGATCACCGCAATACGAATCAGATCAGAGGCAATAAAAGGCAAGACCCATTTTGATGTTGCTAATAATGGCGTATCTTTATCCATCTTATTGATAATAAATAGGTTCATCCCAACAGGCGGCGTAATTAAGCCAATTTCCACTACCATTAACGCGACAATACCAAACCAAATCGTTTTATCTTGTGCAGAGAGTCCCCAGAAATCTAAACCAAGAATAATCGGGTAAAAGATTGGAATCGTGAGCAAAATCATAGCAAGCGAATCCATCACACAACCTAAGACCAAATAAATCATCAAAATACAAAATAAAACAAAAAGTGGCGCAAATTGTTGTTCTACAACCCAGTTAGCTAACTGCGCAGGCATTTGCGTCAGTGCTAACGCTGAATTTAATAAATCTGCACCAATCAGCACCATAAAAATCATTGCGCTTGCCATTGCCGTCTGCAGAATACTGTCGACTAACCCTTTCCAAGTTAGTCCACCTGAAAGCCAAGAAATCAATCCACAAGATGCTGCACCAATAGAAGCGGCTTCCGTCGGATTTGCCCAGCCACCATAGATACTGATGATCACTACAGCAAACACAATGAAGATTGGTAGTACTTTAATTTGTGACTTTAATGCTTTAAAAAACGGCACTTTTTCGGAAGTTGGTCCCGCATCAGGACGCAAACTCACTAAAATCTTGATCACCACAACATAACCTAATAGTGCTAAAATTCCTGGTACAATTGCTGCAACAAATAATTTACCAATTGACTCTTGTGTCAACACCGCATAAATAATTAAAGGAACAGAAGGCGGAATTAAAATCCCTAAGGTACCACCAGCAGCTAATGTTGCCGTACTGAGTTCACCAGAATAATGACGTTTCTTTAATTCAGGAATTGCCACTTGTCCCATGGTGGCGGCCGTTGCCAAAGACGAACCACAAATTGCACCAAATGCCGCACAACTGCCAACTGATGCCATGGCTAACCCACCACGCCAATGCCCAATAAAACTACTTGCTGCTTGAAATAATGCTTTTGACATTCCACCATGCGACGCCAATTGCCCCATGAAAATAAATAACGGTACCACCGCCAAGTCATAATTAGATAGACGGGCATACGCTAAACCATTTAAGGTGTACATCAATGCGTTAAGATCACCTTGTCCTAAATAAGCATATAATCCCGCTGCCGCCAAAAACATCGAAATGCTAATATGGATTCGGAGTAATAATAGGGTAAGTAAGATGAAGAACCCCACAATGCCCATTTCTAAGCCACTCATCATAAACTTAATCCTTTGCAGTTAAATGGATACAAAAATAATAAAAAGAACACAATCCCATCACGATAAAACCCGGCATAATCGCAGCATTAGGTAACCAAGTAGGGAAAGACAACAGTGCCGAGACTTCCTCATATTCTTTTAATGTTTCACTTTGTAAACCAATACGCCAAACTAATAAAAACGAAACCAAGCAGAGTAATAAATCTGCTAATGCATCCATTTTATTGCGTAATACTGGTGGAAATTTTGCCGTGAAAAAGTCCACCTTTAAATGTTCTGACATCATCGTACAGAAAGGGAGAAAGAGGGATGCCGCAACTGCGCATCCCATTTGCATAATCTCAATATCACCTAGCACACCACCCTGACCTAACTTGCGGTCTACTAGGGAATAACAAGACATGATGATCAAAACGATGAATAAAAAACCACCTAAAATCGCCATCACTTTTGCTATGTGGAATAATCCCATACCAATTGCGTTATTTCTGACTTTATCTGGAATGACTATGGCTTGTGTTGACTCACTCATCGCTTACCTCCTTCGCTGACTACTGGTGTTTTTTTACCATTTCGCGTAGATCATCAATTAATTGCTGACCGTTTTTACCTTGCTTGTTCATACTATCAATCCAGCTTTGTGTTAATGACGCTGTCATCGCTTTCATTTTTTCAGTATGTTTTGGACCAAACTCACTAATCACCCCACCATTCGCTAACACTTTTTTACGCGCGTTCTCTTCGGTTTTTTCCCACGCGACTGTAATACGTTCAAGTAAGGCGGGACCTGAATGCTTATCAAGAATGGCTTTTAAATCCGCTGGCAATGAATCATATTTTTTCTGATTCATCACTAAAGCGAGCACAGTTACGGTTGGGAAAGGCTCCCCTGCAGCTGGCATCACATGGTATTTGGTCACTTCATCTAATTTTGTTGGCGGAACTACTTCCCACGCCCCCATTGCACCATCCACTACACCTTTTGAGATACTTTCTGCCACTTGTGAAGGGGCAATCGAAATGGCAGAGCCACCTAACGCTTGAATAATTTGCGACGCTAAACGGGTTGGCGTACGTAATTTGTTACCTTTTAAATCTTCCACTTCATTGAGCGGTTTATTCGAGTGGAATGTCACGCCACCATCACTTTGAATAGAGAGGACTTTGAAAGGCTTAAATTCCGTATCTTTGGCATATTTTTCAAAAAATTCCCACGCTACTTTATTACCAACTCGTACATTTGGTAACAAGAATGGGGTTTCTAACGCTTCAATAATTTTAAAACGACCCGGTGAATAACCTGGTGCGGTCCAAACGATATCCGCAACGCCGTTGCGAACTTGATCGATCAGTTGACCAGCGGTTCCACCAAGTTGGTTAGAAGGATACAATTGACACTCAATACGACCTTTTGATTCAGAATGTAAATCCTGACACCAAGGGACTAAAACATCATTATGCATAGTAGAAAGTGCGGGTAAAAAATGACCTATTTTTAATACTACTTTGTCATTTGCGAATGCAGAGGTCGCAGCAGCTAAACTGATAGCGAGTAAAAGTTGACGTGTCTTCATAAAAAGTCTCCTTCACGTTCGTTAGAAAAGGCATTTAAGAACAAACAGCAGTCCAATGTAACCAATTTGTTAACAGGTTGTTACAGTTATAATGGAGTTAAGCCGAGTTTTAAATGTACTTTTCTTGTGAAAAATTGTACTTTTCACAAAAAATTAAGACGGATTAGAAGATATGTGATCTTGATCGCGAAATGCTTTTGGTGACATATTTGTCTCCTTTTGAAAGAACCGCGAGAAATAAGCAGGATCTTTGAAGCCTAAATCATAAGCAATTTGGTAAATAGAATGTTGTGTAAATAACAACTTTCTCTTCGCCTCTTGAATCTGGCGCTCAATGATTAATCTTTTCGGAGAGGTTGCTGAAAAATGCTGACAGATCGCATTGAGTTTACTTTCGCTAATACACAACTTATCCAAATAGTCATTAATACGCCAATTATTCCGAAAATTTTCCTCAATTAAAAAATTAAACTGATTAAACAGATACAATTCATTGTTTCTTGGACTGTATTTTTTCTCATCACTTTTCGATAAACGGTAAATTTCTAATAAAATTAATTTTGCACACAAACGTAGTGCGGTCTGTTTTTCCTCTGTATTATTTCGGTACTCTGACGCAAGCAAATTAAACAAATACTCAAACTTAAAAATTTGCTGTTGCTGTTCGCCCTCTTGCGCTAATTCAATGCACATAGGATAAAAGTAATTACTATCTCGTTTTAACGACTCAAGTAATTGCCAAACAAACTCTTGTGGAATAGTCAGAACATGTCCATGGGTATCTAACTCAGTGTAAAAACCATGAGGAATAGAGGGCGGTGTAATAAAAAAGCAAGGTGCATGTAACTTATACTCATGGGCATCCAATTGCAGGACAATACTGCCCTCTGTCAAATAATGGACTTGGTAAAAACGGTCATGAAAATGTACTAATGATTTACGACCATAAAATAGGGCTAAATTATCAAAGGTTTCATAATGAATGATATTGCTGTCTTCCTGACCACCATATGTCTTCTCAATATTAATGTTTTGGGTTTCCACCACCTGATTTACCATCATGTACTCCTTGACTTTATCATTATGTAAATGAATAGCCTGACTGTAAACGATGGTTTATTCGCTGTATAGCCCTCATCTTCAAAAGAGCGATAGAGATCACATTTTAGTCATTTTTCTTTCAGAAATACGGAAAAGTACATTTTTTGCCAAGAAAATTGCATTTTATCTTTGTAACAAATCCACTATAAATTTAACAAATTCGCAACATCTAAACCTGTTTTATCCTAGATGCTATTCCTAATCTCATTTGTTCAAAAGGAGTAAACCATGACTCAAGTCGAAAAAAAATCTCACAAATTACCTGATGATTTTAGAAAAGAAAAAAACCGCCCATTTACTGGCGAAGAGTATTTAGCGAGTTTAAGAGATGGACGTAAAGTCTACATCTACGGTGAATTGGTAGAAGATGTGACAACCCATCCTGCCTTTCGTAATGCCGCCGCCTCTGTGGCAAAACTCTATGATGCCTTGCATGATCCAGCGACAAAAGATGAATTATGTTGGGAAACTGATACAGGCAATGGCGGCTATACACACAAGTTCTTCCGTTATGCACGTAATGCAGAAGAATTAAAAGAACAAAGAGATGCGATCGCAGCTTGGTCGCGTTTTAGCTATGGCTGGATGGGACGTACTCCTGATTATAAAGCAGCCTTTGGTAGCGCGTTGGGAGCAAACCCTGAGTTCTATGGTAAATTTGCCGACAACGCACGCAATTGGTATAAACGTATCCAAGAATCTTGCCTATATTTTAACCACGCCATCGTGAATCCACCAATTGATCGTAATAAGCCTATTGATCAAGTAAAAGATATTTATGTCAAAATTGAAGAAGAACGTGAAGACGGAATTGTGGTAAGTGGTGCGAAAGTGGTTGCGACCAACTCTGCATTAACGCACTATAACTTCATTGGTTTTGGTTCAGCGCAAATCATTGGTGATAACGATGACTTCGCTCTTATGTTCATTGCGCCAATGGATGCTGAAGGCGTAAAACTGATTTGTCGCCACTCTTATGAATTAGCGGCAGGTGCAACTGGTTCACCATTTGATTTCCCATTATCAACACGCTTTGATGAAAATGACGCAATTCTTGTATTAGATAAAGTGTTTATCCCTTGGGAAAATATTTTAATCTATCGTGATCTAGACCGTTGTCGGACTTGGGCACAATATGCAGGTTTTGCTACCTTATTCCCAATGCAAGCTTGTACTCGTCTTGCAGTAAAATTAGATTTCATCACGGGTCTATTACATAAAGCCTTACAATGTACAGGTGTCATTGAATTCCGTGGTGTTGCAGCACAGATGGGTGAGGTCATGATGTACCGTAACTTGTTCTGGACATTAACCGATGCAATGGCAGGGTCATCCTATCAATGGAAAAATGGTTGTCAAATGCCAAGTGCCCAAGCAATTCAAACTTATCGAGTAATGGCGCCAATGGCCTACCATACAGTGAAAAAAATTATTGAACAAACTGTAACAAGTGGGTTAATTTATTTACCTTCGCATATCCGTGATTTCAATAACCCAGAAATTGATCAGTATTTAGAAAAATATGTACGAGGCTCAAACAATATTGAATACCGTGATCGAATTAAAATTTTAAAACTACTTTGGGATGCAATTGGCACTGAATTTGGTGGTCGCCATGAGCTCTACGAAATCAATTATGCTGGAAGTCAAGAAGAAGTCCGTTTACAAGTACTAGGACAATCAACAGGTAATGGTACATTACAACGTTGTTTCGATCTTGTCGATAAATGTTTGGCTGATTATGATGAAAATGGCTGGAAAGTACCACATCTCCATAACTCAGCTGATATTAATATTTTGGATAACTTAAACCGTTTTTCCAAATAACTAAGCAGATCATATTAAGGAAAATCATTATGCTTACGCCAATTCAACAAAACTTCCGTAATTCCATGGCGAAATTAGCCGCTGGTGTGAATATTATCACAACTAACGGCCCTGCTGGGAAATGTGGGATCACTGCAACCGCGGTATGTTCAGTTACTGATACACCGCCTACTGTGATGGTCTGTATTAACAAAAACAGTGAAATGAATCCTGTTTTTCAAGCGAATAAACGTCTTTGTGTTAATGTGTTAAATGCGGAACAAATCGAATTAGCCCAACATTTTGCAGGATTTAAAGGCAGTTGTATGGATGAGCGTTTTGAATGGAATGTGTGGCAACCACAAGAAGATTCTGCATCAGTTCCATGTTTAAAAAATGCATTAGCAAATTTGACAGGGACAATCGTGGATATTCGAGAAATTGGTACACACTCTATGTTCTTAGTTGAACTCGAAGAAATTCAAGTTTCTGATGAAGGACAAGCATTAGTGTACTTCTCACGCAACTTCCATACAGTAGGAATAACAGAATAGTACTCTTCTTATAGAAATTATAGAAAAAAAAGCGATTGCCTAGAAGAGCAATCGCTTTTATTTTTTATGGAAAGAAGAAGTTAAGTGCGGTCTGTTTTCTAATTTTTTTGTTCTAACATTTTAATATGGCGAGTTGCCGCAATCCATGCGCCGACATATCCAACCAATGTACACACAATTATTAAAAATAAAAACTCTGCAAAATTGACACTATTTAGCTCAAACTGCACGGCAAAAATATCAGTAACATATTTTACGGCTTGAGTAAAATAGCCAATTGCTAGACTACTAAATAGACAAGCAAACAAACCACCTAATACAGCATAAATCATCCCTGCATACAAAAAGGGACGCAGAATAAATTGATCAGTCGCTCCCAATAATTTCATTACTTCAATATTTGCCTGACTACTATAAACGTCCGAACGAATACTATTACCAATAACTAAAAATACAGCTAATGTCATTAACACTGCACAAAAAATAGCAACATGTGCCACTAGCCAAGTTAAGGCTGTCAATTTTTCTAACCAGTCATTATCTAAACGTACTTCCTGTACCCCTTTGATTTTGTCTAAGTTTTGTCGTAACTCATTACGCTTCTGTGACTGATTATATTCTGGTGATGCTCTAACCACCACTACAGCAGGCAAAGGGTTATCATCTAATATATCCAATTCATTATTAAAGCCAGACCAATCACGAAATGCATTTAAGCTTTCTTGACGAGAAATATAATTTAATGATTCAACACCTGTTTGCTGACGAATTTTTTCTACCACCAAATTAGCATCTTCTTCACTCAACGTCTTATGCAAGTAAACTGTTAATTCACTTTCAGGATAAAACTGTGTTGTTGCTTGATGGATATTTTTCCACAACAAGTAACTGACGGTAGGAATAGTTAAGGAGACACTGATGACTAAAATAGTCAATAATGTACCGAAACGGCGTTTAAGTAAATCTGCCCATACTGCACGTAACACATAATGTATTTGCACCCAAAATGGCGCTTGAACACGACGAGATCCCATTATGATTTTCCTCAACGTAAATAACCTTGCTCAAGAACAAGGCAAGGTTTTGGTTTTTGTTGGATAATATTCAAATCATGGGTCGCAATTAAGACTGTCATGCCCAGTTGATTTAACTCTTCAAACAAACTAAAAATTTCAAAAGATAAGCTATTATCAAGATTACCTGTTGGTTCATCTGCTAATAATAATTGTGGTTTATGCACAATAGCTCGAGCAATGTCAACACGTTGTTGCTCTCCCCCAGACAAATGTATAGGCAAATGGCTGCCTCGATCACGCAACCCGACGCGATCTAATGAAGCAAGTGCACGGGTTTCAGCTTCTTTTGGATGCATACCTGCAATAATTAAGGGTAAAGCTACATTATCAACAATTGAACGATCCGTTAATAAACGATAATCTTGATGTACCATGCCAATTTGACGGCGTAAAAAAGGGATTTCATAGGTGGATAAGCGAGTAATATCATGCCCATTAAACCAAATTTGTCCACCGTTAGCGCGTTCCATACCCATAATTAATTTCAGTAATGTACTTTTACCCGCACCAGAATGCCCAATAACATAATGCATACTGCCTACAGGTAAATGAAAACTGATATTTTGTAAAGCAGGTTTACCACCTAAATACGCTTTACTCACATTCGAAAATCTAATCATTTTTTTATCTACTTCTTAGGTGTCATTCACATAAAGATTCGTACTTGTAAAACTGATTTGCTTTATTTAACACATTAATCTTCATGCACAAATAACGCCTCAATAAACTCATCTGCATTAAATTCACGCAAGTCTTCGATTTTTTCACCTACACCAATATAACGAATTGGTAAATTAAATTGATCTGCAATAGCAAAGATGACTCCACCTTTTGCTGTGCCATCTAATTTCGTTAAACTAATACCAGTTAGCCCCACTGCTTCATGAAATAATTTTGCTTGGCTAATTGCATTTTGCCCAGTGCCCGCATCCAGCATTAACATAATTTCATGTGGTGCAGTTTCATCATATTTTTTCATCACACGAACAATTTTTTTCAACTCATCCATCAAATTGTTTTTATTTTGCAAACGCCCTGCAGTATCTGCAATCAACACATCTATATTACGTGCCGCTGCTGACTGCATAGCATCAAAAATTACTGATGCAGAATCTGAGCCTGTACTTTGTGCAACAACAGGAATATGATTACGTTCACCCCATACTTGCAACTGCTCTACCGCTGCTGCACGGAATGTATCACCCGCAGCTAACATAACCGATTTACTTTCTTGTTGAAATTTACGCGCTAACTTACCAATCGTTGTTGTTTTACCTACGCCATTAACACCCACCATTAAGATCACATAAGGCTTTTTACTTTGATCAATGATTAATGGCTGTGTAACGGGCTTTAAAATTTCTGCCATTTCTACTTTTAACTGTTGATACAATAACTCCGCATCCTGTAATTGCTTGCGGCTAGCATGTTGCGTTAAGTTATGAATAATTTTTGTGGTGGTCGGTACGCCTAAATCTGCGACTAAGAGTTGTTCCTCTAACTCTTCAAATAATTCATCATCAATTTTTTTACCTAAAAACAGACTACGAAAACCCACACCAATATTTTGTTTTGTTTTTAATAATCCTTTTACTAAACGACTAAAAAAACCACCCTCGCTCGGTTTTTCCTGTTCAGTAACAGTAGACTCAGTTTGAACAGCTCTTTCTTCTACTATTTCAACATGTAAATCATTGTCATGCGTCGTAACTTGCTCCACCACTTCTTGTTCGACTAATTCAGAAGCCGAATCGAATATAGGCGTCTGCTCAAACGAAGCTATATCCTCATCACTAACGACAGGCTGCACTATATTTTGAGTTACTGTCTCTATACTATCTTCAACTAAATCTCGCTTTTCTATTGTAATATGCTCTTTTTCTAAAGAAGAAACCTCGTCGATAGAAGCTATATTGTTTTCTAATTGCTCTGTCTCTGTTGATGCTGATACTGATTTATTTATATCCACCTCAGCTGGTTTGACCAGTTCTTGTGCTGAAGATTCTTCTGTCAACTTTACCTCTTGTTGTTCTTTTTTCTTACCTAAGCCCAACCAAGACCAGAAGCCGTTCTTTTTATTTTCCATTGATATTATTCCCGCTCAAAAAATGTGTGTAAATTCTCATTATAAATAACTAAAATCATCTGATAGTTTACCATTGAATAGATAAGTAATGAAAAACTTCCGCAAATTTGGATAAAAAAGCGTAAAATATATACGGTCTTTAATAAAGTAGGACGCTATAAAATTATGTTTATATTTAAAAAAGGAATTAAAATGAAAAAAGCTATTTTGAAGTTAAGCCTTATTAGTCTTTCAGCACTCTTAGTCGCATGTGGCGGTGGAGGTGGAAGCTCTAGTAGTAATGATACTAAGCAGCCACCACAACCGATTCAACCAGAGCCACCTGCGCCAAACAATCCAAATGATAATGGGCCAAAATTAAATGATCCACCTCAGCCGCCTAAAGACATAGAACCACCAAAGTCAGATCAAGAGGCAAATCTTAATTGGTACACAGGCTGTACTGCATCGAGTAATAATGCTTGTAATGAAGAAGGAAACAAAAACTCTGTTAAAGTATATACATTAAAAACGACAGAAGATCCCTATCATTCAGGGACAGATATTACAACAGAAGAAGCAAATAGTATTGCTTTAAAGAATGGTGTTAATAATGGTGAGGGATACCAATTTACATTATTAGAAGCTCTTAATGCTGACATGTACTATGGATATCGTCAACGTGCTAATCCAAATAAAGATGGTAGTCATTATGAGCTTGTCTATGCGGTCAACAATGATTATGTAGCAACATTACCGAATAACTATACAGCAACATATAAGCAAGATGGTGGGTTTATTTATACACCATACACTTTAGCTGATACGGCACAAAACAGAATAAGAAAAGAAGGAAATGTAGAAATCTATTATAAAGATGGTAATGTACATGGAGAAGTGTACGATCCCACTAACAAGAATGCTGCTATCTTTAATATAACAGGAAAAGATAATCAATTAACAATAGAGGCTACTGCAAATATTAGTAACTCAGGTACCCTTATTTCTGAGAAACAGAAAGCCTCTATGGAAGTTAAGTTTATTAACTCTAAGAAAGGTGCTAATGATTACAAATATATTATTGGAACAGGAAAATCACACCCTGGAGCAAATAAAGAAGTAGGCTTTTCAGCTTTACTTTTTGCTGAAAAAGAGAAGTAATCCAGTTCTAGAAAAGAGAGATATAGTCTCTCTTTTCTTTTTTAACTCCGATATAACCACTTAATATTCTCATCTGAAACATTAATACACGTTAAATGCTAATCTATTAATGCATAAAAATTACTACGCAAATAGAAATAACTATTTAATAAATATAAGTTTTTATAAAATATCGCATATATTATCGCACATTAACCTCCCCCTATTCACTAGAGGATATTTCTTTCTTGAGAAATATGTATAATATCCCGAAACAACATAAAAATATTATAAGCATCCCCTATTATTAATAAAATGCAAAAAAACACATTTAAGCAGAGTCAACAACAAGGATATGTACGTATTATTGCGGGCTTGTGGCGTGGACGAAGACTCCCTGTATTAAGTCTAAATGGCTTGCGCCCTACGGGTGATCGTGTCAAGGAAACTTTATTCAATTGGCTTATGCCTTATATTGTTGATGCTCATTGCCTTGATTGCTTTGCGGGTAGTGGTTCACTTGGTTTTGAGGCACTATCTCGCCAGGCCAAACAGGTCACTTTCGTAGAACTCGATAAAAAAGTAGCAATACAACTACAGAAAAACATACAAACGTTAAAATGCTCTCTCGAGCAAGCAAAAGTGATCAACCAAAATAGTTTACAATTTTTAAAATCTATACAAAACACACCGCACTTTGATATAGTTTTTGTGGATCCACCTTTTCATTTGGGGTTAGCACAACAAACTATTGACTTACTAGAGAAACATCATTGGCTGAAACCTAATGCGTTGATTTATGTGGAAACAGAGAAAAACCAACCCATTACAGTACCAACACATTGGCAGATACTAAAAGAAAAAATCACAGGGCAAGTTTGCTATCGACTTTATTGTTATCATACAACTTCAAACTAACCAATAAACTTATGAATAAGAAACAACATTTTTTAACTTTTTTTATAACACTGACATGTTATGGAGTCAGCATTACACCCACTGTTTTAGCACAGCAAGTAGTCAACGTTGATAATCAGCGTCCTGATGAACACTTTCATAAAGCATCTCAAGTGCAACTTCAGTCACATTTACCAAATAAATCTAGACACGATCAAACTCCCCAAACACCAAATATTTCACTCACCGCTGAACAACTACTACAACGCCCAGATTTATTATTGCGTGCACTCATCCCTGTTTTAAGAAATAATGATATGCGTGGCGTTGAAATACTTCTTCCTATTTATGAAAAACTTCCAGAAAAAGATCCTTTTTTATTGAAGTGGGCAAACGCCATTCTGGCCAAAAAACAAGGCAAATTAACAAAATCCATCCGCCTTTATCGTGAATTAATTGCTGAACAACCAAGGCTACAACCTGCACGCTTACAATTAGCGATTGCACTGATGCACAACCACGAATATGAAACAGCTAAAGAACAATTTAATCGTCTACGTGCAGAAAATTTGCCACCACAATTAATACAAATTATTGATCGCTATATTCATTCAATTCACGAACAAGATAGTTGGCGTTTTTATAGTGGCGCAAATTATTTACGTGAAAATAATGTTAATAACGCCCCTCCAAAAGGCACTAAAGTAGGCGGCTTTACCCCATCGAATGAGCCTGAAAGTGCTGAAGGTATTAGCTATTTCTTCGGTATAAATAAAACTTGGTCGATTAAAAATGGCTTTTTTGCTGAATTTAATACAGATCTTAACGGAAAATATTACTGGAACAATCACAAATATGACGAATTATCACTACGTGTTGGCTTAGGCGGTGGCTATCGTAACGCTAAAACAGAAATAAAATTAATTCCTTATATGGAGCAATTTTGGTACGTTGGTGGAGAAAATGCTGAACAACATGCCAAAACATTACACCGCTATTCTAAAACAGGGGGCGCCTCATTGGATCTTGGTTATTGGCTAAGTCAAAATTGGAAAATATCAACTGAATTTGAATATGGTGAACAGCGCTACCTAAGTCCTGAGCGTAAAAAATCGAATGGGAATTTGTATTCTTTATCTAACACAGTTATGTATTTCCCAAACAGCCAACAATATTGGTTTGTAGGTGCTGATTTTTACCGTAAAAATGCGCATTGGAAAGCTAATGCTTTCGATCGTCGTGGCGTTCGCTTAGGCTGGGGGCAAGAATGGCCAAAAGGTATTTCGACACGTTTACAATTAAACTATGCTAAGCGCTCATATCATATGCCTTCTGCCCCTAAAAATGCTATTTTTGCGCCAAGCTTCTTTAAAATTGCGCAGAAAAATAAAGAATACGGCCTGAATTTTACTGTTTGGCACCGTAGCATTCACTGGCGAGGTATTACACCTAAAATCACATGGTCATATCAAAAAACTGACAGTAATAATCCATTCTCAAGTTACGACCGAAACCGCGTATATCTAAGTGTCAGTAAGAGCTTCTAAGCAAACCAAAATGCTCAAATTTTATATTGGGCATTTTCTGATAAAGCACAATAACATCCTAACATTTAGTCCCCACCAAATTTATGCTAAACTTTGTCTTTCTATTTGATTAATAATGATTAGATATGTTAGACATTGTGTTATACGAACCTGAAATCCCACAAAATACAGGTAATATTATTCGTTTATGCGCAAATACGGGATTTCGTTTGCATTTAATTGAGCCATTAGGTTTTACTTGGGATGATAAGAAATTACGTCGCTCAGGCTTAGATTACCATGAATTTGCTGAGATAAAACGACACAAAACATTTGATGTATTTTTACAGATAGAACAACCTAAACGTCTTTTTGCCTTAACAACAAAAGGAACACCAGCACATAGCCAAGTACAATTTGAAGTGGGTGATTATCTAATGTTTGGTCCTGAAAGCCGCGGTATTCCTATGCATATTCTTAATAACTTACCCGCACAACAAAAAATTCGAATTCCGATGACAGCAAATAGCCGTAGCATGAACTTATCTAATTCTGTTGCTGTTGCTGTTTATGAGGCTTGGCGCCAGCTAGGTTATCAAGGTGCTGTTAATATCTCAAGTTAATGCCCAACTATTCAGAAAATAGACCACACATTAAAAAAATTAAAGGTCGCTTTAAGCGACCTCACTATTCTTTCCGTAGAATACGATTCATTGAATCTTGTAAGTGTTCTAACATCGCATAACGTTTGCGATACATTGATCGTTTATTACTTGGAATACTGTCCATTTCTTTGATATTAAATTGGACTGGTAACTCCCAATAATCTTTTAACACACCTGATGATTCCGCAAAAATCGCATCATAATCCACCACATAACGTTTACTTTGTACTAAACGCGATTTATTTTGATACTTGTGTGGAATACCTAATAGTTTTTGATAACCAAATGTGTGCGTTAATGCCTTCATGGCTTCTACCATCAAATATGCAGGACGCAAACCATGACATTTTTTAGTCAGTTGTTTTACTATATCCTTTGAACCATCAAAATTAGGTCCTTGAATGACCGCAATTAATAAGGCTTGTTCAACTTTTCCAAACGTTAATAAATAGATCAACTCCTGTGTTGGTTTATAACGTAGCTCCAATGCCCAAAAACCCTCCATTGCTTGATATTCATTAATATTTAAATAGAGCTCAAAATCCTCAATCACTTCACCAAAACAAATAGGCTGTTGCCATAACTGAGGTAAGTGAAGTGCAGTCAATTTTTCAGGAATAAAATGTAAATTGTCACAAATACTAGCAAAACGTTGCTGAGTATTAAAACGTTTATCTAAGAAACGATGTGCAAGTGGATAACTGAAATTTGCTTTCTTATTAAGCAAATTCACTAACGTTGGATTTGCATTAATAAATTGCTCAAAACGTTTAATGTAAGCAAAATGCAATAATGAGCGTAGCTGAAAACGAAAACGTTTTAAACGATAGGACTTTTTGCCACGATCAGGATATAACGCATGTGGATTTGGCCATTGATAAAATTGATTTGCCATAAAATTCAAGTAAATTAGCTTAAAGGTAGGCTATTCTCGCATAATTTACCGATATTTTCATTTTTTTATCGGTGTTTATAAGGTATCCTAAGCGCGACAAAGGAGCCTTTATGTCTGACATCAAATTGAATTATCACAAAACACATTTCCTCACTAGCGCCCCTAATATTCGTACTTTACCAGAAGATACGGGTATTGAAATTGCTTTTGCAGGTCGTTCAAATGCAGGAAAATCAACCGCATTAAATGCTTTAACAAATCAAAAAAGTTTAGCAAGAACGTCAAAAACTCCTGGACGTACTCAATTAATTAACCTATTTGAAGTTGAGCCACAATGTAAACTAGTAGACTTACCTGGTTATGGCTATGCCGCCGTTCCTGAACAAATGAAAATTCAATGGCAAAAATCCCTTGGTGAATATTTACAAAAACGGGAATGTTTAGCTGGTTTAGTAGTATTAATGGATATCCGCCATCCACTTAAAGATCTCGATCAACAAATGATTGAATGGGCAGTTTCTGCTCACTTACCTGTATTATTATTATTAACGAAAGCAGATAAGCTCAGCCAAAGCGCTCGAAGTAAACAAGTCAAAATGGTCCGTGAAGCTATTTTACCTTTCCAAGGTGATATCCAAGTCGAAGCGTTTTCTGCTTTGAATAGAATTGGTATTGATCGCCTATCAACAAAATTAGATAGCTGGTTTGCCCCCATTTTTGCTGAAAAATAAGTTATTTTTGCGATCAAAATCATAAAAAAGTGCGAAATTTATGAAAAATAAACCGCACTTTTTTTATTCTCTGCAAGTTTTCTTTTTCTAACAACTTGTGGAGTCAAGGATGTCTCTTGCTATTGTATATAGTCGTGCTTCTATTGGTGTACAAGCCCCTCTAGTAACAATTGAAGTACATTTTAGCAATGGTAAACCACAATTTAATTTAGTTGGTTTACCAGAAAAAACCGTGAAAGAAGCACAAGATCGAGTACGTAGTGCATTATTAAATGCTCAATTCAAATATCCTGCCAAGCGCATTACCGTTAATCTTGCACCAGCCGACTTACCCAAAGAAGGAGGGCGTTTTGATTTACCTATTGCTCTAGGTATGCTCGCAGCAGCAGGACAAATAGAAGCACAAAAACTTCAGCAATTTGAGTTTGTTGGTGAATTAGCACTTACTGGTGAACTACGTGGTGTACAAGGTGTTATTCCAGCCATTCTTGCTGCGCAAAAAGCAAAGCGAAAGTTAATTATAGCCAGCCAAAATGCCAATGAAGCAAGCCTAGTTTCAAACCAGCAAACTTATTTTGCGAATAATTTATTAGATGTTGTGAACTTTTTAAACGATCGCGTCAACTTGCCTCTAGCTTCAACATTGACTACACAAAGTGAAGTTAATTTTTCCGTAAAAAATCCATTGGATTTAACTGATATTATTGGCCAACAACATGCTAAACGAGCCTTAACTATTGCTGCAGCAGGACAACATAATTTACTCTTTTTGGGTCCACCAGGTACTGGAAAAACGATGTTAGCCAGTCGCTTAACCATGCTACTGCCCGATATGACAGATCAAGAAGCAATTGAAACAGCAGCAGTAACTAGTTTGGTACATAATGAGTTAAATTTTCATAATTGGAAACAACGTTGTGAAAACTAGAAATAAATGTCAAAAACAAGAAATAAATGTCACAAATCTTTCTCTAGTTTCGCTATAATTCGATCATCAAAACCTCAAGGGGAAATCCGTTATGTTCTACCTCAATGATACCAATTTCAAACGAGAACCTTATCGAGGATATTGTCCGAAGCACCTTGAAAAGCATTTTACCAAACCACGCCTTGACATTAGAGGCAACGGCTATTATTCCCCCAACAATGAATACGTGGTAGCTTGGTATGAGTCGGACTTCATTTTTAAGTCAGATAAAGCTCAAGCACATGCAAAAGTGAAGTTTGTTAATTTAACTTGCCCCAAATATACTGGTAAAAACGGCGCTGAATATTTAGGCGTTTTGTATATCTCCGTTCCTCTCAATTATCTGCATTATTTCACTATCGGAAGTATCTGGAAAGGCGGTGTCGCCAAAGAACAGTTTGCTTTCGAAGAATTTTACATTACGGTTGAACCTGAAAATCAAGATGGTAAACGTGAAAACCTCTCAATCGTTTCATTCGGTGAGAGTAAGGAAAATGGTTTAGAGAAACCATTTGATTACACCATCTACACTATCCCCACAGAATATCACAACTACGGTGATGACCTAAACCGACTACTTTCCATCTCTTACCAAAATCAAAAATTCATCATCCATCCGTTGCATATTTTTATGATGCACTACGGGTACTCTACGGACATCAAGCGTATTTTGGCAACATACCCACTTGACGAGGTAAGAGAACGCCTATTTATAGATAAGGTCGTTGAGAATTTTGATGTAGAACGCTATGTCGTTTTACCGAAATACTTTGTGAAGAAAGATGCAATTTTCCTCTACCATTTCAAATATGACAAAGAGACCACAGGAACAAGGGTAAAAAATCTTGTAAGCCAGTTTAGACTAAATATTCGCAATCAAACACATCCAATAGAAATAGATTTTTGGCATACCCAAAAGGTTGAATTGAAAATCCGTGGTATTCGACTTGGAAATACCGTGTTATGCGCAGAAATTATCGGTCTTAATCAGCCTGAAGGCGAAGATATTACGCTAGTGCTATCTCAATCGAAAAGAGAGAAATCGGGTGATAAGACAGAAGAACAGAATAACGATATAAATCACGTTCCGATTACCAGAGTTTATACACGAGAACCTGAATTAGACGAGTTACCACTCACCGATAACTCCCCAGATAATCGAACAGTCGAATACAACAAGCGACAATTTGAACTCTTAGGCCGCCAACGGATCGCCCCCATCATAGCTCTACCATTTGTCATAATCGGCTTGTTTTCTTCTCATTACAAATTGGAGAGCAAAGTAAAGCATATTTGTCTGAGCATCTCGGCATCTTGGTAGCAGTCTTCTGATTTGGAAATATCCCAAACCAGTCGCCGTACACACGATGAGATCCGCATTAATGCCAATAAATCTAAGCTACTTGGTAGTCTTCTCCCCGCAACCCAATCTTTTACCGTTTTCTCACTTACATCTAACGCATTAGCGACCATCTTCCCCGTCCAATATTGAGCGTGCATTTCTTGACGTAAAGCCATCGCAAATCGTTCTTTCGTTTCAAGCTCATTGAGTGTAATTTTGGGTAAGATCTTACCCTTTGAGTGCAACATATTTCCTCCCGATTCCTTTATATTGGTGCAGATAAGGAGTCATTAGAATGGTTACACGTACAAATAATCAACCTAAAAATCAGGCAGTTTCCTACATTCGAATGTCAACAGAACACCAAGAATTTTCACCTGACCTTCAACGTTGCTTTATTGAAGATTACGCCAAAGAAAATGGGCTAGAGATCATTCGAGAATACATTGATGAGGGAAAAAGTGGATTAACCGCAGAGCGCCGCCCACAATTTCTTTCAATGATAAAGCTTGTGCAAAGCGGACAAGCCGATTTCGACCATATTTTGGTGTATGACGTAAGCCGTTGGGGGCGGTTTATGAATATTGATGAATCGGGCCACTATGAGCAGATTTGTACACATCAGGGGATTAAAGTCCATTATTGTGCCGAGCAATTCAAAGGAAATGATATTGGCTCTCAAATCTACAAAGCCGTGAAACGTTGGGCGGCAGGAGACTATTGCCGTGAACTCGGAGTAAAAGTATTTAACGGTCAAAAAAATCTGATCCAACACGGATTTCGACAAGGTGGGCCTGCGGGCTTTGGTTTGCGCAGACGGCTCATTGATTGCCAAGGAAACGCTAAATTCGATCTCCAACGTGGAGACAGAAAGAGCCTACAAACCGACAGAGTAATTTTGGTTGCAGGCCCAAAAGAAGAGCAAGAGATCGTGTTGCAAATTTACCATGATTTTGTTTATCAGCGTAAGACAGAACAACAAATTGCCGATAGTCTAAATGCACAAGGCATTGTTACCGATAGAAATACGGCTTGGACGAAAGGTGTAGTACATCAAATCCTCATCAACGAAAAATATGTCGGCCACAATGTTTGGAATAAATGTAGTGCCTCCAAAACACGTGAACATAAAGGCAAAAACCCCGTAGAAGAGTGGGTGCGTGCTGAAAATGTATTTGAAGCTATCGTACCACAAGCCTTATTTAATGCCGCCCAAACCATTATCCATCAGCGTTCTGCCCGATTATCTGACGATGAAATGTTAGATCAGCTCAAACTGCTTTTGAAAGAGAAAGGGAAACTATCAGGCCTAATCATTGATGAAGCCGAAAATTGCCCCTCAAGTAGCTCATACAGTAGCCGATTTGGAAGCCTACTTAACACCTATACCTTAATCAACTATGAACCTGAACGGGATTACCACTATGTCGAGATCAACCGATTACTCCGCCAACAGCATAAAAATTTCGTACAACAAACACTTGATACCATTATTGAATTGGGTGGAATGGTCTTGACCGATGACTCGACAGATCTAGTCCACATCAACAATGAATTTACCGCATCCATCGTATTAAGCCGTTGTCGCCCAACGCCATCAGGAACTAAAAGATGGTTGATCCGATTTGATACCAGTTTAAATCCTGACATAACAATTGCTGTACGTCTCAATGAGAATGCCACTGAGATTTTGGATTATTACTTGCTTCCCACCACCGAAAAGGTAAATGAAAAACTACGATTAGCGGAGAGCAATCCTGCCGAACTTGAAATCTACCGCCATGATAATTTAGATCGCTTTTTTATTATGGTTGAACGTATTTTAGTCAAGGAGTTTATCTATGCAAAACGACACCATTCAAATTCTTCCTATCGATAAAATTCGGGTACTCAATCCCAGAACGCGTAATCAGAAAGTCTTTGCTGATCTGGTCGAAAACATTGCAACGATTGGTCTTAAAAGGCCGATTACCGTAACACCATCTTCCGATAACACTGAGTATTATAATTTGTTATGTGGCCAAGGTCGGCTTGAGGCTTGTCAGGTACTTGGTGAGCTATTCATACCCTGTCGAGTCGTGAGTGCAAATAGCGAAGAAAGCTACCTGATCAGCCTTGTTGAGAACATTGCCAGACGTAAGCATTCCTATATTGAGCTACTTTCAGGCATCAAAATACTCAATGATAGAGGCTATAAACCCGTTGATATTGCTCGGAAAATTGGGTTTTCGAAAAGCCACGTCAACAGCATTTTACATCTTATTAATGCAGGGGAAGAACGTCTCATTAACGCAGTAGAACAAGGTGTTTTACCAATGACTATTGCTATTTCGATTTCTCGTTCAGACGATCAGGAAGTTCAAAGGCAACTCACGGAGCTTTACACTAACGGCACATTGAAAAGCACGGATATAGCCAAAATACGTAATCTGATCCACCGTAGAAACCTTGCAGGCAAAAAAGCTAATACAGGTATTTCAAGCGGTATCAGATCGTCTATTTATAATCCCAAGACGATTGTGAATATCTACAAAGAGGAAACGGAAAGACAGCAAATGATGATTAAGCAAGCAGATTATGATGAAAAACAACTCTCTATTATCTTGTCTTGCTTAAATAAACTCTTTGCAGATAAATACTTTCAACTCGTCCTTAAATCAGAGCATTTAGATGATATGCCAAAAGATTTAAGCCAACGAATGTTAAAACAACGTGAGGGAAATATTTATGCCTAAACATATTACTTATGCGTTTCATAATCAGCTAATTTCACTTTCAGTTGATGAAATTATTCCATTAAAAAAGATGGATAAAAACTTTGAGAAAAGCACTAAGTTCCAAAGCATTCTGGCTTCAATTCGTGAAATCGGAATTGTCGAGCCTGTGGTCGTTTATCCAGAAGAAAACAACCAATATATTTTGTTAGACGGTCATTCTCGTGTGCATGCGCTCAAAAAGCTAGGCGTGGATAAGGTGCTTTGTATGGTTTCTACTGATGATGAAGGCTTTACCTACAACAAGCAAATCAACCGTTTAACTGCCATTCAGGAGAATAAAATGCTAATGAAAACCATTGAGCGCGGGGTATCGGATGAACTGATAGCCAGAACACTCAATATCGATCTGCACGTGTTACGTCAGAAGATGAATATGCTTAATGGGATAACTAGAGAAGTCATTGATATGTTATCCAATAAGCAGGTAAGCAGGGATATATTTCGGATTTTGCGTAAGATGAAGCCTGAACGCCAAATTGAAGTTGCGCAAATGATGATCGCCAGTAATAAGTTTACATTGACATACGCCAATATGATGTTGCTCAGTTCACGCAAAGAGGAATTAGTCGAGAGCCACAAGTCTAAAACCACGAATGATGATTTAGCCGATCTTTCCATTATGCAAAAAGAGTTAGAGCGACTTAAAGAGAACTATAAAATTTCTGAAGAAAAATTGGCGGACTTAAAAATGGGCTTGGTTGTGGCAAAAGGGTACGTCAAAAAACTATTGAATAATGCTGCCGTGGTGGATTTACTGGAAAACGATCAGAGTGAAATCTATCTTACACTGAAAGAAGTATGCAATATTCAATAATATAATATCTAGCTAATAACCCTAATTATTAGCTAGATATTTAACTTATTTAATTAACTTGCTGATATTTCTATCGAACCTAAAACACTTTATCCAATATCCGAGATATTTCTTCTCATAAACATTTCCGCTAACAATCGCCAGTTTGCTATCCACTTTAGATAATATGCAAGGAATATGGGCAATCCATATCATTTCATCATGCTCTTGCTCTTGTTTAAGCCATTCACGAAATTGAGCCTTTAATGTCATATTTACCTCCAGTTTGTTGAACATTCAGAGATACTTTATCAACATTATTTCATCTGTCGATTCATAAATATTATTTTCTCGACACAGATCGCAAAAATAAAAATTGACGACAGCTTATTCCATCAGGCGTATGTGAATGTCTTTTGGTATAAAGTATTTTTTCTCATTATCAACATAGTAGGCTATACCGTCTATCTCTGAAATACTTAATTTTTTCGGTGATTTTATCCAAATGTTGTGCAAATTCAGTAATACGACTGAGAGTAGCTCATTTTGCTCTTTGATACTTAGTTTTTCTTGCTTGTAGAGTATCGCTAATCGCTGTTTTGCTTGCTGCTTCAACTGCTTTTCTTTCATCTTTTGAATGAGGGAGCGGTCAATTTCTAATTCACAATGATATTCTCGGTTCAGGTGGTTTATAAAGCCTGTAATAGCAGCAATCTGTCCCGTTTTTGCCACAAGATAGCTATTCAGTTGTACTTGAGTCGGCAGTAACGAGACAGATTCTGAACTGATGAAATCAATCGCAGGTTGTAAAGCTAATCGAACAGATTTCAGTGATATTTTGCCCACCTCATATTTGTGTTGTAACTGCGTGTAGTAGTTTGCAATACAAGGTACAGAGTTACTTAATTTGTTAAATAGGGATTGAATACGTTCTAACTCCGCCATTTCCGCTTTCAAGCTCTCATCCACTTTGACCTGATTGGTATCAAGCAACCAACGCAACACGGTTAAATGCGCTCGTAATCCGTTGGGTTTAAAGAACGTAACCAATTCGCGATAGTCTGGAATATCGGCCCAATTTTCATCGCAACGCATAAAAAAGAGAACGTGGTCGTCTGATTTTTTCAACACCACGCTCACACCGCACTTTGCGAGATACCAGAAAATGAACTTCTTATAAGCCCGTTTCACTGCCTTGTGGCGGAATAAATGGACGTTCATTCGAATAAGATTGAAAAGTAGCGTGCGTTTTGCGCAATTTTCGCAAACATTACCATATCCCGCGGGCATATCCTGTTTGCACTTCGGGCATTGTAAAGTGTGTTGTTCGCTGCATTTTCGGCAAAGTTGATTATCACGGTCGTGAACTTGGCGATAGCGGCCACAATTTTTGCAGGTCGCAAACCGATATTTACGAAAACACGCTAAACAGAGTAGCTCGTTATGACCCGATTCTGGCGCACGAAGCATCGTTCGAGAGAGTTTACCGCACTCAAAACATTCTCGTTCTTCACGAAAATAACGCGAACACACATTGCAAACCGCACCGTAACGTGTGATTTTACCGATTTTGAATGTACCCGAAGCCTTACCACAACGCACGCAATCAGTCTGTTTTTGGCAATCCCAACATATTGTTGAACTCAAATAGATGCGTTTTGGTTGGTTGCAACGACTGCATTCTTTTTTCGGAAACCACTTCGCATAGCAGTTGGCACAATAGCCTTCGCCATTATATCTGCGCGAAAGTTGAGAAACCTTGCCACATACAGAACAAGGTTCTTCAAGTGGTTTTATTGTGTTGATTTTCATGCGTTATTTAAGTGTAGTTTGCGTTTCAAACGCTCCCAACGGCGATTAATTGCTGTGATAGACTCATTTTGGGGCTTGGTGCGTTTTCGTGTTCTATTTGGGCCTGCGGGTGCGAGTGCCATAAATTCTTGCCAAAAATCAGGATATTTTTCAAACATAAAGGTTTTTTGTGTTCCGCCACACAAATAAATTGCACCACGAATAGAACCTGCTTCCATTCCCAAAATATGATAGGCATTCACAAGTAAATTTGTACGTTCACCTAGCGGAAGTTGTTCAAAAGAAAGTCCTGTTTTGGGACTACATATATTTTCAACATCAATCTGTAGATTAACTACAAATTTTGCTAAGGCATGATTTGGTCTGTCTGATGCACGTCTCAATAAGTTGATGCAGTAGCGGAGCATATCAAACCACACCTTACCCGACACCGTATATCCAAAACAGATTCCTGAATCTTTTTCGAGTACCTGATTAATACCTTGCAATGTCAACTTTTCAGCTAGACTCATTTCCATTGTGCCTTGTTCCAGTTTCCCACCACATTGATGACAATGATTCAAATGCCTCTTTTCCGCTGATAGTAAATGGGGTTGATACAATGTACCACAACAAAAACATCTGTTCGCCAACATCATATTATGCTTGAGACAACCAAAATTCCACGCTAACCGCCAATCATTGCGTAAATGTGGCGACTCATCCAAGCACCAAGGGCAATATTGTTGACCAATGTGATGCGTTCTATTCCGTGCCGAACGAGGAATAACCCACCTTACTTGACCTTTAGCTAAAGTTTCATCTGCATTTATTGGATAAAGCCTACGGAATAATGAATGCTCAGAAAGCTGTACTTGGATAGATAACGCATGCACATCATCATAGATAGTTGAATCAATATTCTCCAAACCACGATCTAAATCCAATGTCCATAACCGATGTTTATCCCAATAAAACCCTGTAAATATCAGTGGATCTGTTCCACAATCAGGAGCTGCACGAATTAACCACGAGCTAATACTTTCATTTGGATAAATAGGGGTATGAATAACACCTTTTTTTATCCGATTATTTTGCGATAGCCGTTTGTTGGTTGTACCCATGAATTTTTCTCAATGATGTCTAAGGTGATTTTTTCCGTGCCACTTGTAATGGCTTGAACTGCACAAGCTGTTAGTAAGCGATGCACGTTCCCTAAGTTCCCACCTGAAATGGTGTGGATCTTCGTAGCAAGTTCTGGAGATTGCAGATTTGAACTCTTCCTCAAAGGTAAAATCCCTTGGAATTGAAATAGGAGTTTTTGAAATTCCTTATCTAGTTTCCATGTTGGCAATTCCGCAACATCAAAACGACTGGCATGTTGTGGATCCGTATGTAATACCCGAATTGCATCACGAGTACCAACACCGACAATTGGAATTTGTAGCTCGTTACAAAGCATCTTAATTGCGTTCATCACCTGTCGTTGTAAGCGTGGTGTACCAACTAACAGAGAATGAAACTCGTCAATAATCAACATTTTGACACGAAATTCTCGGAACAAATGGATAGTCTGATAACGAAGTTTTGCTATCGTATCTGTCGGCTTATATGGTACGTAGAACCGCTCTAATAATGAGATGTACAATTCTTTTTCATTCGCACTTGGTGGGGCTTCGGCAAGAAGAATAGGGTAAATCGCATTAGAATCACTGTCGATATACGCCTGACCGTACAAGTCGAAGAAGCGGCGGATCAGTGTGGTTTTTCCATTATTGGAATCGCCGACAATCAACAAATTCAACATTCGTGGGCGTTTTGGTTTATTCATTAAAGAAACCAAATTATCCATAATGTCTTTGGCGACGCCATAACCTAACCATCTTGGCTCGTCCAAGAACGCAATCCTCTCCTGATTGTCCGCTGTCACAAGATGGCGGAATTTTTCATGAACATGTTCGTATTGCATTAGTCCACCTCACCAAAAGATAAGCTCTCATCATCTAAAGCAAGCAAATTGGAAGTCGCCACAACAGGTGCAACAACCTTAGTTTCTACTTTCGTTTCAATAATCGGTTTACTTGCTTTGTGCGTTTTTTGTCGTTCAGCCTGACGGCGCGCTTTTTTAGTCCGTTGGGCCGATTCAGCCACCATTTCACGCATCTCGGTTAAACCATCTAAAACTTGTTGCTCGTTGATATATTTATCACCTTTATTCGCAATTCGGCTACGAACCTCTCTATATTCCCAAATGCTCATTTCGGGCATTGCCTGATTTGCAAATGGAATTGGGAAGTAACGTTTTAATTTCGGATCATAAAACCAAATTTTGCTGATATTTCGCGGGTCTCGGCGAAACAGAAATTCCTTAGATTTACCGCTTTCATCTGAATCACTGATATACATATTTAGCGCAACATCGTAATAACGAAGTCCGTCAATTGTTACACCATTATGCTGAATGGTACGAGTGATACTTGGCAAGAAATCAAGTAGTAGTGTTTGTTCATCAACAGGAAGTTGCGGATAACCACATCCCACTTCATTTTCATCTCCAAAAATACCAATCTTCCATTTTTGTTCAGGAGAAATGCCTAAAGCAGAATGCACACGTTTGTGGTAAACATTCACAATGTAATGTACCAACCATTTTTCAAACTCATCGAGAGTCATAATGGCTTCTTTTTCCGAATCATAAGAGTCGCGCTCTTTGATGTTGGAGAACGTTGTTCCTGCTAAACTGTGAACTTCTTTCATAAATGTACCGATAACACGCTCAATATGTCCGCCATATTCAGGTCGCCCCATCGGCCTAAATTCAAGATGGATTCCGTGTGCAGAACAAGATTTAGATAAATCCAAAGCCTGAAAATCTGGGCCATTATCCACATGCACTTTCACTGGGTAGCCAAAAGCATTCCATTCTGAGGCTTGCAAACCTAAATCAAGCAGTAGGCGTTCTTTCGGCAAAATGCCACGTGCAATACACATCGCCACCGAAGTTACAGAAGGCGCATCAAGTGAAAGGTAATAACCAACAATCATTCTGCTGTATATATCTATCGCAACCGTCAAAAATGGGCGGCCAATCGGTTTGCGATACTTACTATCCACAATAATCAAATCGACTGGTGTATGGTCAATTTGTACCACACTCAATGGGTAGTCCGCGTTAGGAAAGCTATTTGGCTTCGGCTTAAATTTGTTTCGTGCTTTTTCTCGTTGCCCGCGTTTCCGTAGTCTCTCTTCTTCTGAAATATGCAAAATACGCATACGAATAGTTTCTTTACTTGGGCTTTCCACTTTTTCAATTTTGCATATACGGCGAATTTCTCTAATGGTTTGCTCAATATTTGGGCGTTGTCTATGTAGGTAAAATTCATTGATTACCTTCACGATCAACTTGTCTTGCTCTGCCGTTAAACGGGAATTGCCTTGTTGCCACCCACGTTTTTGATCGACTAAACCTGCGATAGAGCCAATCGAATTATAGGCTTGTAACCAACGGTATAATGTACGAGGGCTGACCCCAATATCTTCCGCTCGTGCTTTCACTGCATAAGGTCGATGTTGATCCATCCCTAATAACGGTTTAATCGCTTCATATTTTTGTTGAGCCTTTCCCAATATTCATTGCTGATCGCCGTTAAATCCACAGACAGATCCGTTCGCTCGTTCATCTTGAAATTTTCAAGCTGATGAATACTGACGACTTTAGTTGTGCGAGTGTTGAGGTTTCGGACGAGCAGTTGAGAGGGTTCATCCATATAATCAACTAATTCGTACTGCTCCCCATCTTCTTTATTGAGGTAAACGTTACCTTTCTGCAAAATAATACGCCCCCGATCTAATCGGTGATGATAGCGCTTTTCTGTAAATCCAGAGTTATTCATTATTATTCCCCCATACCTCGGTAAATTCATTAAGCGGTAGAAACCAATTGCAATGTAGTTGCTTCGTTGCCAGTAAGTAATAGATAATTTGTAGGCCTTTCATTCGATATAGCGAACCTGCAAAAAATCGAGAGAGCAAATAGTCAATCGTGGTATTTCCCATCAGCTTTACTTGGGCTAAAATGGCATCAATATCTTCTTGTTCATGCTGTATTCTTTTATAACGCTGAACATAGTTGAGATTGAAAAGTGCTAGATGTCGAATCCGATCTTCATCGTACACATGGAATACATAGCCGTTTTCTTGACAAAAACGTATTGCGGCTTTCCATTTTTCCTTCCATTCTTTCCAGTGCTTCTGCCATTTTGCTTTCGGTTTAACCTCGATTAACATCGGCTTTCGACCATCAGTAAATGATAAGAAGAAATCTGGCGTATAGTTATAAGTGTTTCCATTCTTAACGAAAGGTAGGGTAGTCGGTTGCGGGATGATTTCATCTACTGAGGGTAGATAAGTGAAATACATCAAAAAATCACGCTCTAAAGTCGATTCATAGGGAATACTCACTCCGTTTTTAAAGGGAATATGACCCGACACACTCATCCAAGTGGGCTTAATTTTTCTAACCTGTTGAAAACTATGTGTTTTTCTCATAATAATTTGACACCTATTTCTTGTTTTCTAAATAATTTGACAGCTATTTCTAGTTTTTGTGACATTTATTTCTGGTTTTTATGCCGCAAAAAATAGGATAAACCCTTATCCTTTCATTGAATGAATAGCTAATTATGACATTTATTTCTAGTTTTTACAGTGGAACCATTCCTAAACCAGGCGAAATCTCGCTTGCGCACAATGGAGTATTGTTTCTTGATGAGCTACCTGAATTTGACCGCAAAGTATTGGATGCCCTGCGCCAACCTCTGGAAAATGGCGAAATTATCATTTCACGCGCCAATGCAAAAATTCAATTCCCCGCTCGTTTTCAATTAGTTGCGGCAATGAACCCAAGTCCTACAGGACATTATCAAGGAACGCATAATCGCACAACACCACAACAGATTATGCGCTACCTCAGTCGGTTATCTGGGCCTTTTTTAGATCGTTTTGATTTATCCATTGAAGTCCCTTTGCTCCCACAAGGTGCCTTACAACATAATCAAACTGAACGTGGTGAAACTAGCCACACTATTCGAGAAAAAGTATTAAAAGTACGACAAATACAGTTGGAGCGAGCTGGAAAAATTAATGCGTATTTAACCAGTAAGGAGATCGAACGAGATTGTAAACTGAGTGACAAAGATGCGTTGTTTTTAGAACATGCCTTAGCCAAATTAGGACTGTCGGTCCGTGCTTATCACCGCATTTTAAAAGTGGCGCGCACGATTGCCGATCTGAATGAGGAAACACAGATTACACAACACCATTTAGCAGAAGCCCTCAGCTATCGAGCGATGGACCGCCTATTACAAAAGTTATCGAAAATGTAATCCATACCGCAATCCACTCCAGCTTCTACCGCGCTGACCTACATTGGTACGCCTCTCAGCAGAGGAATGAATTGATAGGGCGGAACAGATGTCGGCGCGGGAATATCATTAAATAACATGTTAAATGGTTTAGCAGGTACTACTTTTTCACTGCGCCATAGACTACCTATTCCGACTAATTGCACATCTGCAGGCAATGTCTTCAGCCCAGCTTTTAACACAGAAATGGTATTTTTACGTGGATGTCCTATCGCAATTGCAACACCATGTTTTTGTGCGTAACGAATAGCTTGTTGGAATTGGTGCTGTACATCAGCATATGTATTACTGTCATCCAAAAAAATATGGCGTTGTAGCGAGCGTACACCTTGTGCTTTTGCAATATTATGCGCCACACTTCGCCCAATGGTTCGACTATCTAAAAAGAACAAATGTTGCTCATGTAGCACCGTCATGAGTTTTGCCATTAGATCGGGATCAGATGTAGCCGCACTGCCCATATGATTGTTCATCCCAATTGCATAAGAAACAATTTCTTGTGCATGTTTGACACGTTGACGTACTTCTTCTTGTGTTAGCCCCAATGTTAATCCACCCGCTTCAATTTTTTGATGGTTCAATGGTTGCATTGGCATATGAATAAGCACATCACGTCCCTGTTGTTTTGCTTGTTGGTTACGTTGACGCGCATAAGGTGCGGAAGGAATAATCGCAACAGAAATGTCTGTTGGCATAGCATAAATCTCAGCATCATCTTTTTGATGATAGCCAATATCATCAATGACAATGGCTAACTTAGCTGGTTGCGCCACCACCAAGGGTGTTAAAAAGAGCGAAAAAATGACCGCGCTTATTTGCCATTTCGTCAGTAATGTTTTCATTTCAACCAGCCTATTGGGTTCACTGCTACGCCTTTACGACGGATTTCAAAATACAATGCAGACTGTGACTGCCCTCCACTCGTTCCAACTTCTGCAATTTTTTGTCCTGCTTTGACAAATTGTCCTTCTTTTACAACAACTGATTGATTGTAGCCATACAAACTCAAATCACTTTCACCATGCTTCACAATCACCATTAAGCCATAACCTTGTAACCAACTTGCTAAAATCACACGTCCATCAGCAATCGCTTTAACTGCTGACCCTGTATTCGCAGCGATCACCATGCCTTTCCAGCGCAGCTCCCCCATTTGACTCGAACCAAAACGATTTAAAATCTGCCCAACAACAGGATAAGCATATTGTTTATTCGGCTTACCTAACCCTGTCGTGTTTTCCATCAGTTGCTTTTCTTGTGCTGTTGGCTGATAAGGTTTTTGATTTTTCTTTTCTTCCGCTTGTTTTTTCTGCGCATAAGCTTCACGTTCACGTTGTTCTTGTAAACGCGCAGCTTGCTCAGCACGCTGAATCTCTTGGCGTAACGCATTTTCATTCGCTCGCAACGTTTCTAAACGTGTTTCATCTCGAGATAAATTTCGGTTAAGTTGGTTTAATGTAGATTGGCGTTCTTGTTGAACTTTTTGTAATGCTTCTTGTTGTTTTTTTTGTGTCGACAATTGCCGTTGCTGTGCTTTTTGCTGGATGAGAATCAGCTCCTTATCCTGTGCTAGCTGTGTTTGTGTCGCTTTTAACTCCTCAATTAATGCTAAACGGGCTTGATTCATATGGGAATAGTAGTGTTTCATTCGATCTACTTGCTTTGCTTCTTCAGAAAGCAGGCGTTCTAATGCAGAAGGATGAGCAGCAGAACGATAAGCGGAATCAAGTTGTTTCGCAAGCTGTTGCTTTTGGGTTTTCTCTTGTTGTGCTAAACGCCGAATTTGTTTTTCTGTGACACTAATTTGTTGACTGATTTCTTTTAAGTCCAATTCAGTTTGACGCAACTGTCCAATCACATCATTAATTTCATTTTCTTGTGTTTTTAGGGTCGACTGGAGTTTTTGTTGCTCTTTTTTCTGGAGCGCAATTTTTTGTTCCTGTTGCTTAATTTCTTGCTGAAGTTTAGACAGATCATTTGCCTGCACCGTGACAGATAAACTGATACTGCCACTCAAAAGTGCAGTCAATATGTTACGTTTTTTGCCTTTACCGAATAAAACCCACATCACTAAACTTTCCTTCAAATTAAATCGATTTAACTATACCATTATTTACCCAAGTGCTCTAAAGCTAATTTTCATTTAAATTTTTGCGACAGATCAGAAAAGCACAGTATTTTCCTTTCAAAGCCACCCGTTTTTTGCTATAACTTGCCTATTATTTTTGATTAACATTTGAGGAGATTTTCTATGGAATTGGTCTTTATTCGTCACGGTTTCAGTGAGTGGAATGCCAAAAACTTATTCACAGGCTGGCGCGATGTGAACTTAACAGAGCGTGGTATCGAAGAAGCAAAATCAGCAGGTAAAAAATTACTTGAAGCAGGTTTCGAATTTGATATCGCATTCACATCTGTGTTAACTCGTGCAATCAAAACGTGTAATATCGTGTTAGAAGAATCTAACCAACTTTGGATTCCACAAGTGAAAAACTGGCGTTTAAATGAGCGTCACTACGGTGCATTACAAGGCTTAGATAAAAAAGCAACTGCTGAACAATATGGTGATGAGCAAGTTCACATTTGGCGTCGTTCTTATGACATTTCTCCTCCAGATTTAGATCCACAAGATCCACATTCTGCACACAACGACCGCCGTTATGCACACTTACCAAGCGATGTTGTGCCAGATGCAGAAAACTTAAAAATTACCCTTGAGCGTGTATTACCATTCTGGGAAGACCAAATTGCACCCGCATTACTTTCTGGTAAACGTGTTCTTGTCACTGCTCACGGTAACTCATTACGTGCACTTGCAAAACACATCGAAGGTATTTCTGATGCTGACATTATGGATTTAGAAATCCCAACTGGTCAGCCATTAGTGTACAAACTTGATGACAACTTAAAAGTGGTTGAAAAATACTACCTTTAATTGCTAAACAAAAGCGATAAAAATCGGGGCAGACGTCCCGATTTTTTGTTTGGAAGAAAAAAAGTGCGGTCATTTTTACCGCACTTTTGATTTCACTAGAATACATTATTTAGACTTTGATGTAACACTTGTACTGAATACACTTCAGAATCCTCTAAATGCCCTACGCTTCCTGCTAATGCCTCTGCCCCAGCTAATGTCGTTTGTAAAAAGACTTTTTGTTGCAATGCACTACGACGAATAGCATGACCATCTGTAACAGTTTCCGCTAAACCGCTCACCGTATTGATCACCAAGGCAATTTCACCATTTTTAATTGCATCAACAATATTTGGGCGACCCTCACGCACTTTATTAATGATTTGCACTGCCACGCCATTGTCACGCAAGAATTTTGCAGTGCCTAAGGTTGCACATAAGCCATAGCCCGCCTCTTGCAATTTACGTGCAATGGGTAACAAGCGAGGTTTATCTGTATCATTCACAGACAAGAACACTTTTCCTGTTTTTGGAATACGTTCACCAGCGCCTAGCTGTGCTTTTAAGAAGGCTTCCGCAAAGGTTTTGCCCACGCCCATAACTTCACCCGTTGAACGCATTTCAGGCCCTAATACAGTATCCACACCTGGGAACTTGATGAATGGGAACACCGCTTCTTTCACAGAATAAAAATGTGGAATTATTTCGCCTTGAATATCCTGTTCTTTCAAGATAATGCCCGCCATTACACGTGCTGCGATTTTTGCTAACGGGCGGCCTGTTGCTTTACTCACAAATGGTACGGTACGACTTGCACGAGGGTTCACTTCTAACACATAAATCACGCCATCTTGCACCGCAAATTGCACGTTCATTAAGCCTTTCACGCCTAATGCAAACGCCATTTCTGCGGTTTGACGACGGATTTCATCTTGCACGTTTTGGCTTAATGAATATGGCGGTAATGAGCAAGCCGAGTCACCGCTGTGAATACCTGCTTGTTCGATATGTTGCATAATCCCGCCAATCACCACATCTTCGCCGTCACAAATGCAATCCACATCCACTTCAATAGCATTATTTAAGAAATGGTCGAGTAAGATTGGGCTGTCATTTGATACCGAAACCGCCTCACGCATATAACGATTTAATTCCTCGACGTTATACACAATCTGCATTGCTCGACCACCCAATACATAAGACGGACGCACCACTAACGGATAGCCCACTTCCTCCGCCAATTTCACAGCTTCTTCAGCATTACGAGCGGTGCGGTTAATCGGCTGTTTTAGGTTTAGTTTGTGGAGAATTTGTTGGAAACGCTCACGATCTTCCGCCGCATCAATGCTGTCCGCAGATGTCCCGATAATATTCACACCGTTGGCGTGTAAATCATTCGCTAATTTTAATGGCGTTTGACCACCGTAATGCACAATCACACCGTATGGTTTTTCTACGTGGATAATTTCAAGCACATCTTCCAAGGTTAATGGCTCAAAATACAGGCGATCTGAAGTGTCAAAATCCGTTGAAACCGTCTCAGGATTACAGTTCACCATAATGGTTTCAAAACCACTTTCACGCAATGCTAATGAGGCATGAACACAGCAATAATCGAACTCAATCCCTTGACCAATACGGTTTGGACCGCCGCCTAAAATCATAATTTTTTTCTTATCTGATGGGCGGCTTTCACATTCTTCTTCATAAGTGGAATATAAATACGCCGTATCTGAAGTAAACTCGCCCGCACAGGTATCGACACGCTTATAAACGGGGTGTAAATTTAACGAAATTCGTTTATTTCTGACCGCACTTTCTGCAGATTTCGTCAACTGAGCAATCCGTTTATCAGAGAAGCCTTTGCGTTTTAAACGACGTAATTCCGCATAGTCCAACTCATCTAAGGTACGTTTTTCTAACGCTAATTCTTCCAACACTAAATCTTGAATTTGAATTAAAAACCACGGATCAATTTTGCTGTAATGATGTACCTCATCTAACGTGAAACCCGCGCCGAATGCATCGGCTACATACAGAATACGAATTGGTCCTGGATTACCCAATTCTTGACGAATTTTTTCTGGCTCTTCTGACATTAAATTAAAGCCACAAATGCCCGTTTCTAAGCCACGCAAGGCTTTTTGTAATGACTCTTGGAATGTACGCCCCATCGCCATCACTTCACCCACTGATTTCATTTGAGTAGTCAAACGATCATCGGCTTTCGGAAATTTTTCAAAGGCAAAACGTGGCACTTTAGTCACTACATAATCAATTGACGGCTCAAAAGAAGCTGGAATTAATCCGCCTGTAATATCATTACGCAATTCATTTAAGGTATAACCGACCGCTAATTTTGCCGCTACTTTGGCAATTGGGAAGCCTGTCGCTTTTGAAGCGAGCGCAGAAGAACGGCTTACACGCGGGTTCATTTCAATCACAATCATGTCACCATTTTCTGGGTTAATCGCAAATTGAACGTTTGAACCGCCCGTATCCACACCGATTTCACGTAACACCGCAAGGCTGGCGTTACGCATAATTTGATATTCTTTATCGGTTAACGTTTGTGCTGGTGCAACCGTAATTGAGTCGCCCGTATGCACCCCCATTGGGTCAAAGTTTTCAATCGAACACACGATAATGCAGTTATCCGCTTTATCACGTACCACTTCCATTTCGTATTCTTTCCAACCCAATACCGATTGTTCAATTAATAATTCGTGAGTTGGCGACGCCTCAAAACCACGTTCACAAATGGCATAAAATTCATCTTTGTTATAGGCGATACCACCGCCAGAGCCGCCCATTGTGAAAGACGGACGAATTAAGGTCGGGAAGCCCACTTCCGCTTGCGCAGCCCACGCTTCATCAAAGGTATGACAAACAAAAGATTTTGGTGTGCTTAAGCCGATTTTTTCCATCGCTTCTTTAAAACGACCACGATCCTCTGCTTTATCAATGGCATCTTCAGCCGCACCAATCAGCTCCACCTTGTATTTTTTCAACACACCATTTTTCGACAAATCCAATGCACAGTTCAATGCTGTTTGGCCACCCATTGTTGGCAAAATCGCATCTGGACGTTCTTTTTCGATGATTTTCTCAACCGTTCGCCACTCAATCGGCTCAATATAGGTCACATCCGCCATATTCGGATCAGTCATAATCGTCGCAGGATTTGAGTTCACTAAGACGACCTTATACCCTTCTTCACGCAACGCTTTACAGGCTTGCGCACCCGAATAGTCAAATTCACACGCCTGCCCAATCACAATTGGACCCGCGCCGATAATTAATATGGTATTTATATCTGTACGTTTTGGCATTTTTGTTCTCTCTCTGTAAAACGATTAAAAATTTAACCGTACTTTTGTTTATTCTAAATCGATGAGTTGGTGTCTTCACTCGGCACAAAAAACTCACCCTTTCCCACTGCAATCACTTCACCGCCAACATAAATAGTTTGGGATTCGTCAACGCTTAGTGTTAAACGGTTTGGACGTTGGATTTCATCGCCTTGGTTAATTTTCCAATTCAGTGGCGTTAAGCCATTTTTAATGCATAACCCACCTAAATTTGCAGCTGCAGATCCTGTGCCCGGGTCTTCCACAACTGCACCATTTGAGCCAAAAAATAACCGTACTTTGGCTTGGTTATGTTCTTCAAACCAGACATACAAAGCAGATTGTTGAACAAGTTGATGAAAAAGTGCGGTGTCAATTTGGCAAGTTTTAATGGCGGAAGCAGAATTGAGTTGGACAAGCAGTTGCTGGCTCCCTGTATTCACCCACGCAATTTGAGCAATGTCAGCTGGCTGTAAACCCAATAGTTCTGCATATAAAAGGGGATCATCCTTGATAGGTTGAATCTGAATATCCGTATTCAAACCAAAAATAATCTGATTTTGTTGATGATAAATTTTAACCAATCCTGCATTTGTTTGCAGTTCATAATGATCAGATAAATTCAATTGGCTGTGTAACACAAAAGCTGCGCCAATCGTAGGATGACCGGCAAAAGGCAATTCATAATCAGGGGTAAAAATTCGTAATTTTTTCACCGCACTTGACTGCTCTGATTGCTGCACAAATACCACTTCGGACAAATTAAATTGTCGTGCAATCAGCTGCATTTGCTGATCGTTTAAACCATCTGCCTGTGGAAAAACAGCCAACGGATTGCCACCAAAATGGCTTTCAGCAAAGACATTGACGAGTTGGTACACATAAGGTATTAACATCATTGAGCCTCAAGTTTCAGATACAAAGTGCGGTTATTATTTGATAAATTTTTGCGTAGATAAGCTTATTTTTGTGATCCTCTACGCAAAGTTAATTTTTTATTAATGATGCGCAGCATAAGTCGATAATTGACTTAAATTTGCCTTGCGCATTTCGTTAATAAATTTATCAAATAAATAAGCGACATCATTTGGACCTGGGCTTGCTTCTGGATGTCCTTGGAAAGAAAACGCAGATTGATCAGTCAACTCAATGCCTTGTACTGAATGGTCAAATAAAGACCGATGTGTGACACGCACATTGCTTGGTAAGCTTGCTTCGTCCACCTCAAAACCGTGGTTTTGACTGGTGATTAAGACTTTTTGCGTATCTAAATCTTGCACTGGGTGGTTTGCCCCATGGTGACCAAATGCCATTTTCTTGGTTTTTCCGCCTGTAGCTAATCCCAGTAATTGGTGACCTAAGCAGATACCAAAAATTGGCTTTTTCGATGCAAGTAAGGTTTTAATGGCAGAAATCGCATAATCACAAGGTTCTGGGTCGCCCGGACCGTTTGATAAGAAAATGCCATCTGGGTTAAGTGCAAGCACTTGTTCTGCGGGGGTTTTCGCTGGCACAACAGTGATTCTGCAACCACGTTCCGCTAACATTCTTAAAATATTGTGCTTCACACCAAAATCATAAGCCACAATATTAAACTCCGGTTGTGCTTGCTCAACAAAGCCTTTGCCCAATTGCCATTCTCCTGATGTCCAAGTAAATGTGTCGTTGCTTGTCACTTCTTGCGCTAAATCTTTACCCGCCATTGAACCGAAGCTTTTCGCCAGTTCGAGGGCTTTTGCTTCATTAATTTCACCCGTCATAATACAGCCAGCTTGTGCACCTTTATCACGTAAAATACGCGTTAAACGACGAGTATCAATATCCGCAATTGCCACAATATTATTATTTTGTAAGTAATCACTTAAGCTAAGCTCTGCGCGAAAATTACTGTGTAATAAAGGCAAGTCACGAATAATTAATCCGGCTGCATACACATTATTTGATTCACAGTCTTCTTGATTAATACCCGTATTGCCAATGTGAGGATAAGTTAATGTAACGATTTGCTTAAAATAAGATGGGTCAGTGAGGATTTCTTGGTAGCCAGTCATTGAGGTATTAAAAACAACCTCGCCAATGGTGTAACCTTTTACCCCAATGGATTTGCCGTGGAAAATGCTACCATCAGCCAAGACAAGAATTGCTGGTTCAGACATAAAAAACTCCTAATTTGTTTTGGTTGAACACTTACGAATGTTCATTAACCACAACTTAGTAAAACTTATTTAAAACTGACCGCACTCGGCTAATGAGAAATGAAATAAGCCACTAAATCGTGTCTGAAAATCAACCTCTGATAAGGATTTTTCTAACCAGAAGTGAAACTTGCCAATTCTAATGGACAACGCGTAACTATTCAAGTTATTTTAGCAAACGTTTAAATGAATATTTATTCTTTATAATTGCATAAAAATACAAGTTAATCCAACCTTTTTATGTATATAAAGTATTTTGTAGTTAATCATTAACTTGCTAAAATGAGGTGTCTTTTAATCTGACAGAGAATAGGTATGAAAAGAACAGCACTACTTAGCACACTTGTTTGTACTTCACTTTTATTAAGTGGCTGTGCCACTATTGATCAGCAAACGGGTGAACGCAAAGATCCGCTCGAAAAATTTAACCGCACTATGTGGGATTTTAACTACAACGTTGTTGATCCTTATGTCCTCAAACCTGTTGCAAAAGGTTGGAAAGAGTACGTACCAACGCCAGTTAAATCAGGTTTAACCAACGTGGCAAACAACTTAGATGAACCAGCAAGTTTCGTAAACCGTATGCTGTCTGGTGATTTTAAAAAGGCCATGGTGCACTTCAACCGTTTCTGGATTAACACAGTCTTTGGTATCGGCGGATTAATTGACGTAGCAAGTTATAGCGAACCGCTCAGAATCAAGGGCAGTAGTCGCTTTGGTGATACACTTGGTCGCTATGGCATCGAAACTGGCTCTTATGTGATGTTACCGTTCTATGGTGCTGCAACCCCCCGCCAAGATATCGGTAACTTAGCCGATACTACGTATCCAATGCTGTCTTTATTAGGTCCTTGGACTTTATTAAAATCGGGTGTTCAAATTATTGATGGACGTGCCAATGTATTAGATAAGGAAGCCTTATTAGAACAAGCACAAGATCCTTACATTACATTCCGTGAGGCATACTTTCAAAACTTAGAATACCGCATTAAAGATGGAAAAATAAGTGCACCCAAACAAGATCTGTCACAAGATATTTTAAATGAAATTGATTAACAGGAATAGAAGATGGAAATGACCTCAACCCAACGCTTGATCTTAGCAAACCAATATAAATTAATGGGTTTACTAGACAGCGAGAATGCAAAAAAATATCAACGTTTAGAAGCGATCGTAAAAGGGGGCTTTGCTTTAGAACTCAAAGAACTCGATAAAGAATTTTCTAATTTATCAGAAAATGAATGTCAAATCGTTTTAAATACATTAGAAATGTACCAAGCATTACAAGTCTCTTATAATAATTTAAGTGACAAATCTGCATTAAGCGCACATCGTTTACAATTTGCAGGTTATTGCGCAGTACGTGAGAAAAAATACCTCAACTATTTACGCTTTATTACAAGTATTGAAGGTAAATACCAAGACTTTATGCGTTGTGAACATGGTTGTGATTCACAAATACCGATGTGGGATAAATATACTCGTATGCTAGATGCTTGGCGCGCTTGCCCACATGGCTATCATTTAAGTATGACAGAAATTCAAAATATCTTAAATGCATAAAAAATATTACACTTCTAGAGAGAACGTTGTTCTCTCTTTTTGTATCTAACTACGCCTAAAAGAGCAAAAAATTCCATCTCAAGTAAAAAAAGCATATACTGTTTTACATAACTTTCTCACCTAAGGAGTGCACATGAAACGCCTTTCTTTCATCTCTTTACTATGTTTAGCCAGTACAACTTATGCCAATAATCAACAAGTTGAAGAATCACATGAACAAGAAGAACCCATCTTCTATTGCAGTACAAACAATGAGAAACTGATTGAATTAAGCAAATATGATGAAGTTTATATTTATCGTTTTGGTGCCGATCTCAACTCACCAGAACTAACGCTCGAAAATCATATCGAAGAAGTCATCAAACGAACACAAAGTGAAAATGGTATTGAAGTAAAACGTTCATATGATCTAAAAAGTGGTCCTTATACATATAGGGTGTTTTCTAGCAATCCTAAAATCCCAGAAGAAAATGGAGTCGAAGTTTTTAAACATAAAAAGCGGATTGCTCGTGTTGAATGCTCAGGTGGAATACACATCTTTGAATAATTTATTATAAAAAATAGGGCAGAAATAAATATTTTGCCTTATTTTTTAATTTAATCTCCCCCTCTTTCATCTTTTCTTCATTACTTTTTGCTAAATAACACGCTTATAATCCCACACACCATACCAGAACATAAAACTCCATACCTTTTCTCATAAAACATAGAGCAGATGTGAAAAGTGATACCGAGGTCTATCTGAGCCAGATTGGAGATAAGACAAGATAAGATACATGAAGTTCAACACGAAGGAACTCAAATAAAATGATGTTAACCAGAGATAGAGAGTAGAGAAAGAGAGAGAAAGAGAAAGAGAAAGAGAAAGAGAGAGAAAATACCTTATGTTAGATTGGATTACTTAAGATAAAACTAATTAAGATACATGAGGGGACACGCTAACATACATCCAGCACCTACAAGTAAAAAAGAGAATAAAGTAAAGTAAAATAAAACAGAATTGAACTGAATAAAAGATAAAAGATAAAAAATAAAAAATAAAAAATAAAAAATAAAAAATAAAAAATAAAAAAACCTCGACTTCATCCAGTCGAGGTCCTTAAATTTAAAACCTGGCGGTGCCCTACTCTCACATGGGGAAACCCCACACTACCATCGGCGTAAACAGCGTTTCACTTCTAAGTTCGGCATGGATTTAGGTGGGTCCACTGCACTCTCGCCGCCAAGATATTCCGTTGATGTCCTGTCCTATTTTTCGTTCTTTAATTCGAAACAAGCTGCCTGATTATACCTTCGTTTTCTTCGTCTTCGTATCGCTTCGTTTATCTATAACACCCAAAAATACTTGAGCGTTGTATAGTTAAGCCTCTCGGGCAATTAGTACTGGTTAGCTCAATGTATCACTACACTTACACATCCAGCCTATCTACGTCGTAGTCTACAACAACCCTTACTGACTCTAAGTCAGGGATGACTCATCTTGAGGCAAGTTTCGTGCTTAGATGCTTTCAGCACTTATCTCTTCCGCATTTAGCTACCCAGCAATGCCTCTGGCGAGACAACTGGAACACCAGTGATGCGTCCACTCCGGTCCTCTCGTACTAGGAGCAGCCCCTCTCAATCATCCAACGCCCACGGCAGATAGGGACCGAACTGTCTCACGACGTTCTAAACCCAGCTCGCGTACCACTTTAAATGGCGAACAGCCATACCCTTGGGACCTACTTCAGCCCCAGGATGTGATGAGCCGACATCGAGGTGCCAAACACCGCCGTCGATATGAACTCTTGGGCGGTATCAGCCTGTTATCCCCGGAGTACCTTTTATCCGTTGAGCGATGGCCCTTCCATTCAGAACCACCGGATCACTATGACCTGCTTTCGCACCTGCTCGACTTGTCTGTCTCGCAGTTAAGCTTGCTTATACCATTGCACTAACCTGACGATGTCCGACCGTCATTAGCAAACCTTCGTGCTCCTCCGTTACTCTTTGGGAGGAGACCGCCCCAGTCAAACTACCCACCAGACACTGTCCGAGAACGCGTTTCGCATCCTTCGTTAGAACATCAAACGTTAAAGGGTGGTATTTCAAGGACGACTCCAACAACACTGGCGTGTCATCTTCAAAGTCTCCCACCTATCCTACACATCAAAATTCAATGTTCAGTGTCAAGCTATAGTAAAGGTTCACGGGGTCTTTCCGTCTAGCCGCGGGTACACCGCATCTTCACGGCGATTTCAATTTCACTGAGTCTCGGGTGGAGACAGCCTGGCCATCATTATGCCATTCGTGCAGGTCGGAACTTACCCGACAAGGAATTTCGCTACCTTAGGACCGTTATAGTTACGGCCGCCGTTTACTGGGGCTTCGATCAGGAGCTTCTCTTTCGATAACACCATCAATTAACCTTCCAGCACCGGGCAGGCATCACACCCTATACGTCCACTTTCGTGTTTGCAGAGTGCTGTGTTTTTAATAAACAGTTGCAGCCAGCTGGTATCTTCGACTTACTTCACCTTCATCCGCAAGGGACTACAATTACGGTAAGCGCACCTTCTCCCGAAGTTACGGTGCTATTTTGCCTAGTTCCTTCACCCGAGTTCTCTCAAGCGCCTGAGTATTCTCTACCTGACCACCTGTGTCGGTTTTCAGTACGGTTTAGATAAACCTGAAGCTTAGTGGCTTTTCCTGGAAGCAGGGTATCAGTTACTTCAGTGCCGTAGCACCTCGTCATCAGCTCTCAGTGTTATGAATGTCCGGATTTGCCTAAACATTCCACCTACCACCTTAAACGACCATCCAACAGGTCGATAACCTAACCTTCTCCGTCCCCACATCGCAGTTTATCCAAGTACGGGAATATTAACCCGTTTCCCATCGACTACGCTTTTCAGCCTCGCCTTAGGGGCCGACTCACCCTGCCCCGATTAACGTTGGACAGGAACCCTTGGTCTTCCGGCGAACGAGTTTTTCACTCGTTTTATCGTTACTTATGTCAGCATTCGCACTTGTGATACGTCCAGCAAACCTCTCGATTCACCTTCATCCGCTTACACAACGCTCCCCTACCCAACAGTATTTCTACTGATGCCGCAGCTTCGGTGCTATATTTAGCCCCGTTACATCTTCCGCGCAGGCCGACTCGACTAGTGAGCTATTACGCTTTCTTTAAATGATGGCTGCTTCTAAGCCAACATCCTAGCTGTCTAAGCCTTCCCACTTCGTTTCCCACTTAATATAGACTTTGGGACCTTAGCTGGCGGTCTGGGTTGTTTCCCTCTCCACGACGAACGTTAGCACCCGCCGTGTGTCTCCTGAGTATCACTCTTCGGTATTCGCAGTTTGCATCGGGTTGGTAATCCGGGATGGACCCCTAGCCGAAACAGTGCTCTACCCCCGAAGGTGTCCGCTCAAGGCTCTACCTAAATAGATTTCGGGGAGAACCAGCTATCTCCCGGTTTGATTGGCCTTTCACCCCCAGCCACAAGTCATCCGCTAATTTTTCAACATTAGTCGGTTCGGTCCTCCAGTTAGTGTTACCCAACCTTCAACCTGCCCATGGCTAGATCACCGGGTTTCGGGTCTATACCTTGCAACTCAACGCCCAGTTAAGACTCGGTTTCCCTTCGGCTCCCTTATTCAGTTAACCTCGCTACAAAATATAAGTCGCTGACCCATTATACAAAAGGTACGCAGTCACCCTTTCAGGCTCCCACTGCTTGTACGTACACGGTTTCAGGTTCTATTTCACTCCCCTCACCGGGGTTCTTTTCGCCTTTCCTTCACAGTACTGGTTCACTATCGGTCAATCAGGAGTATTTAGCCTTGGAGGATGGTCCCCCCATCTTCAAACAGGATTTCTCGTGTCCCGCCTTACTTATCGTTAGCTCAGTACCACAACAAACACTTCAAGTACGGGGCTATCACCCTGTCTCGCTGAGCTTCCCAGCTCATTCCTCTGTCTTTGTCGCTATTACTAACAGGCTCCTCCGCTTTCGCTCGCCGCTACTCACAGAATCTCGGTTGATTTCTTTTCCTCGGGGTACTTAGATGTTTCAGTTCTCCCGGTTCGCCTCATTAACCTATGGATTCAGTTAATGATAGTAGATTCTTCATCTACTGGGTTTCCCCATTCGGATATCTTGGATTAAACGCTTCTTATCAACTCATCCAAGCTTTTCGCAGATTAGCACGTCCTTCTTCGCCTCTGATTGCCTAGGCATCCACCGTGTACGCTTAGTCACTTAACTATACAACCTCAAGTATTCTTAATAACAAAAATACTTCTCTACAGGTTATACGATAAACGTCTAAACACTTGCACGCCTTTTTTCATGCAAGATTTTTCTTCATTACTCAGACTTTCTTTCGAAAATCTCTCAGTTTTTCAGCTTGTTTCCAATTTTTTAAAGAACAATAAGACAACAAAAGTCATCTTTAAATGGCGTCCCCACGGGGATTCGAACCCCGGTTACCGCCGTGAAAGGGCGATGTCCTAGGCCTCTAGACGATGGGGACAACATTTAAAGATGCTCTCCACTTTGCCATTTCCTTCATTTACACAATCTATCAAACAATCTGTGTGAACACTTGCTGTCGCTTCATATCTAGGTAAGGAGGTGATCCAACCGCAGGTTCCCCTACGGTTACCTTGTTACGACTTCACCCCAGTCATGAATCATACCGTGGTGAACGCCCTCGTTTCCGTTAAGCTATCCACTTCTGGTACAACCCACTCCCATGGTGTGACGGGCGGTGTGTACAAGGCCCGGGAACGTATTCACCGCAACATTCTGATTTGCGATTACTAGCGATTCCGACTTCATGGAGTCGAGTTGCAGACTCCAATCCGGACTTAGATGCACTTTATGAGATTCGCTCAACGTCGCCGTCTCGCCGCCCTCTGTATGCACCATTGTAGCACGTGTGTAGCCCTACTCGTAAGGGCCATGATGACTTGACGTCATCCCCACCTTCCTCCAGTTTGTCACTGGCAGTCTCCTTTGAGTTCCCGACCAAATCGCTGGCAACAAAGGATAAGGGTTGCGCTCGTTGCGGGACTTAACCCAACATTTCACAACACGAGCTGACGACAGCCATGCAGCACCTGTCTCTAAGTTCCCGAAGGCACAAGCTCATCTCTGAGCTCTTCTTAGGATGTCAAGAGTAGGTAAGGTTCTTCGCGTTGCATCGAATTAAACCACATGCTCCACCGCTTGTGCGGGCCCCCGTCAATTCATTTGAGTTTTAACCTTGCGGCCGTACTCCCCAGGCGGTCGATTTATCACGTTAGCTTCGGGCACCAAGCATAAAGCCCAATCCCCAAATCGACAGCGTTTACAGCGTGGACTACCAGGGTATCTAATCCTGTTTGCTCCCCACGCTTTCGCACATGAGCGTCAGTACATTCCCAAGGGGCTGCCTTCGCCTTCGGTATTCCTCCACATCTCTACGCATTTCACCGCTACACGTGGAATTCTACCCCTCCCTAAAGTACTCTAGACTCCCAGTCTGAAATGCAGTTCCCAAGTTAAGCTCGGGGATTTCACATCTCACTTAAAAGCCCGCCTGCGTGCCCTTTACGCCCAGTTATTCCGATTAACGCTCGCACCCTCCGTATTACCGCGGCTGCTGGCACGGAGTTAGCCGGTGCTTCTTCTGTAATTAACGTCAATGATATTATCTATTCAATAATACCCCTTCCTCATTACCGAAAGAACTTTACAACCCGAAGGCCTTCTTCATTCACGCGGCATGGCTGCGTCAGGGTTCCCCCCATTGCGCAATATTCCCCACTGCTGCCTCCCGTAGGAGTCTGGGCCGTGTCTCAGTCCCAGTGTGGCTGGTCATCCTCTCAGACCAGCTAGAGATCGTCGGCTTGGTAGGCCTTTACCCCACCAACTACCTAATCCCACTTGGGCTCATCTTATGGCAGGTGGCCCGAAGGTCCCACCCTTTCATCTCTCGATAATACGCGGTATTAGCTGCAGTTTCCCGCAGTTATCCCCCTCCATAAGCCAGATTCCCAAGCATTACTCACCCGTCCGCCACTCGTCAGCAAAGAAAGCAAGCTTTCTTCCTGCTACCGTTCGACTTGCATGTGTTAAGCCTGCCGCCAGCGTTCAATCTGAGCCATGATCAAACTCTTCAATTCAAGTTCAATCGCTCAATAAACTGCTTAGCTAAAGTTTACATATCTACTTCAAAAGTATAATGAATTTCTAGTTTAAGCACCTATTAAGACTTCTATCATTAAAATTTTTTAAAATGAAATCAATCAACAAGTGCCCACACAGATTGTCTGTTAGATTGTTAAAGAACGTTGCATCAAGCAAGGCTGTAAATAGTAATAAAACTTATTTTTCCTGTCAAGCGATTTTTTGCAGTTTTTGTGCAAAATGACCTTTAAACTCATCGGCTTGTTTGTTCGCTTGCGACTCTTGCGTTGCGGGGGTGCATTATAGATAGTTATCGAAATCCTTCAAGATCTTTTTTTACATTTTTTTTCGATCGATTCTTTATTAACCAACAAAGTAACTTAATGAGGATATATTATTGAATAAATTGGTCATATTGTATTGCAAATAATTTCACCTTATCCCAATTGGTATACTCAACTTCTTTTGTTGTATCCGTTTCACCACCTGTCATGCTCATAATCAACTTAATCATAATACGATCAAAAAAGCGATATTGAGGATAGCGAAGTGCTCCTGCAAAGACTACTTTAAAATTGGGCTGCCAATCAGTGCGTAAAAAAAACTTTCGTACATAAATATTCGTTTCTGGCGTGTCTTTACCTGCTTTACGTGCTGTTAAATTCACTGCAAAAAAAGCGGTCTTTTTTTGCGATAAAAGTGCGGTATGTTTCTTAATAAAATGATTAAGCACTTTATTAAAGTGCCCATAACGTATAGATGCACCAATGATCACATTATCAGCGCTATCTATTTTTGATTTTTCAGTTAATGCTTCAATGACGACCTCACCTGATAAGTGTAGGGCAATAAATTCAGCAATTTTTTTTGTTTGTCCATCACAACTTGAATACAAAATTAATGTTTTCATTATTCTTTCCAGAATGCTGGGCTAAAGAGGACGAGCAATGAGAAGATCTCTAATCGCCCACAAATCATAGCAAAAGTTAAAATCCACTTCGCACTATCAGGTATACCGACAAAATTACTACTCACTTGTCCTAGACCTGGTCCTAAATTATTTAAACAAGCGACAACGGCATTGAAAGCATCAAAAATATCGACACCGCAAGCTATTACACCAAATAAACAAAGCATAAAAACAAAAGCATATGCCGAAAAAAATGCCCAAATACCTTCTAATACACGTTCAGGAACAATATTTTTACCTAGTTTAATTGGATAAACTAAATTAGGATGTACAAACCGTTTAATTTCCCTGTTCCATTGTAGCGATAAGATTAAAATTCGCACTGCTTTTAATCCCCCTCCAGTAGAACCTGCGCATCCTCCAACAAAAGAAGAAAATAATAAAAGCATGGGAATAAAAGAAGGCCATTGAGTAAAATCGGTCGTGGTGTAACCTGTTGTTGTTGAAATAGATACAGCCTGAAATGCTGCTTGTTCTAAACTTTTTTCTTGTCCACTCCACCAAAGAAAAATAAAACAAATTGCAATAAGTATAATTTGAAAGCTAATAAAAAACTTAAATTCGGAATCCCGTAAATACATTCTGAGTGATTTGCCACGCTTTAATTCTGAAAAAGCGGCAAAATGCAGAGCATAGTTACAGGCAGAAATAAGTAAAAAAACAATAGTAATTACGTTTATTGCTGTATTATTGAAATGTCCCATACTTGCATCATGAGTTGAAAATCCCCCAATAGAGACAGTCGAGAAACTGTGACTAATTGCATCAAATGCAGACATACCAGCTAACCAATAGGCAAAAGCACATAAAACAGTAAGTGAGGTATAGATAAACCATAAAATTTTAGCCGTTTCTGCAATACGAGGACGCATTTTTTGATCTTTTAATGGACCAGACATCTCCGCTCGATACAATTGCATTCCACCAATTCCCAGCAAAGGAATAATTGCAACGGCTAATACAATGATTCCCATTCCTCCCATCCATTGCAATAACTGGCGGTAAAACAAAATTGCTTTGGGTAAGGTGTCTAACCCTGTAATATTTGTTGCTCCTGTTGTTGTCAGACCAGAAAAAGATTCAAAAAAAGCACCTGACAAAGTCAGATCTGGTTTTTCAAATAATAAGAATGGAATTGCCCCCAAACTACCTAACACAATCCAAAAGGCAACAACAATAAAAAAACCATCTCGAGAACGCAATTCTTCTTTGTGATGATGACAAGGCCACCAAAGCGATAAACCAACAATTGAACTCATCACAAACGTTTGAACAAATGCCTTACCACCACCATCACCATACAACAATGCAACGAAAGCAGGCGCTAACATCGTGATGGAAAAACACATAACTAAAATGCCGACAATTCGGATGATGGATAATATTCGCAAAACTTACTCTCTTTCTAACTGTAACTGCCCACTAAAACGTTCAATTAAGGCGTGTTCAAATATCGCCAGTTTATCATCTCTGATCCCTAACTCAAACCCTACAACGTCAGCAAATTGTTGATCTAAAATCGTCACATCGTATTTCTCGCACAATAATTGCAAACTATTAATTCGAGCATAATCACACCGCACTTTATGAACTATACGTTCTACTTTAATATTTGTTTCTAATAAAGCTAAAGCTTGTTGCACACCATTACCATAAGCACGCACTAATCCGCCAGTACCCAATAAAATCCCACCGTAATAACGTACTACCACTGCACAAATTTCACCAACACCACTGCCTTGTAAAGCAGCTAACATCGGTTTACCCGCCGTGCCTGCTGGTTCACAGTCATCAGAAAATCCGAATTGTTGCGAATCGTTTGGCGCACCCGCGACAGTCGCCCAACAATGATGATGCGCTTGCGGATGTTGTAATTTAATCTGCTGCCAAAAAGCTTTTGCTTCGGAAATACCTTCCACGTGCTGAAGATAAGTAATAAAACGACTTTTTTTGATTTCTTCTTCAAAAACGACCGCACTTTTTGGAATTTTATATTCAATCATATTCGCATTAAACTTCTACGCTATTTGAGTTTGTTGTATTATACCGCTTAAATTTATTCAACAAATGACAAAAATCAATGAACGAAATTAGGGTAACACAAACGTTAGATACACTCGGCTTGCGCTGTCCGGAGCCAGTGATGTTAGTGAGAAAACATATTCGCTTTTTGGAAGAGGGGGATGTGTTATTAGTAATTGCAGATGATCCAGCAACAACCAGAGATATTCCAAGTTTTTGCCAATTTATGGAACACACCTTATTAAAAAGTGAAGTTGAAAGTACACCATTTCAATATTGGGTTAAAAAAGGAAAATAAATAAAAAGAAAAAGACCACAAATGTGGTCTTTTTTGTCTTTAAAGTGCGGTCAAATTAGCGTTTATTTTTCACTAATTTTTCTGTCAATTCATAAGCACGTAGTTTTGCTAATTCTTTAGAAAGTTTTGATGCTAACATTTCATAATTCGAATCACTATGACGTGAACGAATATTTTCTTCTGCGCGTTTCTTCGCAGCTAAAATACGATCGCCATCAAGTTCATCACCACGAATTGCCGTATCTGCTAATACAGTAACAATATTTGGTTGAACTTCTAAAAAACCACCAGAAACATAAACGACTTCTTCTTTGCCATCTTCAAGAGTAAGTTTAACAATACCAGGTTTAATTGCGGTAAGTAAAGGGGTATGACCTGCTAAAATTCCAAGTTCACCCTCAATACCTGTTGCTTGAATACTCTTTACTTGACCAGAAAAAATTTGTTGTTCTGCACTTACTATGGTTAAGTTAAATACTGACATACTTTCTCCTTCAAGCTTTATTCTTTGCTTTCAGAAGCAATTATAGTTTCGCCGCTTTTTCTAATACTTCGTCAATGGTACCCGCCATATAGAACGCTTGTTCAGGAATATGGTCGTATTCACCGTCTAAAATACCTTTGAAACCACGAATCGTTTCTTTTAATGGTACATATTTACCTGGCGTACCGTTAAAGACTTCTGCTACGAAGAACGGTTGTGACAAGAAACGCTCGATCTTACGAGCACGTGCCACCACTAATTTATCATCTTCAGATAACTCATCCATACCAAGAATTGCGATGATATCTTTCAATTCTTTATAGCGTTGTAATGTGGTTTGAACACCACGAGCAACGTTATAGTGCTCTTCACCAACAACTAATGGATCTAACTGACGTGAAGTTGACTCTAATGGGTCAACCGCAGGATAGATACCTAAAGATGCGATTTGACGGCTTAATACTACTGTTGAATCTAAGTGCGCGAATGTTGTTGCTGGCGATGGGTCAGTTAAGTCATCGGCAGGAACGTAAACCGCTTGAACAGAGGTAATAGAACCCGTCTTAGTTGAAGTAATACGCTCTTGAAGTACCCCCATCTCTTCTGCAAGGGTTGGTTGGTAACCTACCGCAGATGGCATACGACCTAATAATGCGGATACTTCAGTACCTGCAAGGGTATAACGATAAATATTATCTACGAAGAATAATACGTCACGACCTTCATCACGGAATTTTTCAGCCATTGTTAAACCCGTTAACGCAACACGTAGACGGTTACCTGGTGGCTCATTCATCTGACCATAAACAAGAGATACTTTATCTAATACGTTAGAATCTTTCATTTCGTGGTAGAAGTCGTTACCTTCACGAGTACGCTCACCTACACCAGCAAATACGGAGTAACCTGAGTGCTCAATCGCGATGTTACGGATTAATTCCATCATATTAACGGTTTTACCTACACCCGCACCACCGAATAAACCAACTTTACCCCCTTTCGCAAACGGACATACTAAGTCGATAACTTTAATACCCGTTTCTAAAAGTTCAGTACTATTAGATTGTTCTTCATAGCTTGGTGGCGCACGGTGGATTGACCAATTTTCTTCTGCACCGATTGGACCTTGTTCGTCGATTGGTTCACCCAATACGTTCATAATACGACCCAATGTTTTTGTACCTACTGGTACAGAAATCGGGTTGTTTGTGTTAGTTACACTTAAACCGCGTTTTAATCCATCAGATGAACCCATTGCGATACAGCGAACTACACCACCACCTAATTGTTGTTGAACTTCAAGCACTAAGCCGGTTTCAACATTTAAGGCATCATATACTTTTGGTACTGCATCTTGTGGGAATTCAACGTCAATAACCGCACCGATGATTTGTACAATTTTTCCAGTTGCCATTACCGATCCTCTATTTGTTAAATTGCTGCTGCACCCGCAACAATTTCATTTAATTCATTTGTAATACTTGCTTGACGAGCTTTGTTATACACTAACTGTAAGTCGTTAATTAAGTTGCCCGCATTGTCAGTTGCCGCTTTCATTGCAACCATTCGAGCCGCTTGTTCAGAAGCAAGATTTTCAACTGCCGCTTGATAAACTTGAGATTCTAAATAACGAATGAGTAAATTATCTAATAAGACTTTTGCATCAGGTTCGTAAATATAATCCCACACTTGTTTTCTTTCGCCTAATTCATCATTATCTAATTCTGGTAATGGAATTAATTTTTCCAACACAGGCTTTTGTGACATTGTGTTAATGAATTTGTTATACACCAAATACACCACATCAACTTCACCTTTCTTATAAGCATCAATCATTGAGTTTACTGACCCAATCAATTGCTCAATAGAAGGTGTATCACCAATACCTGAATCTTGGGTAAGGATTTTGATACCCATAGATTGGAAAAAGTTGATAGATTTAGAACCGATTAAACTTAACTGAACAGAAACTTGTTTTTCTTTCCAGTCTTTCATTTCATTTAATACAGTTTTAAACAAGTTCACGTTTAAGCCACCACAAAGACCTCGGTCTGTAGACACCACAATGATGCCCACATTTTTAATATCTCGATCCACTAAAAATGGATGTTTATAACCGATCGTTGCTTTTGAAACGTGGCTAATCACATTACGTATTGTTTCTGAATAAGGGCGTGAAGAAGACATACGTTCTTGCGTTTTACGCATTTTGGAGGCAGCAACCATTTCCATCGCTTTAGTAATTTTTTGTGTACTTTTTACACTCGCGATTTTGGTTCTTATCTCTTTAGCACCTGCCATTTTGTCTCTCCATTTAAAGTGTTAACTTACCACGCACTGTTTGCTTTGAAGCTATCCAAAATGCCCTTCAATGAATCTTTGATTTCATCATTGTAGTTGCCAGATTGGGTTAGCTCACGCATAAAGTCAGCATGGTTATGGTTAGCATACTCTAAAAGTGCTGATTCAAACGAACCAATACGATCTAACTCCACTTCATCTAAATAACCAAATTCCACTGCAAATAACACTAACGCTTGCTGTGCTACTGATAATGGAGAATATTGTTTTTGTTTCAATAATTCAGTTACTTTTTGACCATGAGATAATTGTTTACGAGTTGCATCATCAAGGTCTGAAGCAAATTGAGCAAATGCTGCTAATTCACGATATTGAGCAAGTGCTGTACGAATACCACCTGCTAATTTTTTAACCACTTTAGTTTGTGCAGAACCACCAACACGAGATACCGAAATACCTGGGTTTACCGCAGGGCGAATACCTGAGTTAAATAGGTTAGATTCTAAGAAAATCTGACCATCGGTAATCGAAATTACGTTTGTTGGAACGAATGCAGAAACGTCACCTGCTTGGGTTTCAATGATCGGAAGTGCGGTTAAAGAACCTGTTTTTCCTTTCACTTCACCGTTAGTAAAACGCTCAACATAATCTTCATTTACACGTGATGCACGCTCAAGTAAACGAGAGTGTAGGTAGAATACATCCCCAGGGAATGCTTCACGACCTGGTGGACGACGTAATAATAATGAAATTTGACGGTATGCTACTGCTTGTTTTGATAAATCATCATAAACGATTAACGCATCTTCACCGCGATCACGGAAATATTCACCCATTGCACAACCAGAATATGGCGCAAGATATTGTAATGCAGCTGATTCAGATGCCGAAGCAACAACAACGATCGTGTTTTGTAGTGCACCGTGTTCTTCTAACTTACGCACTACGTTCGCAATTGTTGATGCTTTTTGACCGATCGCAACATAGATACATTTGATACCTGAATCACGTTGGTTGATGATCGCATCGATTGCTAATGCGGTTTTACCTGTTTGACGGTCACCGATAATCAACTCACGTTGACCACGACCGATTGGCACCATTGAGTCAACGGCTTTATAACCAGTTTGAACTGGTTGATCTACCGATTTACGATCGATAACACCTGGCGCAATGACTTCAACTGGTGAGAAACCATCATTTACGATTTCACCTTTACCATCGATTGGTTCACCTAATGTATTAACTACACGACCTAATAAACCACGACCAACGGGTACTTCAAGGATACGACCTGTACATTGAACTTCCATACCTTCTGCAAGATCTGCATAAGGGCCCATTACTACCGCACCCACAGAGTCTCTTTCTAAGTTAAGTGCCATAGCATAACGGTTACCAGGTAATGCAATCATTTCACCTTGCATTACTTCACTTAATCCATGAATACGGATAATACCGTCACTCACAGAAACGATTGTCCCAGTATTACGTGCTTCACTCACTACATCAAATTGGGCAATGCGTTTTTTAATCAATTCACTAATTTCTGTAGAATTTAGTTGCATCTTTTATTCCTCTTATAATTGCAGCTCATTTGCTAGGCGAGTCAGTTGTCCGCGACTACTTCCATCGATAACAAAATCATCTGTACGGATAATAACCCCTGCGATCAGTGAACTATCTAAGCTACAATTTAATTTAACTTTACGAGCTAATCTTTTCTCCATTGCTGCTGCAATTTTTTGCTCTTGCGTTGCATTTAATGGTTGAGCTGATATGACTTGAACCTCTGCTGTTTTTTGATGCTCTTCAACATAATGTTGAAACTCTTGATAAACTGCAGGAAGTACAGTTAAACGCTTATTTTCAGCCATTAACCGAATAAGATTTTGCCCATATTGATCAAGTTGGTCGCCACAAATTGAAATTACTGTATCGGCAAGTTTGTTAGCAGAAAGTGAACTTGTTAAAAATGTTTTCATTACATCATCTTTAATAACTTCTGATGTAAATTGTAGCATTTCTGTCCATTTTTCTACCGTACTTTGTTCGATAGCAAAATCAAATGCTGCTTTAGCATAAGGGCGAGCTATTGTAGTTAATTCTGACATAAGCCCAACCTTATTATAGTTCTGCAACTAATTTATCAATGATGTCATTGTTTGCCGCTTCATCAACAGTACGACCCACAATTTTCTCAGCACCAGCTATAGCAATTGATGCAACTTTAACACGTAACTCTTCTTGAACACGTTTACGCTCAGCTTCAACCTCTGCGTAACCTTGTTCAATAATTCTGCTTCTTGTTGCTTCTGCTTCCGCTTTTACTTCTTCTAGAATTTCATTACGGCGTTTATTTGCCAAATCAATAATTTGTTGCGCTTGTACTTTAGCATCAGTGATTTCTTGTTCCACTAATGCTTTAGTATCAGCTTGTTCTTTTCTAGCAGCTTCAGCTGATGCAAGTGCATTGGCAATTGAACGTTGGCGTTCTTCAATTGCTTTAATAATTGGTGGCCAAACAAATTTCATACAAAACGCAACGAAAATTGCGAATGCTATAAGTTGACCAATTAGTGTTGCATTTAAATTCACAACCCCCTCCTTAATAATTGTCGTTTAGATTACTCAAAAGAGTAATTAATTGCAGTCTCTGACAAGCCGACAATTATTGTAATAAGCCGATGAATGGGTTTGCGAAGATGAATAATAATGAAATACCTACAGCGATCATCGCGATAGCATCAAGAAGACCAGCAACGATAAACATTTTAGTTTGTAAGCTGCTTGCTAACTCAGGTTGACGTGCAGATGATTCTAAGAATTTACCACCTAAAATCGCAAAGCCAATCGCTGTACCTAATGCAGCAAACGCTAATAAGATTGATGCACCGATAATTGTTGCTGTAATTACAGTTTCCATAAGTTTCTCCAGTTAGATTTTAAAGAAATTAGCCAAAAGGCTGGTTAGTAAAAAACAATAAATCACAGTGAATTTTCATTCACTATCATCATTAATTAGTGATCAGCTTTGTTATAAGCGATACTTAAATACACAATAGTCAACATCATAAAGATGAAGGCTTGTAGCGTAATAACAAGAATATGGAAAATCGCCCACGCTAAATGTAATGGAATACCTAACGCGGCAATAGCCATATTCGCAGAATACATTACAGCAATTAAAATGAAGATAAGTTCACCTGCATACATATTACCGAATAAACGGAAAGCAAGAGAAATTGGTTTTGCTAATAATGTCACTAATTCGAGTACAAGGTTCACAGGGATGAATGCCCAGTGATTAAAAGGATGGAGTGTATATTCTTTCACAAAACCTGTCACACCTTTTGATTTGATGGTATAGAACAAAATTAGGAAAAATACACAAATTGACATCCCAAGTGTTGCACTAATATCTGCTGTTGGTACCGCTCTTAGATAATGAATACCAAATAAATTTGCAACTTGAGGTAGAAAATCTACTGGAATCAAGTCAATAGCATTCATAATAAACACCCAACAAAACACTGTTAATGCTAAAGGTGCAACAAAGTGTCTTGGTCCATGAAAATTTTCTTTTACAACGCCATCAACCCAACCAACAAGAATTTCAACTAAACATTGCAATTTACTTGGAACACCTGTTGTTGCTTTTTTGGCTACACGAGAAAAGATAAAAAGAAAGATAGCTCCTGCAACAAGTGAGAAGAAAAGCGTATCTAAATGAACATGCCAAAAAGAATCCCCTGTTTTAAGAAATTCAAGATGGTGTCCAATATATCCAGCTGTTGTAAGCTCTGCTGCCATAGTTAATCCTTTTTGATATTTATGAAAAATTTATATGTTTTAAATACTTACTCACCAAAAATGGAAGAATATTGTTCAAAATAATTGCTATAAAATAACCTGTAAAAAACGCCATTATGTGCATGTCGGCATAAAGTCTAAATGCTAAAACAATCAACACAATTGTACTAACGAACTTTATTGCTTCACCACGATAAAATGAGGTTATTTTATTAGAAAGTTGTTGATTTTTAGTAAAAAAGACAACCCACACAAATAAACAATAAGGTAAAAAAATCGCTACTATACCTAAACTAAAGGATAATGCGATCTTCCATTGCCAAAATGTTAATAAAAATAAGCTAGCAAGTAGAATAATGAACTCAATGCTAAGTACCATTTTATACTTTTTCTTAGCTTGTTGTATCACTCGAGACATTATTGATAAACGACTGTTGTCACTAACTAGCGTAAATTAAAAAAAATTACGCGTGATTATACGATAGTTTTAATTTTATTAAAAATTAAAATATGTGAATAAGATCACAAAATCAGATTTTTTAAACATCTCATTAAAGTTTATTTAACAATCACCAAATGACGCTCACCAATCAGGTCAGGCACGGCTAACTTAATTACCTTCTGTAATGCAAATTTTTCCTGTAATTCTTGGACTTCTTCCTGATGGTAGATACCTTTTAAGGCATAAAAACAACCATTTTCGTTAGGTAAATGCTGACACCAATCAGTCATATCTTTTAATGAAGCAAATGCTCGACTTAATACACCATCAAATAATTGTTCAGGTTGATATTCTTCAATACGGCTTAATACTGGCTCAACATTATTTAGATCGAGCTCACGAATAGCATTGCGAATAAAGCTAATGCGTTTCCCTAAACTATCTAACAAGATAAATTGTTTATCAGGGTTAATAATGGCTAAAGGTAACCCTGGAAGCCCTGGGCCTGTCCCAACATCAATAAAACGTTCCCCCTCTAAATAAGGGCTCACCACAACGCTATCCAAAATATGTTTGACTAACATTTCCATTGGCTCACGCACTGATGTCAAGTTATAAGCTTTATTCCACTTGTGAAGGAGTAGCACTAATTTCACTAACTGCACTTTCTGTTGATCGGTTATCGAAAGTGCGGTCTGTTTTAATAAAGTTTCTAATTTTTGACTTAATTGCTGTTCGAGGTTAATCATTATTCACCACGCTTTAACATACCTTGCTTTTTCAAATTCACTAATAAAATTGAAATCGCAGCAGGGGTAATACCTGAAATACGTGAAGCCTGTCCAATGGAAACAGGGCGGTGTTGCTCTAATTTCGCACGCACTTCATTAGATAAACCAGAAACGGCAGAATAATCAAAATTCGCTGGAATTGCGGTATTTTCGTGACGTTTTTGACGCTCAATTTCTTCTTGTTGATGTTCAATATAACCTTGGTATTTAATCGCAATTTCTACTTGTTCCACCGCTTCTTTATCTTCTATTGCCGGTTGGAATGGCGTAAGTGCGGTCAAAATTTGATAATTTATTTCTGGACGACGTAATAAGTCTTCACCGTTGGCTTCACGCACTAATGGGCTACTTAACACTTGGTTAGCTTCTTCCAAATGCTCTGAACGTGGGTGCAACCAAATTTGACGTAAACGTTGACGCTCTAATTCGATATTTTCCATTTTTTGATTAAATCTCGCCCAACGCTCTTCGCTGATTAGACCTAATTCCTGTGCGATTGGTGTTAAACGGCTATCCGCATTGTCTTCACGCAATAATAAACGATATTCAGCACGCGAAGTGAATACGCGGTAAGGCTCTTTTGTACCTAAAGTACAAAGATCATCAACTAATACCCCCACATAAGCCTGATCACGACGTGGGAACCAAGATTCTTTTTCTTGTACAAATAAACCCGCGTTAATCCCCGCTAACAAGCCTTGTGCAGCGGCTTCTTCATAACCAGTTGTACCGTTAATTTGACCTGCGAAGAATAAACCCGAGATAGATTTGGTTTCTAAAGTTGGTTTGAGATCGCGCGGATCAAAATAATCATATTCAATGGCATAACCCGGTTTAATAATGCGCGCTTTTTCCATCCCTTTCATTGAGTTCACGATCTTCATTTGCACATCAAAAGGTAAGCTGGTTGAGATCCCGTTTGGATAGATCTCATTACTGGTTAAACCTTCAGGTTCAAGATAAATTTGGTGTGAATTACGCTCAGAGAAACGCATCACCTTATCTTCGATCGATGGGCAATAGCGTGGGCCGATACCTTCAATAATCCCAGCATACATTGGACTGCGATCCAAGTTATTACGGATCACTTCGTGGGTTTGTTCGTTAGTATGAGTAATAAAACAAGGGATTTGGCGAGGATGTTGATCTACTGATCCCATAAAGGAAAATACAGGTAATTTTTCGTCGCCATGTTGTTTTGCCAAAATAGAAAAATCGATGGTTCTTGCATCAATACGTGGTGGTGTACCTGTTTTTAAGCGATCCACGCGTAAATTGAGATTACGTAAACGATCGGCAAGCATTACAGATGCTGGATCACCCGCGCGACCACCAGTGTAGTTTTCCAAACCTATGTGGATCTTACCTGATAAGAACGTACCCGCTGTTAAGATCACGGCTTTTGCACGGAATTTCAGACCCATTTTGGTTTCTACACCCGAAACACGATCCCCTTCTAAAATAATATCTGTGACTTCTTGTTGAAAAATATCTAAGTTTTCTTGATTTTCTAAAGCAATGCGTACTGCTTGGCGGTATAAAACACGGTCAGCTTGAGCACGTGTCGCACGCACTGCAGGGCCTTTACTGCTGTTTAATGTACGAAATTGGATCCCTGCTTGGTCTGCGGCAGTCGCTATTAAACCGCCCATTGCATCAATTTCTCTGACTAAATGACCTTTTCCAATTCCACCAATGGCAGGATTACAAGACATTTGACCTAATGTATCTATATTATGGGTAAGAAGGAGAGTTTTTAACCCCATACGTGCTGGTGCGAGTGCTGCTTCTGTTCCTGCGTGGCCTCCACCAATCACTATCACATCATAATTTTCAGTATAAAACATAATAACCTTTAGTAATTTATCTCGTATTCTTCGATCTTTTGATCCTTCATTTTGCTGGTTGGCTATTCTACTGAAATTTGCTGATCCTTGAAAGAAACATTTTGTGATCGAGAATGGGTTGCGATATGAAAAAGGATCGTTTGTTAATAGAGATAAGATCTTTTTATATAGAGAGAGCTTATTATTGTTATTATTAAGATCGTTACGATCTGTGATTAAGATCTTTTTCCTATTTAAAATGAATAAGTTAGATCTGATTTTATCCTGTTAAGATCTCTCTTTTTGAGATTAAAAAACTTGTGTAAAAAAAGCAAAGTTATCCACAGAGTAAAAATAAATATATTTTATTTATAGCATAAAAACAGCTTTTATACAGTTTTCAACTAACTTATCCACAGAGAGAACATTGATTGAATGCTTAAATGACAAACAAAAAGAGAATAAAAAATGATATGCAGAAATGCCAGCATATCATTTTTAGAGAGGAAAAAACTATAATTGATTGGTGAATTGAGGTAACCATTCTTCTGCGGTTTGTTCAGGATCGGTAACGTGTAACATATCCATTCTTAAAGAATCGCAAACTTGAAAAGCATCTTTACCTGTAAGTAATTGTTCAACTTGATTTACCGCATAACAGAAAGTGTCATAATCAGAATTTCCTAACCCGATCACCGCAAAACGTAAATCTGCTAAAGGTTTCGAATTGAAAGCCAATTTTTCAAATAACGGCTTAATATTATCAGGTAATTCGCCTGCACCGTGAGTTGAAGTGACCACTAACCAGCATTTTTCATTGATAACCTCTTCAAAACTTGGACCGTGTTCTAAGCGGACTGCGTAGTCTTGTTGCTCAAGCACATCAGCAATATGCTCTGCTACATATTCTGCACCACCTAGCGTGCTTCCTGTAATGATACAAATTTTTGGTTTCACTAATTCCTCCTAAAAATAAGGCTTAGAAAAACTAAGCCTTAATGCAAAAATCAATTATACGTTGTCAATTTTACCTAACAATGAGCGTAAACGTTCTTGCCAGTTTTGGTGTTCACTTTTGAGGTGCTCATTTTCATTGCGTAATGCGTCATAAGCTTGCTGTGATTGTGTATTTTTTTCTTTTAATTCATCAATTTCTAATTGAAGCAATTGAATAGTTTCAACCGCTTGTTTAATTTTTTCTTCTAATTGATCTAAAATTTCTAAAGACATAAAGGCTTCCTCTAATATGTAATAAGTTTGTTTATTTTACTCCAGTTAACCTGATTGTTAAACAGCGAATAACATTTCCTTGTCACATTAACATAATTTCTAATCTCATTCGAAAAAATTGTTATCATTTTTTAATTTTTAATTACGCAATCGATTGCTAAATGCTAAAATACAACTTAAATTGCATTAATTTAATATTAAGGAATCATCAGATGAATAGAGCATTAGCGATTGAATTTTCAAGAGTAACAGAAGCAGCGGCACTGGCTGGTTTCGCATGGTTGGGACGAGGTGATAAAGATGCTGCAGACAATGCAGCAGTACAAGCTATGAGACTCATGTTAAATCAGGTAGATATGGCTGGTGAAGTGGTTATTGGTGAAGGTGAAATTGATCAGGCACCAATGCTTTATATTGGTGAAAAAGTTGGAAAGGGTAAAGGTGAGGAAGTATCAATCGCTGTTGATCCCATTGAAGGCACTCGAATGACGGCAATGGGGCAAGCAAATGCTTTATCTGTTCTTGCGGCTGGTGGAAAAGATACATTTTTAAAAGCACCTGATATGTATATGGAAAAATTAGTTGTTGGACCTGATGTAAAAGGTATGATTGATTTGAATCTTCCACTGGAACAAAATCTTCGTCGTGTCGCCTCTAAAATGGGAAAACTTCTTTCTCAATTAACCGTTATTACTTTGGATAAACCTCGTCATCATGAAACGATTAAAAAGATGCAACAATTAGGCGTAAAAGTTCTCGCTATTCCAGATGGTGATGTAGCTGCTTCTATTTTGTGTTGTTTGCCTGATGGAGGGGTTGATATGCTCTATGGCATTGGTGGTGCGCCAGAAGGTGTGATAGCTGCGGCTGCAGTACGTGCTTTAGGTGGTGAAATGCAAGCGCGTTTATTACCTCGTCATCAGGTAAAAGGTAACACACCTGAAAATCAAGCGATTGCTGCAGATGAAATTCATCGTTGTCAGGCAATGGGGATTGAAGTTAATCAGGTATTAAAATTAGATGATTTGGTTCGTGATGATAACTTAGTTTTTTCCGCGACAGGCATCACAAATGGTGATTTATTGAAAGGAATTCATCGCAAAGGTAATTTAGCTACAACGGAAACGTTATTAATTCGTGGTCGTTCACGTACTATTCGTCGTATTCAATCTGTTCATTATTTGGATAGAAAAGATACCGCTCTTTATCGTATTATTGGGGCTTAATAATTTTTTGATAAAAAAAGCACTATTTTAGTAAAGATAGTGCTTTTTAAGAAATTTATTATATTAGCTGTTCTTTTCACAGAAAAATTTATGTAAAAGATGCATCATTTCGAGCACTTTAGGATCAGCAATATAATATAATCTTTCTCTATGGCGTTTTTCACAATCAATTAAATTATTTTCTCTCAATACAGAAAGTTGATTGGATACAGAAGCTTGTGGTAATCCTGTAAGTTTAGTAATATCAGTGACGTTGCGTTTTTGATCTAGAATGCAACATAAAATCATTAACCTATTAGGGTTAGAGAATGATTTTAAGAAAGAGGTAGCTTGATCACATTTCGAGAATATTTCTTCCATTATTTTTCCTATACTCCAGTATGGTTTTTATCTTCCGTATTCTTTTTCTTAATTAAATAAGTATATTCGATTTTCTTAAAGCGAGTATAAATCTGACTATTTAGATTAATTAAATAGAGTTTTTTATTTAGTTTATTCATTTGATTGTTAATTGAAATTAAGCTTTTTAAACAAGATAGATCAAGATAATTGACTTGTGATAAGTCTAAAATAAAGCAAACTATTTTTTTATCTTTATTTAAAATGGCATTAATTTTATTTTCTATATAATCAGCGTTAGAAAAATATAAATTACCTTCGATTTTTAGAATAACACTGTTTTCTTCACAACAATCATATTGCTTGTATGATATGTCATTTTGATTAATTTGACTAATTTTAGGTTGGATAGTTCGATAAATATATCCTGCTAAAGAGATGAGCATGCCTGTTGCAAGTCCTATTTCCATTCCTTTCACCAGAGTTAAAACAATGGTTGTAAGCATAACAAATCCTTCTATCTTATCGTAGCGAAAGGCTTGTTTTAGTGCTGAATAATCGACCATTGGGATAACCGCGATAATAATTGTTACAGATAGGATACTCAGCGGCATATAGTATAAGAAGTCAGAGAGCCATAAGATAATCATTAATGTGCCGAGTGCAGTAAAAATACTCGCTAATTGTGTTTGAGCACCAGCTTCTTCATTAACTGCAGAACGTGAAAATCCGCCTGTTACGGGCATTCCGCCACTTAATGCAACGCCAACATTTGCTATACCTAAGCCAAAGAGTTCTTGGTTAGGTTTAATTTGTTCTTGTTTTTTCGTTGCTAATAATTTGCCAATTGAAATACTGCTCGCGAAGCTAACAAGACTAATTAAGAATGCGCCAGGTAAAAGTGCGCTAAGTTTTTCAAGAGAAACGCTATCCCAGTGAATAACATCAAATTTAGAAGGGATTTCTCCAACAATTTTGACATTTTGAAAAAATAGCTGCCAGTGCCATATGAAAAATGAAAGTAGTCCTATTACGATGACAGGTGAAAAGCGTTTTAGACTTTGTGAGAGCGTGTTGTTTGATATATAACGTGAAAAATGCTTGATTGAGTAAAGCAAGCCAAATCCAATCAAACTTAGACAAAACGTGATCCAATCAATATGCTGCAGATCTGCATATAAAGAAACGATAAGAGCGTGTAAGTTATCCCCTTGTGCCTGGATGCCTAGTAAATGTTTAATTTGACTAAAGATAATGATAATTGCGGATGCAGTAGTAAATCCAATATTGACAGGATGACTTAAGAAGTTAGCTAAAAACCCTAGACGCAAACTGCCCATGATAATTAAGATTATGCCTGATAATAGTGCTAATAAAATTACAGTTGTTAAATAATCCGCAGAATTAGGGGCTGCATAAGTACTGGCAATAGAAGCCGTCATTAACGACGTAATGGCAATAGGACCAACAGAAAGTGTACGACTACTACCAAATAAAGCATATAAAAGCAGCGGTGCAATACTGGAATAAAGACCAATGTACGGTGGAACACCTGCTAAAAGGGCATAAGAAAGCGATTGTGGTACTAACATCAGGGTGACCACAATGGCAGCTAATAAATCTTGTCTAAATAGTGTAATATTGTAGTGAGAAAGCCAATGTGTAATAGGCAGATAACGTAACATAGAGAATTAGATAAGAAGAAAGTAGAAGTCGAAAGACTTCTACTTTTTATATTTTTATTGACGATTCCAAGGCATAACCGCTAACAAACGCGCCATTCCACAGAATCCTGTTGTTCCTGCTAATAATAAACCTGCACCAACAAAAGCGCATAAGCCATAAAATGCAGGTGATACTTGCCAACCTAAAATTGCACCAAGTAATGTTAAACTTCCTGCAGCAATTTGCACTTGTCTCATCATTTCTAAAGGTTGGGAACGATTAAGACGAGTAGGTTGGTTATTCGCTTTCCAACCATCAATTCCGCCTTCTAAAATAAACGCTTGTTTACCTGAAGTAAGTGCAGAGAGTAAACTGCTTGCTTGCTGTGTACGACGTCCAGAACGGCAATGGAAAATTACTACATCCGCGCTAGCCGCATTTCCTTTTAATCCTTGGCTTTCTAGTTGTGATAATGGTTGAAGCTCTGCCGCTTCAATATTTTCTCTTAAATATTCATCAGGTTGGCGAATATCGACTAATACCGCACCTTGTTTAAGTTTTTCGCATACTTCATTGACGCTAATTGTTTGAATAGTCATATATTTTTCCTATATAAGTTAAGATTTGAATAAATTAATTGGAACTTTGAGATAAACTTGACCATTATCTTCTGCTGGTGGTAGTGTGCCTGCTCGCATATTGACTTGCACTGAAGGAATGATCAATTTTGGCATCGAAAGTGTTGCATCACGATCTTGTCGCATTTTAACAAATTGAGCTTGTTTAATCCCATTATGAATATGAATATTTTGCTCTTTTTGTGCTTTGACCGTAGTTTCATAGCAATATTCTGTTCGACCTTGTGGTAAATAGTCGTGACACAAAAACATACGTGTTTGTTCAGGTAATGTAAGCAATTTTTGGACAGACTGGTATAACACATTTGCATCACCGCCAGGAAAATCACAACGTGCAGTACCATAGTCTGGCATGAATAATGTGTCTCCCACGAATACGGCATCACCAATTAAATAACTGACACAGGCAGGTGTATGACCTGGTGTGTGTATGACAGTTACATGAAGATGACCAATTGAAAATTCATCACCATCACAGAATAATTGATTAAACTGACTGCCATCACGAGCAAATTCTGTTCCTGCATTAAATGCTTTTCCGAACACATTTTGTACAGTAGTAATATGTTGTCCGATACCCGTTTTTCCACCTAGTTTTTCTTGTAAATAAGGTGCAGCAGACAAATGATCTGCATGAACATGCGTTTCTAAAATCCATTCGACCTTCAATTTATGTTGTGTCACATAATCAATAATGTTGTCCGCGGATTCCGTACTGATATAGCCTGCTGAATAATCTAAATCCAAGACTGAATCAATAACTGCACACGCTTGGCTTTTTGGATCACTTACAACATAACTATAAGTATTTGTCGCTTTATCAAAAAAAGCGTTTACTTCAGGTGCAATGACGTTTTTCATTATCTTATCCAATCGTTAATCTTCTTGACAAGAACAGCGACCTACTTTTAAGAAACCAGCAATGGTATACAATAAAATGGCGCTCCCTAAGAATCCACCAATATAAGCCAAGATAACCAAGATCAGATCGATTGGTCCACCTAAATTGCTAATTGAGGATTCAGAAATTGAAAATAAAAAGAACAGCGCAACGACCCCACCAAATAAACCTAAAAAGCTGCTACCTTTTAAACGGCAAGATACGACGCCTTTTTCTTTGATTAATAGATAAAAGAAAGAACCTAAGACCACCACCACAACGAAGAGAAGTGGCCAAAAGAGTGAGCCTAACATAATTTGGGTTACCGCCCACAGTGTATCAAATTGCATTTCTTTCATTGTTAATTCTCCTTAAGCTAATCCGCGTAACATGCCTAAATAAGTTGGTTTTAAACCTAATGTTTTAATTGCCCATGTTGCCCATAATTCTTCTAATGGTGCAATAACGCCAGGGAAAGATGGTGTTAAGTGATTGTTATAGTCAAATTCAATTAACATCCCTTTACCCAGTTGAGTAATCATTGGACAAGAGGTGTAACCATTGTAAACTTCATCACAAGGTTTTCCGGCTAACTCTGCTAATAAATGTTCTACTGCAACAGGTACTTGCCATTTAACACTGGCTGCGGTTTTTCCTTTAGGTACACCCGCAACATCCCCTACGGCAAACACATTTTTATAACGACGATGACGTAGATTGTGTTTTTCAACTTCAACCCAACCATCTGCCGCAAATCCGCCTTCTTGCCAAGCTAGTGATGAATGACGCACTGCATCTGGTGCTCTCATTGGAGGTACAACGTTAATAAAATCATAATTAACATCGACTTTTCCTTCAGGGCTATTAAATGTTGCAATGCGTTTAACAGGATCAATCGCAGTTAACACGCGGTTATAATCTATATGGATATTTTTTTCAGCAAACAGCATTTTTAGTTTTGCGTCGACGATAGGTACACTGAATAATGTCTTATTGTGGGCGTTATAAAGTAATTTGGATTTGTCTAGTGTGCCTCTTCTTTGTAGATAGTCACGAGTAATAAACGCATATTTTAATGGCGCACCAGCACATTTCATTTCTGTTGCTGGACGTAAGAAGACTGCATCTCCCCCTTTATTTGCAAATTCATCCAATAATTGCCATGTTTTATAGGCACTAGATGGGCTGTGATAAACACTGCCTAGTCCATTTTTGCCAATCAGATTAACATCCATCCCTTCTATTGCGTCGTAATCTAGTTTTAAACCTGTTGCAACAAATAAATAGTCGTAAGTGATTTTCTCACCAGTTGATGTTGTTAAACTGTTGCTATCTGGATCAAATTCATTCACTGAGGCTTGAATCCATTTTACATTTTCAGGTAAATAATCCGCTGTTTGAGAAACCACATAATTTTCAGGTTTAATCCCCCCTGCAACAAGGGTAAAACCAGGCTGGTAATAGTGTGCAATACGAGAGTCAATTAAGGTGATTTTAGCAGTAGGTTCAAGGCGAGCCGCGAGTCGAGAAGCAATAGTGAGTCCTGCTGCCCCTGCACCCGCAATAACGATATTAGCAGAAGAAGAAATTTTAGGTAAGTTTGCTTGTACGCGGGTTGGTATTAGTAATCCTGAGCCTCCAATTGCCCCAACGGTTCCCATTGCTAGACTTGAACGAATAAACTCGCGTTTACTTTGATTAATCTGATCAAATTGACTCATCATTATCTCCCTTATATTTTATTGTTTTAACATTTAATTTAATAAATATTAAATATATATAATATGAGAATTAAATCAATAGAAATGTGAATAAATTGTTTTAATTTTGTTAATTTTTATTTTTAAAATAATGTTATGTGAGACATATCACGTAGTTTTACGATGTTGTTTGTATTTAAGATGTAGGATCTTACGTTTTTTAGATAATCGATGCGTTAGTAGCAAAACCGCTACAAAACTGACCGCACTTATTTTTAGCCATTTCTTCAAATTTTTGCTATAATCACAGCAATTTTTTACCGTTTTGAAAGAGAGAAACAATGTCAAATAATACCCCTGAAAATTATGGTGCGAATAGTATCAAAGTCTTGAAAGGACTGGATGCTGTTCGCAAACGTCCTGGTATGTACATTGGGGATACAGATGATGGTACGGGTTTACACCACATGGTCTTTGAAGTGGTGGATAACTCCATTGATGAAGCGTTGGCAGGTTATGCCAAAGACATCACCGTGACCATTCATACAGATAATTCAGTTTCTGTACAAGATGATGGGCGTGGTATCCCTGTTGATATTCACCCAGAAGAAGGTGTTTCTGCAGCAGAAGTCATTATGACCGTATTGCACGCGGGTGGTAAATTTGACGATAACTCGTATAAAGTGTCGGGTGGTTTGCACGGTGTAGGTGTGTCAGTTGTAAACGCATTGTCTGACAAATTGCAATTAACTATTCGTCGTCAAGGCAAAGTTCACGAACAAATTTACCATTTAGGTGAACCTGAAGCGCCATTAGCGGCTATCGGTGAAACCGATCAAACAGGAACTGCTGTTCGTTTCTGGCCAAGCCCGACAATTTTCAATAACATCGAATTTGAATACGATATTTTGGCAAAACGCTTACGTGAATTGTCATTCTTAAATTCAGGTGTGTCGATCAAATTATTTGATAAACGTAACGATAGACAAGATCACTTCCATTATGAAGGCGGTATTCAAGCCTTCGTTGAATATTTGAACCGTAATAAAAATCCAATTCACCAAAAACCATTCTATTTTTCAACCGAGAAAGATGGCATTGGTGTAGAAGTATCAATGCAATGGAATGACAGCTTTAACGAAAACGTCTATTGCTTCACAAATAACATTCCACAGCGTGATGGTGGTACTCACTTAGCTGGTTTCCGTGGTGCGTTAACCCGTAGTTTAAATAACTATATGGAAAACGAAGGTCACAATAAAAAATCAAAAGTGGCAACATCAGGTGATGATGCACGTGAAGGTTTAGTAGCAATTATTTCTGTGAAAGTGCCCGATCCAAAATTCTCTTCACAAACGAAAGATAAATTAGTGTCTTCCGAAGTGAAAAGTGCGGTTGAATCAGTGATGAATGAATATTTACAACAATATTTATTAGAAAACCCATCAGATGCGAAAATCATTGTCGGCAAAATTATTGATGCCGCACGTGCGCGTGAAGCGGCACGTAAAGCCCGTGAAATGACACGCCGTAAAGGGGCATTAGATTTAGGTGGCTTACCGGGCAAACTGGCTGACTGTCAAGAGCGTGACCCTGCGTTATCTGAATTATACCTCGTGGAGGGTGACTCTGCGGGCGGTTCAGCAAAGCAAGGTCGTAACCGTAAAAACCAAGCGATTTTGCCATTAAAAGGGAAAATCCTAAACGTAGAAAAAGCACGTTTCGACAAAATGTTATCGTCTGCAGAAGTGGGCACATTAATCACTGCGCTTGGTTGTGGTATTGGTCGTGATGAATACAACCCAGAGAAATTGCGTTATCACAGCATCATTATTATGACCGATGCGGACGTGGACGGTGCACATATTCGTACTTTATTGTTGACCTTCTTCTATCGTCAAATGCCAGAGCTCATCGAACGAGGCCACGTTTATATTGCTCAACCGCCTTTATATAAAGTGAAAAAAGGTAAACAAGAGCAATACATCAAAGACGATGAAGCAATGGTGCAATATGAAGTGGCGCTTGCATTAGAAAATGCCGCACTTTATGTGAATGCAAATGCCCCTGCGATGAATGGTTTAGCGTTGGAAAATTTAGTGTCTGAATATAATGCGGTGCATAAAATGATTGGCCGTTTGACCCGTCATTATCCTGAAGCGGTATTAAAAGAGTTGATTTACCACCCTGAGCTCACCACTGAATTAATGGCACAAGAAAGTGCGGTCGATACTTGGGCAAAATCGTTAGTAGAAAAATTAGTGGCGAAAGAAAGCAATGGTAACCATTACAGCTATCGCACGGTATTTAACAGCGAACGCCATTTATATGAAGCCGTATTAACTGTTCGCACACACGGTATCGATACCGATTACTTCTTGAACTTCCAATTTGCGACAGGTAGCGAATACGGTCGTATTATGAAATTGGGCAAACAGCTTGTGGGCTTAATTGAGGAAGGCGCATACATTATGCGTGGCGAGCGTAAACTTGAGATTACCTCGTTTGAACAAGCGGTTGAATGGTTAGTGAAAGAATCTCGTCGTGGCTTAATGGTACAGCGTTATAAAGGGTTAGGCGAAATGAACCCAGAGCAACTTTGGGAAACCACAATGGATCCAAACGCACGCCGTATGTTAAAAGTATCAATTAAAGATGCGGTCGCAGCAGATCAATTATTCACCACATTAATGGGTGATGAAGTTGAACCTCGCCGTGAATTTATCGAAAGCAACGCATTACACGCAAATTTAGATATTTAATCTCAAAATCTGCTTTTCATTTCATCAAGTGCGGTTAAAATAAATGCAATATTAACCGCACTTTTTATAACTCAATGCTATACCAAATTATTGCGCTCTTTATTTGGGCAAGTTCTTTTGTGGCTGGCAAATATGCTTTCACAATGCTTGATCCCGTTCTCACCGTTCAAACCCGTTTAATCATCATCTCTTTGTTGATCTTTCCTTTATTTTTGCGCCATTGGAAAAAAGTGGACAAAGCCGTTCGCCCACAATTATGGTGGCTTGGTTTTCTCAATTACCCCGCAATTTTCTTATTACAATTCATAGGCTTGCATTACACTTCGGCAGCTAGTGCGGCGACGATTATCGGTTTAGAACCGTTGCTCATCGTCTTTATGGGGCATTTTTTCTTTAAAGATAAAGCCGCTTGGTATCACTGGTTTTTTGGTACAATGGCATTTGTTGGGGTTGCCATTCTAATCGCAGGTGGACGCAGCGAAGGGGAAATCACACTATTTGGTTGCACGCTCATTTTATTAGCAGGGTTACTTTTCGCCAGCTGTTTGCGTTGGACAAAATCGATGATCGGGCAAATCACTGCCACCGCCTACACCGCCATTTCAGTGGTGCTCGGCACCATTACTTGCTTACCTTTCACATTAATCTTCACTCAAAATTGGGAGATTAATTGGAACTGGCAAGGGTTGGCTGGCTTACTTTACCTCGCTATTTTTTGTAGTTGGATTGCCTACTGGCTATGGAATAAAGGGCTAAATTCCACCCACACCAATTTAACTGGATTATTGACCGCACTTGAGCCTATTTTTGGGGTCGCTTTGGCGATTTTATTACTTGGTGAGAGTGTGTCATTACTTTCTTGGTTCGGTATTTTGATCATTATTGCAGCGACCGTGATTGCCAGTATGATGCCTCGATTTGCATCAAAAAAATAACCCTTTCTTTTCTCTAAAAAATGACGGTATATGCCATAAAATATACCGTTTTTCGATTTATTTTTAATAAATCCCATTCTCATCTGTGTTAAAATAGCCCACTTGAAATTCACCTACGCTTTTTTAAGGACAAACCTTTTATGATGATCGATAAACGATTAATTAACACGGTATCCGACAGTAAAAAATGGGTCGCAAAAACGGTGTTATGGAACTGGGTTGCGCTAGTGGCGAGCATTGTAAGTGCGGTCATTTTTGCGCTGTGTTTAGAACAAGCCTTTGAGCAAACATTAACCCTTGGCACATTATTTAGCTATGCAGTTAATTTGGTGGTTGCGCTTGCAGTGCGTGCTTTTGCAGGCAAGATGTCAGTGAAAGCGTCTTATCAAGCCAGCACCAACGTTAAACACGAATTGCGTACGCTTATTTTCCAAAAACTCGCGGCAATGCCGTTAAATCAAGTCAATCAACAATCTACCTCATCCATTATTCAAGTGGCATCAGAAGGGGTGGAACAACTGGAAATCTATTTTGGTCGCTATTTACCACAACTGTTTTACAGCCTACTTGCACCATTAACCTTATTTATTTTCCTCGTTTGGTTTAATGCACCAACGGCGTTGATTTTATTGGTCTGCGTACCTTTAATTCCAATGTCGATCATTGCGGTGAATAAAATTGCAAAACGCTTGCTACATAAATATTGGTCTATTTATGTGGGCTTGGGCAGTAGCTTCTTAGATAACTTGCAAGGTTTGATTACCTTAAAAATCTATCAAGATGACGACTACAAAGCGAAACAAATGGATATTGAAGCAGAAAAATTCCGCACCATTACGATGAAAGTGCTCACCATGCAACTTAACTCGGTGTCCATTATGGACTTGTTGGCTTACGGCGGTTCTGCCATCGGGATTTTGACTGCGCTGTTACAATTCCAATCGGATAATTTAGGCATTTTCGGTGTTATCTTATTTATCTTGTTAGCTTCAGAGTTTTTTATTCCATTGCGTTTGCTCGGCTCGTTCTTCCACGTAGCAATGAACGGTAAAGCCGCATCAGACAAAATTTTCACTTTACTAGACACCCCTGTGGAAACCAACGAAAGTGCGGTGGATTTTAAAGCAGAAAATCAAGTTCAAGTGGATATTCAAGACTTACACTTTGCTTATAACGCTGAAAAACAAGCCATTAATGGGTTAGATTTAACTATCCAACCAAAACAATTAACAGTGTTTGTGGGTAAAAGTGGTTGCGGTAAATCTACGTTAGTGTCCCTATTAATGGGCTTCCATAAAGCACAACAAGGTAAGATTTTATTCAATCAGCAAGAAATTCAAGACCTTGATCGCCACTCGTTCTATCGTCAGGTGTCATTAGTCAGCCACAGCTCTTATGTGTTCAAAGGCACCTTGCGTGAAAATATGTTAATGGCGAACTTAAATGCCACAGATGAGCAAATTTACGATGTGTTAGAACAAGTCAACCTTGCTAACTTCGTGCGTGAAAATGGTGGTTTAGATATGGCATTGTTAAGCCGTGGCAGTAACTTATCTGGCGGACAAATTCAGCGTTTAGCCCTTGCACGAGCGTTATTGCACAATGCAAGTTTCTACATTTTTGATGAAGCCACCAGCAACATTGATGTAGAAAGCGAAGAAATTATCTTGAATTTCATTCAACGCTTAAAAGCAGAAAAAACCATTGTGATGATTTCCCACCGTTTGGCGAATGCCGTGAAAGCAGATCAAATTTATGTGTTGCAGCAAGGTATGTTAGCGGAGCAAGGCAACCACGAAAGTTTAATGGCGGCTAATGGCATTTATGCGGAAATGTTCAATCAACAACGCAACTTAGAGAATATTCGCAACGGAGGTCAACAATATGCGTAAAAATGGTTTTGCCATTATGTGGCAGTTATTGAAGCTAGTCACACCATTAGCACATATTATGAGCTTCACGATTATTATGGGTGTGCTTGGCTTTTTAGCGGCGATTTTCATTATGGTGCTTGGCGCAATGGGCTTATCTCACTTATTAGATTTCCCAACCCACCTCAGTTTTTCGCAAATTTTGACCGCACTTATCGTACTAGCGGTGGCTCGTGGCATCTTACGTTACCTTGAGCAAATGTCAGGGCACTACATTGCGTTCAAATTGTTAGCCTTATTACGTGACAAAGTGTTCAGCGCCTTACGTAAACTGGCATTTGTGAAATTACAAGGCAAGCAATCAGGGCAATTATTATCTTTAGTCACCAATGATATTGAGTTGTTGGAAGTGTTCTATGCGCACACCATCGCACCAATTATGATTGCGTTCTTAACCTCGAGCATTTTATTGGCCGTGTTTGCACATATTTCCTTGTGGTTTACCTTAATTGCGTTTTTAGCCTATATCACTATTGGTTTGATTCTACCGATTATCACCACCAAAATGGCACGTGAAGACGGCCGTATCTACCGTGAACTGGTCGGTGAAATGAACGATTATTTCCTCGACAGCATTCGTGGTATGAAAGAATTGCAATTGTTTGGCAATGAAAAAGAGCGTTTGACTGGCATTCACCAACGCAGTGAAAAAATCGACCAAGCCTTCTTAAAAATCAAACAACAAGAAGGCAAAGTGCGTTCTTATACCGAAATCGCCGTTTCGGCATTCAATATCCTGATTTTAGTGGCAGGTATCCTGTTATATTTGGATCAACAAATCAACTTCGCAGGCTTATTAATTGCGGTGATTTTATTGATGTCGAGCTATGGCCCAGTGATTGCATTAAGTAACTTATCCAATAACTTATTGCAAACCCTTGCCAGTGGAGAACGTGTGCTTGGTTTATTAGCAGAAGAACCACACTTAAAAGATGTGGTGAAAGGTGTTGATTTAACTGATGCTAACCAACTTGATGTTGAGCATTTAAGTTTTGCTTACGACAATGAGCAAATCCTTTCCAACGTGAATTTACGTCTAACTAAAGGCGAAATTTTAGGGATTCACGGACGTAGCGGTAGCGGTAAAAGTACCTTGTTGAAATTGATTATGCGTTTTTACGATCCACAAGCTGGGGCAATCCGCATTAATGGCAGAGATTTAAAAGAAATTAATACTCTCAGCTTGCGTGATAACATTGCTTACATTACCCAACAAACCTATATTTTTAATGAAACTATCTATGAAAATATTTTGATGGCAGATCGTAGCGCAAGCAAAGAACAAGTAATTGAAGCTGCGAAAAAAGCCTCGATCCACGACTTTATTATGAGCTTACCAGAAGGTTATGACACCAAAGTCACTGAATTGGGTAGCAACTTATCAGACGGCGAAAAACAACGTATCGGTATTGCGCGTGCGTTCTTGCACAATGCACCGATTATCTTGCTTGATGAGCCAACCAGTAACCTCGACAGCTTAAACGAAGCGATTATTTTGCAGTCCTTGCTCAATGTGAAATCGGAAAAACTGATTGTACTAGTCAGCCACCGTGCTTCCACAATGGCAATCTGCGATCAAGTGATTCATATTGAGAACGGACGCATGTCGTAAGCGCACGCCATCATTGTTTCTCAAGGCTTAACACAAGGTGCGGTTTGGTTTTCGATAGGGTGGAAAACCAAACCGCACCTTCTTTTTCTCCAGTTAAATGGATTTATTTGTCTTATCAGTTGCCTTTTGAATCATTAAGGCCATGTCAGCATTGTAGAGGAAGAATGCTGTTGTTATTGCGAGATTTATTTTTCATCAGGTATTTTGTGTGTTATTTTGTCACCATCCTGCCATGAATCTGTTATTGCATTTGGCAGTGAATGTTGACTTATTTACTTTTTATTAACCTGTTATGATCGAAAAATATCAATTAAACCAAGAAAAACTTCTCCCTTTTTTAACAACGCAAGTCGAGCAACAACAAGCGTTTACCCTCTTAAATGGGTTGTGCCAATGGTTACGTTTTGGGGGGAAAGGAGAGGCGCCACAACGTTTATCTTATTTAATCCAATGCTTAAATCATGACACGCAATTAACCGAAAAAATTGCCTCATTGTTGTGTCAATGGATCTGTCAGATGCGCTTGTATCCCCTTTTCATTAGCTGTGGCTTGCTGGCACGAGAAGGATTTGGGCGTGAAATTCAAAAGCGGTTATACGAACGTTTTAATCCCTCTTTTAAAGATTTGAATGATTTACGGGATATTTTCTTTGTCCTGTTTTGTGAAGAAAGTGATGAAGAATGGTTACAGGCAACCGCCATTCAAGATTGGATAACATTATTGGACATCTTTCAGCGACACAGCTGCGAGCGAGAGCGCAAAAATGTGCACAATCATTTACGTTATGAAGGTTTTTTTGCGATTGAAATGTTGGCGATTTGGATTGCTGCAGAAGAGCTGGAACCTGAGTTAATGCGTCTTGACCCAACGTTACTTGATGCCGATTCCCCTTTTGTTGCTTTGCAGCGTGAAGTGACGAATTGGTTGACTGCCCGTCGTCAAGATTTGCAATATGATGACGCTCATTTACAGGTGATGTTTGAACAATGCCGAGAACAAATTGACCGAATCCACCGCCGCGGTGCAAGTGCAGGATCAACATTGGGGGTGGCTCATTTATTAGCGCGTTTAGATCAGACCTTAACTCGGTTGGCGACGTTAATGGAGATTTTTCAACAAGATCGCCTTTTACCACATCGTATCCTTGTCTTTACTGGCGAGTTAGCCATCTCTTCAGCGCGCAGTCATAGTGCGGTCGATTTATGGAAACAAAGTGTCAAAATGCTGGCGCGGAGTATTACACAAAATAAAAGTGATCATGGTGAACACTATATTACACGTGATAGCAAGGCGTATCGTGCCATGTTTTTTTCTGCTGCAGGAGGGGGAATATTTATTGCTTTGATGGCGTTATTTAAACTGTATCTTGGCGATATGATTGAAGATCGTGTTTGGCGTGGGATTGCTGAAGGGTTGAACTATGGAATAGGTTTTACGCTGATTTTTATGTTGCATTGTACTGTAGCAACGAAACAGCCCGCAATGACGGCGGCACGTTTTGCAGAGACCGTTGATAGCGGGCAAGGTAAAGCAGTGAATATGCAATTAGCACAATTATTGATTGATGTATTCCGTTCACAAACCGTTGCCGTATTAGGTAATGTCAGTTTAGCGATTGGTGTGGCGTGTTTATTGGCTATGGGTTATCAACACTATTTTGGTATACCATTGTTGACTGAGGCAGAGATTGCTTACCAGCAAAAAGCCCTTGATCCAATGCAAGGGTCTTTATGGTTTGCCGCAATTGCGGGTTTTTGGTTATTCTTTTCTGGCATCATTTCAGGTTATTTTGATAATCGCAGTAATTATTTAAACTTAACTATGCGATTGCGTCATCACCCGCTTCTACGTTGTGTTTTAACTCGAAATATGCGTGATAAGTTTGCGGCATATTGGCATGACAATTATGGTTCAATTATGGGTAATCTCTGTTTTGGGTTATTGCTTGGGCTCACAGGGTTAGTGGGAGATGTGTTGAATTTACCGCTAGATATTCGTCATGTGGCATTTTCTTCTGCTAATTTAGGCTATATGGCAATCAGTGGTGAGTTCACTTGGCAAATGTTTCTACATGGTCTGATGTTGGTATTACTGATCGGGTTAGTGAACTTGATTGTCAGTTTCTTTATTGCGTTATGGGTTGCGTTACGTTCGTTAGAAACAGAAATTGACAGCTGGTGCGATATTGGTCAATGTGTTTGGAAACTGATTAAACAACGCCCTTTATCACTGTTTTTGCCTTAGTTGATGAGGTAATTGCAAGAAAAAAGACCGCTTTTGTTAATGTGCGGTCTTTTTTATTTGCATATTAGTTTTTGACAGCAATCGCTTCGATTTCAATGCCAACATCTTTTGGTAAACGAGCGACTTCCACACAAGAACGGGCAGGGAAATTTGGGTGATTGTTTTCTTTGAAGAAATGCTCATACTCTGCGTTCACCGCAGCAAAGTCATTTAGGTCTTTCACAAACACCGTAGTTTTCACAATATTTGCCACGCTTAAACCCGCTTGTTCCACAATCGCTTTCACGTTTTCTAATGATTGACGTGCTTGTGCCACGATATCCGCAGGCACTTCACCTGTTTTTGGATTCACTGGAATTTGGCCTGAAGTCAACACCATATTGCCTAAATCTACCGCTTGAACATAAGGGCCAATTGCTGCTGGCGCATTGTCAGTATGAATCACTTTAGTCATTTTTTTATCTCCTTTTATATGGTTAAAAAAGTGCTTTTATTGTACGCTCTTCAACAAAAATTTACAGCGGATTTAACGCATTAATTAAGCGAATTTCGTCAAATTTTGCCACATCTTCAAGCAAAATTGGACATTGTTGAATTTTGTTTTCGGCTAATAATTTCGCCCGTTGTGTACCTGCTAACAAGGGTGTATCAGACGTAAACCACTGCTCACCTTGGCGAAAAACCAAATTACCAATGCTACAATCGGTCACTTTGCCTTGCTTAATGATCATAATCTCATCGCAGTCGCCTTTTTGCTGTAACAACTGGTTTAAATAAGTCCGATCAGCATATTTCAGCCCATATTCAATCTCATCGCAAATCACAAGCTGAAAAGTGCGGTAAGTTTTGCGTTGATAGGCAAAATACTGCACTTGATAATCTTGCTGATTGTAATCCACTCGACAGCGAATTATCGGCGAATGTTGAGTTTGCTCAAGTGCGGTCGAAATTTGGATAATTTTTGCAAGACCGTGAACTTTCGCCACACTTTCGCCATAAAACTTCGCTAAACTCGCTTCATAACGCTGTTGATGCCAAGCAAGCTGTTGAATCTCGCCATTCACAATGGCAATGGTTTCAAATAAAGGAAATGTCATCGCTTATCCTATGGGTACATAGACTTTTTGGATCAATTCTTGGTGCTCATCTTCTAGCTCGCTCAAGATCGTGATGCCTCCACCACTTCGGAAGAGATATTTATCACCCACTTGCTCAATAAAACGAATGGCTACCGCACTTTGTAGCGACTCGCCATCGAAAATACCAAAAATCCCCGTGTAATAACCACGAGGTTGTTGCTCGGCTGCTTGAATAATTTGTACAGTTTTTTCTTTCGGTGCACCACTAATCGACCCAGCGGGTAATAATGTGGCTAAAATCGTGCCAATACGTGCTTGCCAATTCTCAGCAAGATCGCCACGAATCTCCGAACTTGTCTGCAAAATAGCACCTTTTTGGGTATGAATTTTTTCCACATAACGGAAACGCGTGACTTCCACTTTTTCTGCTACTATTGCCAAATCATTACGCATTAAATCCACAATAGTGTAATGCTCTTGGCGTTCTTTATCGGAATCTAACAAGCAGTTTTCCGCATCAGGCAAGGTGGCATCAATGGTGCCTTTCATCGGGTAAGTATAAATTTGATTGTGATGAATATTGACAAAACACTCTGGCGAAAAGCACACAAAGCGATCGTGATAATACAATTTATAAGGTGCGGTCGTTTGTTGGAAAATCTGTGCAAGGCTAAAATTAATATGAATTTCAGTAGGATAAGTTAAATTCAACAAATAGGAATTGCCTTTTTGCAACTCGTCTTGTACCAAGTCAAAGCCACGCTGATAATCCACTTTTGTCATTGGAAATTTGTGCAACTCAAAAGGCTCACAAGGCTTTTCTACCTGCCAATTCACATTCTGCTGACCTCGAATTTCAAAAAATAACCCTAAATCAGCCGCTTGTTCCAACGGGCAAATTATTGGTTGTTGCTGTTCAAAATCAATCAGAAAGAAAAAAGGTTGGCGTTGCTCGCCATAATGATTGGCTTGTTGAATAAAAGAATCGAAGCACATAAGTTATCTGTTATTGAAAAAATAAATGAAAGTTTAACGGAAAATCACACAAAAATCCGCATTTTCCTTTATACTTTGCCTCTTTCCTCACAGAGAATGGCACAGATATGAAACGACTTCTGATTATCAATAATCAAGATTCTTTTACCTACAATTTAGTGGATTTGATCCGCCGATTAGACGTGTCTTTTGATGTGGTTGACGTGCAAGAGTTGGATTTAAACGCCGTCGCCAATTACAGCCATATTCTGATTTCGCCCGGTCCAGATGTGCCTGGCGCCTATCCGCAACTGTTTGAAATGTTAGAAAAATATCACCAGTCAAAATCTATTTTAGGTGTATGTTTAGGGCATCAAACGCTATGCGAATTTTTTGGTGGGGAGTTATACAATTTAGATAAAGTACGCCACGGACGCATCCAACGTCTAAAAGTGCGGTCAAATTCTGCGTTATTTCAAAACCTACCGACTGAATTTCAAATTGGTTTATATCATTCTTGGGCAATTCGTGAGCAAAACTTTCCTGAAGAACTCACTATCACTGCCCAGTGCGCCGAAGAGGTTGTGATGGCATTTCAGCACAAGGATTTGCCCATTTACGGCGTTCAATTCCACCCTGAATCCTTTATGACTGAGAACGGCGAACAGCTACTACGCAACTGGTTGGAACATAAGGCATAGATTAAACAACACCCATTTTAATCCCATAAAAAAGCGGTCAATTTCTCAAAACCTAAAACTTTTTTGAAATTGACCACACTTTTTAAGAGTTACACAAGTTGGCTCATTCCAACATTCACGAAAAATCCGCCGATAACTAACCAACATAGCACTAACGTACCTAAAATCAGCGGTTTAAGACCGGCTTGTTTGATGGCGTTGATATGTGTGGTTAAACCTAAAGCCGTCATTGCGGCGATTAATAACAATCCGTCGAGTTCGACAATCCAACGCACGATATCAGCAGGAATGAGAGAGAAAGAGTTGATAATCGCCATTAAAATAAATAAAAAGGCAAACCAAGGAATGGTAATTTTACTCGTTTGTGGGTTGTCACTTTGTCTTGCAAGCAACCACGAAATAAACAGCAAAAAAGGTGCGAGCATCATTACACGAATCATTTTTGAAATCACTGCTGTATCTGCCGTAGCGGGGCTGATATTGCCACCCGCCGCATAAACTTGAGCCACTTCGTGCACGCTCGAGCCGATATAAATACCAAATTGATGTTCACTTAACCACGCCGAGAGATAAGGGTACATCACTGGGTATAAAAACATTGAGATCGTCCCAAAAATCACGATAACTGCTACCGCAACCGACACTTGGTGTGATTCGGCTTTAGTCACTGGTTGCATTGACATAATCGCTGCCGCACCACAAATGCTACAACCACCCGCAGTGAGATAGACAATTTGTTTATCCATTTTGAGATAACGTAACCCAAGCCAAAGCGTAATAATAAAAGTACCGATCAACATAATGGCATCGGTCAAAATCGCATTCACACCGACTGCACTGATATCTTGAAAGGTCAAACGAAAGCCATACAAAATAATCCCTAAACGCAACAAAGTGCCTTTGGCGAACATCACACCTTGTGAAGTATGTTGTGAAATTTTGGGATAAAGCGTATTGCCTAAAAAAATACCGAGCAGAATTGCGATAGTGAGGGCGCTGATTTTTGCATTCACAGCAAATGCGCTTTTGGCGAGCATATCAACAATAAAAGTCAGTAAGGCGACAAAAGCCAATCCAATATACATGGTTTTATTTTTCATTAGCATTTCCTTAGTGGATAAGGCGAGTAAAATAAAAATAATTCAAAAGGATAAAGCGATTTGCGGTGGATGTAAAATTGATTCTATCGATATTTTCAGCAAAAATTTGGTAAAAAATAACCGCACTTTCACTGAACGAGCAAAAGTGCGGTCAATTTTTTTATTATTCAGAGGCTAATTAATACTGCCCTTCCTCATAACCGTTGTAAGCGTTGGTTAAAATCGTTTCCATATCGGCAACAACTGGTTGGCGTGGGTTTGCTGGTGAGCATTGGTCTTCAAATGCAAGTAATGCGATTTGACGACGTGCATCCATCCATTCTTTTTCATCAATACCTTGCTCTTTGAAAGACATTTTGATGCCCACACGCACGGCTAAGTCGTAGCACGCTTTTGCGAAAGATTTCACGCCTTCTTCTGGTGTTGAACAAGGTAAGCCTAACATACGTGCGATGTCTTGGTATTTCACATCGGCTTTGTAGTAGTTATATTTCGGCCAGGTTGCGGTTTTTTGTGGGCGAGTACCGTTATAGCGAATCACGTGCGGCATTAATACTGCGTTGGTACGACCGTGCGGTGTGTGGAAACGACCACCAATTTTGTGTGCAAGCGAGTGGTTCATACCTAAGAATGCGTTGGCAAATGCCATACCTGCCATTGTTGAAGCATTGTGCATTTTTTCACGTGACTCAGGATCTTTCTCTTTCACTGAACGCTCTAAATGTTCAAACACCAATTTAATCGCTTGTAATGCAAGACCGTCGGTAAAGTCGTTAGCAAGCACTGACACATAGGCTTCGGTTGCGTGCGTTAATACGTCTAAGCCCGTGTCTGCGGCAACATGTGCAGGCACACTCATTACGAATGCAGGGTCAACAATAGCCACAGTTGGGGTTAATGAATAGTCTGCGATTGGGTATTTTTTATCGCCCTCAGTGATTACCGCAAACGGGGTTACTTCAGAACCTGTACCCGATGTGGTTGGGATACCCACAAAGCGTGCTTTACGGCCTAATTGTGGGAATTTGAACGCACGTTTGCGGATATCCATAAATTTCTGTACTAAATCACGGAAGTCCACTTCGGGTTGTTCATAGAACAACCACATCACTTTTGCTGCGTCCATTGCTGAACCACCACCTAACGCAATAATTGTATCTGGTTGGTAATTGCGGATTAACTCTGCACCACGACGAACAGTTTCGATTGATGGATCTGGCTCAACGTCCGCAAATAATTGGTAAGTTACGTGATTGCCACGAGCGGTAATTTGTTTTGCGATTTTTTCAACGAAACCTAAATCCACCATCGTGCGATCGGTCACAATAACCACACGCTCCATACCTTTCATTGATTGTAAATATTGGATTGAGTCGCGTTCAAAATAGATTTTTGAAGGCACTTTGAACCATTGCATATTATTTCTCCGTCTTCCCACTCGTTTAATGTTTAATAAATTGACCGCACTGACGTTGTTGCCTACGGAGTTTTTGCCGTACGAACCACAACCAAGGGTGAGAGATGGAAGGAAAGCGTTATACACATCACCGATACCACCGAAAGTTGAAGGTGAGTTCCAAATCACACGAATCGCTTTCACACGATCGCCATACGCTTTCGCAATAGCTGCATCTTTTGTGTGAATTGCTGCAGAGTGACCTAAGCCGTGGAAATTCACCATTGCCTCTGAAAGCTCAAAGCCGCTTTCAGTTGAAGTGGATTTTAAAATCGCTAACACAGGTGATAATTTTTCACGCGTTAATGGCTCTTTTTCGCCCACTTCTTTACATTCTGCCGCAAGAATGTTGGTTTTTTCTGGCACTTTAAAGCCTGCTTGTTCTGCAATCCAAGTCGCTGGTTTACCGACCACATTAGCATTTAATTTTGCGCCACCACAGTTTGCACTATTCGCTTTTACACTAAAAATGAATTCTTCTAGCATTGCTTTTTCTTTTTTGTTTACGAAGTACACACCGTAAGATTTCATTTCTGCTACAAATTCATCGTACACTTCCTGATCGACAATTGCTGCCTGTTCAGATGCACAAATCATCCCGTTATCAAAGGATTTCGACATCACAATATCGTGTGTCGCTTGTTTAATGTCCGCTGTTTTTTCAACGTATGCCGGCACGTTACCTGCCCCTACGCCTAATGCCGGTTTTCCGCAAGAATAAGCCGCTTCCACCATCGCATTACCACCCGTTGCAAGAATAGTTGCAATGCCAGGGTGTTTCATTAATGCTGCCGTACCTTCCATTGAAGGTTTTTCAATCCATTGGATACAGTTTTTCGGCGCACCCGCTGCAACAGCTGCTTCGTAAACAACACGAGCTGCGTGAGCAGAACATTGTTGTGCAGAAGGGTGGAAAGCAAAGACGATTGGGTTACGCGTTTTTAGAGAGATGAGGGCTTTGAAAATAGCAGTAGAAGTTGGGTTGGTGGTTGGTGTGATACCGCAAACAACACCGACAGGGTCTGCGATTTCAGTGATACCGGTGACATCGTCTTCACTGATTACGCCTACTGTCTTCAGATTACGCATATTATTGACGACATATTCACAGGCAAACAGGTTTTTGGTTGCTTTGTCTTCAAACACGCCACGCCCTGTTTCTTCATAAGCGTGCATAGCTAACACACCGTGTTGATCGAGTGCGGCAACAGAAGCTTTCGCAACAATATAGTCCACTTGTTGTTGATCAAGTTGGCGAAACTCTTCTAATGCCACCAATCCTTTTTCAACCAGTGCATTCACTTCCGCTTGTGCAGGACTGATATTATTTTCAGCAGTATGACTCATTATGGTTTCTCCTCAATATTAAAAAATAAATTATTTAAACTGAAAAAATTATAGTCATTTAACTGTCTAAAAAGTAGCGTATTTGCGGAAATTCGACAAAATTGTGATTTTGATCAACTTTTTTTGGTGTGTTATTTTGGGGTTGATTATTTTTATTTTTCCCTCTTTATTTCTGTGAAAATATCGTTGATACTATTGCACCTTTTATCACCTGATTTTTTATTTATTTTTAAGGAAATGTTATATGTTATCTGTGAAAAATTATGCCAATCCTGGTCCGCTAGGTTTATGTGGTTTTGCTTTAACAACGTGGTTATTAAGTTTAATTAATGGTGGTTTTTTTGACGCACAAAATTTAGGCTTAGTATTCGGCATGGCGTTTGCGTTTGGCGGTACGGCGCAAATTATCGCAGGCATGTTCGAGTTCAAAAAAGGTAATACGTTTGGTTTTACTGCATTTATTAGCTATGGTGCGTTTTGGTGGTCTTGGGCATTATTTGTAATCTTTTTTAAAGGTAATGTGGCCCCACAATTTGTTGGTTGGTACCTCGCAGTTTGGGGAACCTTTACGCTGATGATGTTTTTAGCTTCTTTTAGTAAACCACGTGCATTGCAAACCATTTTCTTCTTTTTAACTTTGACCTTTTATGCGCTTGCAATCGGGGATGCGACCGAAAATCACAGCATCGTCAATGTCGGTGGATATTTAGGATTAGTGACAGCATTGTGTGCTTTTTATTTAGCGGTGGCTGAAATGTTAATCGATTCTTATGGACGTGAAGTGTTACCAATTGGGTCAAAAAAATAGCTATGTCACAGGGAGGGTAACCTCCCTTTTTTATGCACGTTTGTCGTGGAAGTGCGGTATGTATTTTCTCTATTTTGAGCCGCACGCCTCCCTTGTCTTTCTGTGTTATTTTATGTGGTAAGCGCAGTAAATTGTTTGCTTTATAAACATCACAGGACTATATTGCTATTGAGAATCGCAGGTTGTATCTCAGCATTGGATGTTAATTCTTTAATACAAGAGGGTAGCATTTATGAAAAAAGTGATTTTAATTTCTAGTGTTATGCTAGGACTTTGTTATTCCGCCTCTGGCTTCGCGTTTACTGAGAAAAATATTGACGTGTACAGCCAATCCATGAATAAGAATATCCCTGTCACTGTTGTCTTACCTGATGGCTATGCCAATACTCAAAAATACAGCACAATTTATACATTACACGGCTGGTCTGGTAATAACCGAAATTATCCAGAGAAAACAGACTTAGGTGAATTGGCTGACAAATATAATGTGATTTATGTTTCGCCTGATGGTAACTATGACAGTTGGTATCTCGACAGCGAGTTGAAAAAAGCATCGAAATATTACACCTTTGTGTCGAAGGAGTTGGTGGACTATATTGATAAGCACTATGCTACTCACGCGGTAAAAGAACAGCGTGCAATTACTGGATTGAGCATGGGAGGATTTGGTGCACTGTATATCGGTATTAAGAACCAAGACGTATTTGGACAAATGGGAAGTATGAGTGGTGGTGTTAATATTGAGCAATTTAAAAATAATTGGGGTATTTCAGCAGTTGTTAATGATCGTTGGAGCGACTATAACATCAAGGATTTAGCGCATGGGCTATTGTTTACAAAAAGTCATCTGATTATCGACTGTGGTATTGATGATTTTTTCATTGAACCAAATCGAGAACTCCATCGTAAATTACTCGATTTGAATGTCCCGCATCAGTATACGGAAAAACCGGGCGGACATTCTTGGGTATACTGGAAAGACTCAATCGGTCAACACACTTATTTCTTTACACAACATTTTGCACAACATAAAGCAAAATAATCATCTTGATGAGGCACATTTTGTGCCTCTTTCTCGTTATTTTTCATACCAAATTCGGTTGATATATAGAATGATCAAACCTGATGGGGTATCGACTTTGATTTCATCATTAATCGTTTTACCAATGAGGGCTCGTGCCACAGGTGAATCAATCGAAATCCAGTTTTTCGCGGGGTCAAATTCATCGCAGCCCACAAGACGATAATGCTTTTCTTCACCTGCTTCATTTTCTAGTGCAACCCATGCCCCAAAAAACACTTTGCCTTCTTGTTTTGGATGATAGTCAACAATCTGCAAGACTTCTAAGCGTTTAGTTAAGAAACGCACACGACGATCAATCTCACGTAAACGACGTTTACCATAAATATACTCTGCGTTTTCGCTACGATCGCCTAATGCCGCCGCATCTGATACAGCCTGTGTGACTTTGGGGCGTTCTTCTTTCCATAAAAATTTAAGTTCTTGATCGAGTGCATTCCATCCAGCACGAGTGATATAGTTTGATTTTGCCATCGTATTGACCTGAATAAAAAGTAAGTGAGTGCATTTTACCTCATTGTGTGCAGTCCGACTAAGTGCTAACTATTTTTTATTTTACGCTTTTATGTATAATGCGTATTTCGTGACAGATCACAACGCTCCAACAAAAAAGGAACTTACATGAAAAAAATTATTGTATTAACCGCTGTGTTAGCTTTGTCAGTCACAGCGATTAGCGAAGCAAAAGGCGCGCGTGGTGGACGTTCTGTAGGGCATTCTCGCCCTGTTGCGACGAAACCCGCTCCTGTAAAGCAAGCGCAGCAACAGCAGCAACAAAATGCCCAACAACCTGATGCAACTTTTAACCAACAAGCAATTAATGCCGCAGCGGCAAAAGCACCTGCTGCGAACCAAGGAAACCGTTTAGCAAGCTTTGCAACTGGTGCAGCAGCGGGGTATTTATTAAGCGAAGTGTTAGCACCAACAGAAGCGCATGCACAAACGCCACTTCAGACCAATACAACACAAGATGCATCGTTAGCGACTGCGCCAGCTGGACAGCAACCTGTGACGACATTCAAAGCATTTGATGCAAGTAATCCTGCTTTAGTTGGTATTACAGGTGAACAAAGCTTATTCTGTTTAAATGGTGCACTTTATTTAGTGAACAAAAGCAACAACCAAATCGGTGCCGTGACCGACAACCAAGCGAAACCAATCGCTTGTAGCGTACACAGTAATTCCTTATAAAAGCGGGCTTGGCTCGCTTTTATTGTCTTTATATTCTTCTCAAGTTTTAAAAATTATGCTTAATCAACAAATTAGCCAAATTATTGCAACGGAACTTAGCGTTCAACCCCAACAAATTCTCGCCGCCATTCAATTGTTAGATGACGGTAACACTATTCCATTTATTGCACGTTACCGTAAAGAAGTCACTGGTGGCTTAGATGACACCCAATTACGCCATTTTGAAACCCGTTTAATGTATTTGCGTGAGCTTGAAGATCGCCGTCAAACCATTTTGAAATCCATTGAAGAACAAGGCAAATTAACTGACGAGCTACGCACCCAAATCCAGCAAGTCCAAAGCAAAACCGAATTAGAAGATTTATATTTACCTTATAAACCAAAACGTCGCACCAAAGGACAAATTGCGATTGAAGCAGGGCTTGAGCCATTGGCAGATTTACTGTGGAACAGCCCAGAAAATGATCCAGAAAGCACCGCACTTTCTTTTGTAGACAATGAGAAAGGGGTCGCTGACAGTAAAGCGGCATTAGACGGTGCAAGATACATTTTAATGGAACGTTTTGCCGAAGATGCAACACTTTTAGCGCAAGTTCGTCGCTATTTACAACAAAGTGCGGTATTAGTTTCAAAAGTTTTAGAAGGCAAAGAAGCGGAAGGCGCAAAATTCCAAGACTATTTTGATCACCAAGAGCTTTTCAAAAATGTACCTTCACACCGTGCACTGGCAATGTTCCGTGGGCGTAATGAGGGGTTCTTACAGTTAAGTTTAAATGCCGATCCTGAACAAGAAGAAGGTGTGCGTCAAAGTTACTGTGAAGAAATTATCCGCCAACATTTAGGTGTGCGTTTTACAGGGCAGCCAGCGGATAAATGGCGTGAACAAGTGATTGCTTGGACGTGGAAAATCAAAGTCGCATTGCACTTAGAAACAGAATTGATGGGCAGCTTACGTGAAAAAGCGGAAGAAGAAGCGATCGATGTTTTCGCCAGAAATTTAACCGCACTTTTAATGGCTGCACCGGCAGGGGCAAAAAATACAATGGGCTTGGACCCGGGCTTGCGTACTGGGGTGAAAGTGGCTGTTGTGGATAACACAGGTAAATTATTGGCAACTGATACAGTTTATCCACACACAGGGCAAGCAGAGCGTGCCACCCTTGCGATTTATCAGCTGGGTAAAAAACACAATGTGGAACTGATTGCGATCGGTAATGGTACTGCCTCTCGTGAAACAGAACGCTTTGCTAAAGACATTATGAAGCAATTCACTGACTGGCAAGCACAAACTGTGGTGGTGAGCGAAGCGGGCGCATCGGTGTATTCGGCTTCTGAATTAGCAGCGGCAGAGTTCCCGGAATTAGACGTATCCTTGCGTGGTGCGGTGTCGATTGCTCGTCGTTTACAAGACCCATTAGCCGAATTAGTTAAAATCGAACCTAAAGCGATTGGCGTGGGACAATATCAACACGATGTAAACCAAAGTCAATTAGCCCGTAAGTTAGATGCGGTGGTGGAAGACTGTGTGAATGCGGTAGGCGTGGATTTAAATACTGCCTCTGCGCCATTATTGGCCCGTGTCGCGGGAATGACCAAAACCCTTGCACAAAATATCGTGGCATACCGTGATGAAAACGGGCGTTTCGATACACGTGAGCAACTGAAAAAAGTGCCTCGTTTAGGACCAAAAGCGTTCGAACAATGTGCTGGCTTTATGCGTATCGCAGAAGGTAAAAACCCACTTGATGCGTCAGGCGTTCACCCGGAGGCTTACCCTGTGGTTGAGAAAATTTTGCAAGCGACCGAGCAATCAATCCAAGATTTAATGGGCAATGCGAGTGCCGTTCGTCAACTTGATGCGAAGAAATTCATTGATGAACAGTTTGGTTTGCCAACGGTACAAGATATTTTCAAAGAGCTTGAAAAACCGGGTCGTGACCCACGTGGAGAGTTCAAAACTGCTACCTTTATGGATGGCGTAGAAGAAATCAGTGACTTAAAACCAGGTATGATTTTAGAGGGTACTGTGACCAACGTGACTAACTTCGGTGCCTTTGTGGATATCGGTGTACATCAAGACGGTTTAGTGCATATCTCATCACTTTCTGACAAGTTCGTGGAAGATCCGCACCAAGTAGTGAAAACTGGCGACATCGTGAAAGTGAAAGTATTGGAAGTCGATGCGCCTCGTAAACGCATCGCCTTAACCATGCGTTTAGATGAAAGTGCGGTCAAAAATTCAGAAAAAACTGACCGCACTTTATCGGCTAAACCACGCTCAAACCAACCTGCAAAAGGCCGTGATCGCTCATCCGGCAATAACGCAATGGGCAATGCCTTTGCTGATGCGTTGAAGAATTGGAAGAAGTAAGGAAACACGTGGACTTAAACAAAATCACCTTCTTCACTCGCTTTGAGCAAGACATTGTGGTAGGACGTAAAACCATCACCATTCGTGATAAATCCGAGTCGTATTTTCAGCCAAATCAGGTTTTGGAGGTTTACACCAACGAAACCGATCGCTTTTTTGCCAACATTAAAGTGTTGTCGGTAACGCCTATTCATTTTGATGAGTTATCTGAACAACACGCCCAGCAAGAAAATATGACCTTGCCGGAGTTGCGTCAGGTGATTAAAGAGATTTATCCACAAGATGAGTGGTTTTGGGTGATTGCGTTTGAGTTAGTGAAGTAATTACTCAATATAAATAAAGTGCGGTCAAAATTCTTAACATTTCGACCGCACTTTTTATTACATCAGTTGGTGGCTATTTATTTTTCTTCAAAAACGCGACACCAGTATCTGGGAAGTCTGTGAAGACCCCTGTTGCACCAGCTTTGTTTAATAGTGCATCATACATTTGGTTCACGTCAGTGAAGAATGCAGGTAAGGCATCTTTACGTACGGTGTACGGATGAAGTTCCATTTTGTAGTTGGCCAATTCTTTCACTAATGGCGTGTAAACAATGTTACCTGCTTTTGATTTTTGATCGTCAATCAGCATATACCAGCCTGGACCAACGCCATCCGCATATTTTGCGACTTCTGCCATGGCGCCTGGTTTAAACATCCAATCGTAATCGTAGTTCACCCATTTGCCCTGTGCATTTTTCTCTTCAGTTTCGTGCCAATCAGTATAGGCCACTAACTGAACAAGTTTAATGTCCATGCCCATTTTTGGGAGAAGTTCAGTTTTAATACGTTTTAATTCATTAAAGTCGAAGGTTTGGAGGTAAACCATATCGTCTTTAGTATCATAACCATATTGTTTTAGCACTTTTAATGTTGCGGCAGCAATGTCTTTGCCCTCTTGGTGATGTAACCAAGGTGCTTTGATTTCTGGGTAGATACCAATTTTTTTACCTGTTGATTTTTCTAAACCTTGGATAAATTCAATTTCTTCTTCAAAAGTGTGAATACGGAAATGTGATTTCCAAAGAGGGAAACGGTTTGGATACACTTGAACTTGTTTGCCGTTTTCCATTTTGAAGTTTTCAGTCATTTCAAGGCTTTGAATTTCTTTTAGTGTAAAGTCAACGACGTAATAACGACCATCTTTTCTCGCACGATTTGGGAATTTTTTCGCAACATTGGTTAAACCATCTAAGAAGTGATCGTGAATCACGATTAAACGGTTGTCTTTGGTCATCGCAAGGTCTTGTTCTAAATAGTCTGCTTTTTGACCAAAAGCCAAAGCTTTCGATTCAAGCGTGTGTTCTGGTAAATAACCACTTGCACCACGGTGAGCAATAATTAATTTATCACTGCTGCTCATCATAGATTGGCTTGAACAAGCTGCTAAAGTTGAAACCGCAACAGCGGCTGCGATTGCTTTTAATTTCATAGACGAGTCCTCTTATTTATCGGAAAGTTATTATTTACGGCTTAGGGTGATAGGGTGAAATGCTACGCGTGATTTCCACGCCTATCGTTAAATGTTTTGACCTTTACTCACTTTTTAATCAAATCCATCTTAATCGCGCAGGTGGATGTATATAGCGAGTATAAAAAAAGGAAGACTATGCTTTACATATCTTCCTTTTTGTTGTGCTTATTATTTACCGTAGTGATCTTCAAGTTTTGCTTTATGCTTACTTTCTTCAATCATCGTGATAAACATTAATAGGATAGCTAATACACCACCCGCGATCATGACATAGAAACCGCCGTCCCAGCCATAGTATTCTGCTGCCCAACCTACAACCGCAGAGGCTGATACTGTACCACCTAAGTAACCGAATAAACCAGTGAACCCTGCTGATGTACCCGCTGCTTTTTTCGGTGCAAGCTCAAGAGCGTGTAAACCGATAAGCATAACTGGACCATAGATTAAGAAACCGATCGTTGTCATTAGGATGAAGTCCATTAATTGATATGGGTTTTCATACCAAGCATGACCCGCATATTGTGCTAATTCGTGTTCTGGAGTGGCTGGGTTTAACCATAATGCAACTACTGCTGCGGTGGTTAAAATCATGAAAATAAAGCCTGTTAAACCACGTTTACCTTTGAACACATGGTCAGATACCCAACCACATAATAATGTTCCTGGAATCGCTGCTAATTCATAAATGGTATATGCCCACGCGGTACCTTTGATGTTGAAGTGTTTGACTTCACCAAGGTAAACTGGAGACCATTTCAATACACCGTAGCGAATTAAGTATACGAAGACGTTAGCAATCGCGATGTACCATAATAGTTTGTTTTTCAATACATAAGTCACGAAGATTTCTTTTGTTGTTAAATCGTGCTCGTATGTTTTTTCATTATAGTCATCTGGATAGTCGTTACGCCATTTTTCAATTGGTGGTAAACCGCAAGATTGAGGTGTATCTTTCATCACAAAATAGATAGGAATTGCAGCGATCATTGCAGCGATACCTGGATAGTAAAGTGCTTGTTGCCATACATCTTTTGCTGTCGCTTCAACACCGTGATTACTGAAGTAGATTGCACTTGCAAGTAACACCATCGCACCTGGAACCATACCCCCTAAGTTGTGAGCCGTATTCCAAATAGACACGATAGAACCACGTTCAGATTTAGACCACCAGTGAACCATTGTACGACCACACGGAGGCCAACCCATACCTTGGAACCAACCGTTTAAGAAGATAAGCACGAACATCACCGCAATGCCTGATGTTGCCCAAGGCATTAAGCCCATCATTGTCATACATAAACCAGAAAGTAAAAGACCGAAAGGTAAAAAAACTTTTGGATTTGAACGGTCAGAGATGGACGCCATAAAGAATTTAGATAAGCCGTATGCTAAACCTGCCCCTGTACCGATGATACCAAGTTCAGCTTTGTTATACATACCTGCTTCAATTAATCCTTTTTGTGCTAAGTCGAAGTTTGCACGTACGAAGTAATAAGCTGCATAACCAAAAAAGATACCCGCAAACACTTGCCAGCGCAAGAAACGGTATCGAGCATCTATTTTGTCCGCAGGGAGCTCCGGAATATGCGGAGCGGGTTTAAATGGACCAAACATACAATTCTCCAATAGGTTAAACAAACAAATAAACAGCATTCTTTTAGCAAGAATCTTACACAGATAATAAGGGAAAAGAAAAAAGTGGAAAGAGGAATTGTGCTAATTTGTGAGTGATTTCACAAAAAATATTTTATGGCTGCGCATTTTAGAAAATAAATTGTGATATTTGTCACATTTAAACTTTCTTTTTCAATCAAATGATTGTTTGTTTGTGCTTGTTTAGCCTAAAATGTCAGCATAAATATCGTTTTTTTGATCGTTTTGTTGTTTATGTGGGAGAGGAAAGATGAAAATATCACCTCAAATGTATAAGAATACCGCAGATACAAGCCCTATTAGTACGGATGTGATTATTATTGGTGGTGGAGCTACGGGTGCAGGTATTGCTCGTGACTGTGCATTACGCGGTATTAATTGTGTGTTATTAGAGCGAAGAGATATCGCGACGGGTGCGACAGGGCGTAATCATGGATTATTGCACAGTGGTGCACGTTATGCGGTAAATGATCAAGAGTCAGCGAAAGAGTGTATTGAAGAAAATAAAATCTTACGCCGTATTGCTCGCCATTGTGTTGATGAAACAGAGGGGTTATTTATTACCCTGCCTGAAGATGATCTTGATTATCAGAAAAAATTTATCGAAAGTTGTACAGCGTCGGGGATTGAAGCTGTGCCGATTGAACCTGATCTTGCCAAACGTTTAGAACCTTCTGTCAACCCTGAGTTAGTGGGTGCCGTAGTGGTGCCTGATGGCTCTATCGACCCTTTCCGTTTAACTGCCTCCAATATGCTCGACGCCACAGAAAATGGTGCACGCGTTTTTACTTATTGCGAAGTGACGAACTTAATTCGAGAAGGTGGTCGCGTCATTGGCGTGAGCGTTTACGATCATAAATATAAAGTCCAACGTCAATTTTTTGCCCCTGTTGTGGTCAATGCGGGGGGCATCTGGGGACAAGGTATTGCAGAATATGCTGATTTAAAAATTCGTATGTTCCCAGCTAAAGGGGCACTATTGGTTATGGGACACCGTATTAACAAAATGGTGATTAACCGTTGCCGTAAACCTGCTGATGCCGATATTTTGGTTCCTGGTGATACGATTTGTGTGATTGGTACGACATCAAGTCGTATTCCTTATGATCAGATTGATAACATGATTGTGACCCCAGAAGAAGTGGATATTTTATTCCGCGAAGGTGAAAAACTGGCACCTTCTTTGCGTCACACTCGTGTTTTACGTGCTTATGCAGGGGTTCGTCCACTCGTTGCAACGGATGATGACCCATCTGGGCGTAATGTGAGTCGTGGTATTGTGCTGCTTGATCACGCCGAACGTGATGGTTTAGACGGTTTTATTACCATTACGGGTGGCAAATTAATGACGTATCGCTTGATGGCAGAATGGGCAACAGATTTAGTGTGTAAAAAACTGAATAAAACGGCGTCATGTATGACTGCTAAACAGGCATTACCAGGTTCAAGTGAAAGTCGATTAGAAACTAATAAGCGAGTCATTTCCTTACCAAGTACCATTCGTTATTCGGCAGTTTATCGCCATGGCTCGCGTGCGACTCGCTTATTGCAAACGGAGCGTTTGGATCGGACGTTAGTGTGTGAATGTGAAGCTGTGACAGCAGGTGAAGTACGTTATGCGGTGGATGAATTAAGTGTCAATAATTTGGTTGATTTACGTCGACGCACTCGTGTGGGGATGGGAACTTGTCAAGCTGAGTTGTGTGCATGTCGTGCGGCAGGCTTAATGTCTCGCTTTGGTGTGGCAACGCCTCGTCAATCGACGACTCAATTGGCATCTTTTATGGAAGAACGTTGGCGTGGTATTGAGCCAATTTGTTGGGGAGAGGCAACGCGTGAAGCTGAATTTACCTCGTGGGTTTATTATAGCTTGCTTGGTCTCAATAATGTGAAACCGCTTGAACAACAAGCACAGCAAGGGACAGATGACAATGAATTTTGATGTAGTAATTATTGGTGGTGGGCTTGCCAGTTTAACATGCGGGATTGCTCTCCAACAACAAGGCAAAACATGTGCCATTATTAATAACGGACAAGCAGCAATCGACTTTTCATCCGGTTCAATGGATTTACTTGCTCAGTTGCCGAATGGTCGTCAAATTCAGAATTTCGAGCAAAATTACACTGAGCTTGATCAACAATTACCACAACACCCTTATTGTATCATCGGTAAAGAAACAGTACTTGCCAAAGCCCGTCAGTTTGAACAATTAGCCCAGACATTACATTTAGGTTTAGTGGGAACATGTGAGGAAAATCATTTACGTGTTACTCCATTAGGCAGTTTACGCTGCACTTGGTTGTCCCCAAACAGCGTGCCAACAATAACAGAAGCAGGCACATTCCCCCATCGTCAGATTGCGGTGCTTGGGATTGAAGGGTATCACGATTTTCAACCACAATTATTAGCTGATAATTTAGTACAAAACCCACAGTTTGCGCATTGTGATGTGACAACAGGTTTTTTGAGCATTCCTGAGCTCGATCATCTGCGTCATCACTCCCGTGAATTTCGTAGTGTGAATATTGCCCAGTTATTAGAACACAAGTTGGCGTTTCATGATTTAGTGCGTGAAATTAAAGAAGCGGCTCAGGGGGCGAAAGCGGTCTTTTTGCCCGCCTGTTTTGGACTAGAAACACAAGAATTTTTTATCGCACTGAAAGAGGCAACAGGACTTGAGTTATTTGAATTGCCAACGCTACCTCCTTCTCTGCTTGGTATGCGCCAACATAAACGGTTAATCCAATATTTTAAACAATTGGGTGGTTTGATGATGAATGGTGACAAAGTGGTAAGGGCGGATGTAGAGAATAATCGAGTTAAACGCGTTTATACACATTTACATCAAGATGTACCGATTACAGCTGAACATATTGTGCTTGCTAGTGGCAGTTTTTTCAGTAAAGGATTAGTGGCAGACTTTGATAAGATTTATGAACCAATTTTTGATGCTGATATCGTTAGTCAAGCGCCATTTGATGTAACAAATCGCATGACGTGGACGCATCATCGTTTTTCTAAGCCACAACCTTATCAAGCAGCAGGTCTAGCGATTAATGCACAATGCCAAGTTCAAAAGGGCGGTCAATTTTTTGAGAATTTATATGCAATCGGAAATATCTTGGGCGGCTTTAATGGTATTGAATTAGGCTGTGGTTCAGGTGTGGCAGTGGTGACAGCATTAGTCGCTGCGGAGCAAATTGGGAGGGCTGCATGAATATTCAACAGTTAATCGAAAGTGCGAAACAAGGTGTTGCTGCGCCAGTAGTACATCAACATGTTGATGAAAGTTTTGAAAGTTGTATTAAATGTACTGCCTGTACTGCTGTTTGCCCTGTTTCTCGTCAAAATCCGTTTTATCCAGGACCAAAACAAGCAGGTCCAGATGGTGAGCGGTTGCGCTTAAAAAGTGCGGAATTGTACGATGAAGCATTGAAATACTGTACCAACTGTAAACGTTGTGAAGTGGCATGCCCTTCTGATGTGAAAATTGGTGATCTCATTGTTCGGGCTAGAAATAATAATCTTGAGCGTCAAAATAAACCTCTTATGCACAAATTGCGGGATGCAGTGCTAAGTCATACGGATATGATGGGGAAAATGAATACGCCATTTGCCCCTATCGTCAATACGATTACGGGTTTAAAAGCCACTCGCTTTTTACTTGAAAAAACATTGAATGTAAGCCAACACCGTACGTTGCCCAAATATTCTTTTGGATCTTTCCGTAATTGGTATTTGAAGCATGCTATGGAAGAGCAGGCACGCTATCAGGATAAAGTGGCTTATTATCACGGCTGTTATGTCAACTACAACAATCCACAGCTTGGTAAAGAACTTATTCAGGTCTTCAATGCGATCAATATTGGCGTAGTATTGCTTGAAAAAGAAAAATGCTGTGGTTTACCTTTGTCGGTGAATGGTTTTCCAGCACGTGCAAAAAAACAAGCTGAATTTAACTTAAAATATTTGGGTAAAACCGTTGATGAACGTGGTTTAGAAGTTGTGGGAACTTCATCAAGTTGTACGATGAATTTACGCGATGAGTATCACCATATTTTAGGTATGGATAACCAAAAAGTACGCCCACATATTCATATCGTGACTCGTTATTTGTATCAATTAATGCAAGCGGGTAAAACGTTACCATTTAAACGGCTACCATTACGCCTTGCTTACCACACCGCATGTCACGTGGAAAAAGCGGGTTGGGCACCTTATACTTTAGAAGTATTAAAACAGATTCCGGGTGTAGAAGTGGTGGTATTACCATCGCAATGTTGTGGTATTGCTGGGACGTACGGCTTTAAAGCAGAAAACTACGATGTTTCGCAGGCGATTGGCAACCCACTCTTTAAGCATATCAATGAAGGCGGCTTTGATTATGTGATTTCTGAGTGTGAAACATGTAAATGGCAAATTGATATGTCAACCCACCTCACGTGTTTGCACCCAATCAGCTTATTGGCAATGGCATTAGTGTAATGAATAGGAACTCGACTCAATGTATTGGAGTCATTTAAGGGGGCAAAATGCCCCCCCTTTTTTATTATTGGCACACGTGTAGTTTAACGTGGTTCGCCTTTAAAATTTCTAAGATGGGATCTGGCGGTGTTGCATCGGTGAAAACATGTTCAACATCTGCAATTGAGCCTAAACGAACCATGGCACGACGAGAAAACTTAGAATGGTCAGTCACTAAAAAAGTTTTACGTGAACTTTCAATAATCGAGCGTTTGACTTGGACCTCATGGTAATCATAGTCGAGTAACGAACCATCTAGATCAATCCCGCTGATCCCTAAAATGCCAAAATCTAAACGGAATTGTGAGATAAATGCCACGGTTGCTTCACCAATAATTCCGCCATCTTGGCGTAGTGACCCTCCTGCTAAAATAATATCAAACGTGTCATTCTGCATAAGAATATAGGCTGCATTGATATTGTTGGTCACGATACGTAATTTTTGGTGATTGAGTAACGCATTGGCAACCGCTTCTGGTGTCGTACCGATATCAATGAATAGGGATGCTCCATTTGGAATTAAGCTGGCTACTTGCTGCGCAATACAGTTTTTACCTTTAAAGAAAAAGTTTTTACGTTCAGCATAATCACTGTTTTCTGCCGTAGAAGGAGAAGCCGCCCCACCATGATGGCGACGAATTAAGTTTTTCTCAGCAAGCTCATTCAGATCTCGGCGAATAGTAGGAGGGCTGACATCTAATAAGGTAACCAGTTCTTCTGTACTGACATAGCCTTTTTGTGTGACCATATCAATAATTTTTTGATGACGAATGGATTGTTTCATATTTTACCTTTCGCTTGTTGAAATTAAATCCGTCGACATTTTAGTCTATTTTAGGCACGAGATCATCTTTTTACTGTACGTTTGAACGTTGCCCAGCCAATCAATAGCCCTGCCATTAATCCTGTGATATGTGCGGTATTGCCCATCTCAATACCAAAAAATGGACTAATAAATCCTGTTAGGATTGCCACAATCAACATCATGGCAAAACCGATCGGCAAATTAAAATAGCGAGTTGGGCTCAATTTATCGTAAATTAGAACATAGCCAAGAACGGCATATACAACGCCAGATAAACCAAAGAAATAAGGACCTGAGACGATATTCTGGGCGAAGCCAGTGACGAGAGCAGAGATGAGGAACAATTGTAGGATTTTCCATGTGCCAAAATGACGTTCAATTGTATGAGCAAATAACCACCACCACACTAAGTTAAATAAAATGTGGAGAGGAGATAAATGTACAAAAACATGTGACAAATAACGCCATATTTCCCCCGAGGCTGGAGCATTGTCGGGGTAGTGGAAATGTGTCAAGATCCAATCTTCATAACCTGTTAATTGGCAAAAGTAAACCACAATGCAAAATGTGGTGATCGATAATGTGAATTTCCCAGTGCGCAACAGCTCGCTAAATGAACAGGATTGCAAGCCTGAATGGCTTAAAAAGGCTTTTAGTGGGTACGTACTTGAACGGATATCACCACTGGTCCAGCTGGCTTGTTCATATTTTTTATTAAACGGATCGGCAAGAAATTGATCTTTTTCCGCTACGATTTCTTGAAAGTGCGGTGAAGTTTCACAAAGAAAAATATCAATGCGTTTTCCTTTTTTATCATTTATTTCACGTAGTTCAACTTCTACATTAAACTGGGCTCGAATATAATCTCGAAAACGAAAGGCTAAAAGTGAGATTTCACTACCAAATAAATATTGCATTTTTGTTCCTTAATTTTATTTTTTGCTACATTTTAAATGTGAGGTATTTTGAAATAAAAAACAATGAAGAATACCCATTTACATTAACGCGATTATTTTACTGCGTATTGTATATATGAAAACAGCCCAAGACGGGCTGTTTTTGATGATTATTTCTACCAAGCAAAGTTGATTGCTGTATTATACGACAAACGACTGTTTGGACTAAACGCAATTCCAGCGCGAGTGGCGACATTACGATTGAAACGGAACCCCATTCCCATCGCTAAGGCAACATCAGTATGATAGCCGCCGAGTGATGCTGTAAAGTTAATCGTATCGTCTTCATTGGGTTGGAATAAACCACTGAGTGCGGATTGGGCTGCAAGACCAGCATTCAATTTTTTATCAAACTTTCTCATGTTATGTTGTAAAGTTTGAATTTGTTTGCTTACTTGTTGCATGATATCTACATGGTCCACCGAAAACGTGTTAAGTGCGCGATTAACGCCTAAAATACCAGATAACTCTGGTGATGACGTTTTATCCGCAAGTTGTTCAGTGGTATAGAGTGAAAGTTGTGCGAGATTTTCAGTGTTTTCAGTGATGCGGTTATTGTGGGAGGCTATATCGGAGGATAAAGTATTAAGGGTGGTTTGAATGCCTTCCATTGTATTCGAGGTGTCACGACTGAGAGTATTGACGTGACCTTGTAAGTCTTGAAGACTATATGCTAGTTCTTTTGTATACTCTGCTAATAACTCAATTTTGTCGTTATTATTTTTAGAGTCTGTGATTTTATCAAATTCTCTAGAAATGGATTGAGTTTCCGTACCATAAGGTTCACAATAGCGCGATTTTTCACACTCATCCACCACGTCGATTTCATGTAATGTATAATCGGGATAATAAACGCCTGCACTGTAAGTTGGTATTGGTTTGGCAACGAGATGATTCGAGAGTGAAAGGGCTAATAAAAAAGCGATTTTTGAATGTTTCATTTGCAATAATCCATATTATAAATAATCCATAAATTGTGAGTCTCAGATTATACCATTTTTTTACAAAAAGTGATATTTATTAATATGTTATGAGAGGGAGTTATGAGAAAAGATAAGATGCCAACGGGATTCAGTGGTTTTAGTTGGGCAATTGCCATATTTTGTTTACCCATTTTATTGTGGCCTTTGGCACTAACAATTTCCCCCAATTTGTTAAAAAATCCACGTTTAACAGAGAGTGAAATGACCTTGATGTCAATTTTTTTATGGGTATACCCTTTCTGTTTGGGGGGGATTGCTCGTATTGCATACCGTCTTCATGCCAGCCGTCCTCGCCTTGCGCGTAATGTTTTGCTGGTCAGTACGGTCTGTTTTTATGGATTCGTGTGTTATGTTGGGAGTGGGTTTAATTAACCCACACTTTCTATTGGCAACCCTGCTCGTTGCCATGCTTCAAAGCCTCCCGTCACACTGTACACTTCTGTATAACCTTGTTCGATTAAATAAAGTGCAGCCCCTCGACTACTGACACCATGATAACAGATAACCAAGACTGGATGATCATCGTCGTAGTTTAATTCAAATTGACCATAGGTTTGATTGGTTAAATGAAACGCGTGTTGCGGGTGAGATTGTGCAAAATGTAGTTCGTTACGGATATCCAATAAGACGGCGTGGCGTTCTTGCATCAGTTGCCAAGCTTGTTCGGGGGAAATTTCTGCGAATTGGGACATGGTTGTTTCTTTATTAGCCGTTAAAAAATTGCAAATATAGCATTTTTTAGGGCAAATCAAAATGTGGTGTCATGATTGAATGAATTTGTGAGAAATTCGCGTTTTTTTACGCGCACTTTTTGACCCTGTTTTATTTTTTTCTTATCATGCTCCCATGATCTTGGGTTAAGGAAGATTTACTATGCAATATTTTTTATCGCAAACAGAGCAAGGGCAACAATTAGGCATTACGGCGAAAATGGCGAACCGCCATGGTTTAATTGCGGGCGCAACAGGAACAGGAAAAACCGTGACGTTGCGAACGATGGCAGAGGCTTTTAGTGATGATGGTGTGCCTGTTTTTTTAGTTGATGTAAAAGGTGATCTATCAGGGTTAGTGAAAGCGGGACAATTTCAAGGCAAAATTGCGGAACGGATTACGCAATTTGGCTTAGGTGATGAAGCCTATTTGAAAGGTTATCCCGTCTCGTTTTGGGATGTGTTTGGTGAAACGGGTATTCCCCTAAGGACGACGATTTCGGAAATGGGCCCGTTGTTGCTCTCGCGTTTACTCAATCTCAATGCGACACAAGAAGGACTACTCAACCTAGTGTTTCGTGTAGCCGATGATAAAGGGTTGCTGCTCATTGATCTAAAAGATTTGCGTGCTATGTTAAAGTACGTAGCAGAGCATGCCAAAACATTTCAGTTGGAATACGGCAATATTTCTGCTGCAAGTGTGGGGGCTATTCAGCGTGCGTTATTAACTTTAGAAAATGAAGGCGCAGCAAATTTATTTGGTGAGCCCGCATTAAATTTAGACGATTGGCTACAAACACGTGATGGACGTGGCGTGATCAATGTCTTAAATTCTGAAAAATTAATTAATTCGCCGAGAATGTACAGTGCTTTCCTGTTGTGGTTCATGGCGGAATTATTTGAACATTTACCCGAAGTGGGTGACCCTGATAAGCCGCGTTTCGTGATGTTCTTTGATGAGGCACACTTATTGTTTGATGGTGCACCTGCGGCATTAGTAGACAAAGTAGAACAGGTCGTTCGTTTGATTCGCTCAAAAGGGGTGGGGATTTATTTTGTGACGCAAAATCCATTAGATTTACCCGATACAGTTTTAGGACAATTAGGTAACCGTGTTCAGCATGCTTTGCGTGCTTTTACCCCACGCGATCAAAAAGCGGTTAAAGCCGCTGCAGAAACCTTTCGTACTAACCCTAAGGTGAATGTCACGGAGACAATTACCACGTTAGGAGTGGGACAAGCATTAGTTTCATTTTTGGATGAAAAAGGGATGCCTTCACCAGTTGAAGTTGCTTATATTTTCCCTCCTCGTAGTCAATTAAAACCGATTGCAGAACAAGAACGTTATGCTTGGTTGCAGGACGATGAGCTTTATCCGTTTTATCGTGATGTAATTGATAATGAGTCTGCTTTTGAAGTGTTACGTCACCAAGCTGATTTAGCTGCTGTGGCTCAAAAACAAGCAGAGCAAGCGCAAGCAGAACAGGAAAATAGTCTGATGGGGAGCTTGAGTCGAATGATTTTGGGGACCAAAAAACGTGGTGAAAAATTAACCGTGACAGAAGAGCTGGTTAGCGGTGTCGCAAAATCAGTAGGACGCAGTATTCGTAGTCAAGTCACCAAACAAATTATGCGTGGTATCATGGGAGCATTGAAGAAATAAAGTGCGGTTAGACGACCACATATTTCCCTCCATGAAACATCGAAAAAATAAAAAGCGAACGGTTCAATTAAACAGCTCGCTTTTTTTATCCATTATGTGACTTAGAGGAAAATGTTAGCAAAGAGTAAGCCAAAGCCTAAGCTGAATGCCATACTTAATAAGCCTGGTAACATAAAGCTGTGGTTGAAGATAAACTTACCAATGCGTGTTGTTCCTGTTGTGTCAAAGTCAATAGAAGCAATGATAGGACCGTAGTTTGGAATGAAGAAATAACCGTTTACGGCAACAAATGTACCAATCAAAATCGGGGCAGGGATGCCTAACGCGATACCGAGCGGGAAGAGTGTTGCAACGGTTGCCCCTTGGCTGTTAACTAATACAGAGAGCGCAAATAACGCAAATGCAAATGCCCAAGGTGCGGTTTCTACTAGGTATTTCACGGATTCTTTTACTTCCGTGATATGAGCTTGCATTAAGGTATCCCCTAACCATGCAATACCGAAGATCGCGATAACCGCACGCATACCCGCATGGAAAACAGAACCTTTGGTTACCGCCGTTCCATCAGGTTTGCAAAGCAACATAATTAATGCACCCGCGGATAACATCACAATTTCAATAGTGTGTGCCATACCCATTGGTTTGCCATCAAAAGCAGGACGCAATTCTTTAAATGTTCCCATTAATACGACAAGTAATGCTGCAGTTAAGAAGATAATTACAGAGGTTTTTGCGGTTTTTGAAATTTCCATTTCACCAATGCTAGATTGCATTTGGCTTTCTTTCACATATTCTGGGTCTTGAAGTTTTGCTAAATAAATAGGGTCTTCGTGTAATTCTTTCCCCATTTTATTGACTAACAAACAAGCAACAAAAATACCTAACACGGTTGCAGGCATGGTGACACTGAGTACATTACCTAATGTAATGCCTTGTGGTTCCAGATAGTTCACCACAGCAACCACCGCTGCGGCAATTGGACTCGCCACAATTGCAAATTGTGAGGCAATGACAGCCATAGATAATGGGCGTTCTGGACGTACACCGTTATGGCGGCTGACTTCTGCGATAACTGGTAAGACAGAATACGCAACGTGTCCTGTTCCTGCTAAGACAGTGAATGTCCAAGTAACTGCTGGTGCCATGAATGTAATGTGTTTTGGATTTTTACGTAAAATGCGCGCTGCGATTTTGATCATGTAGTCTAAACCGCCTGCTGCCTGCATTGCGGCTGCAGCAGAAACGACAGCCATAATCATGAACATCACATCAATCGGTAAGCCAGCCGGTTTTAGACCAAAGCCAAACGAGAGAATAGCAAGACCTAATCCCCCCATGACACCCAGTCCGATACCACCAATACGCGCACCGACTAAAATACATAGTAATACTATGCCGAATTGAATAAAGAACATAATGTATCCTTATGTTGTAAGTTTGAACGAAGATTGAGACAAGACATTATAGGTCGTATTTCTACTTGCGTAGAATTGTAGTTAATATAGCAATAAATAGGTAGGCTATCTATAATATAGATCAATTAAAATTTGAATACTTTCTTTGAAAGATGTACAAACAACGGTTATACTTAAGACCTTATTTTAAAAATTTCACCTTGAGAAAGAACTGAGAAAAACATGCAAGAATTTATTCCAATGGCAAAAGACTTTGCTCAAAATCACACATTAATGGTGATGGCTTGGGTTATGGTTTTTTTGACTGTTATTTATACTTTTATTAAAGATTTTACTTCAAAAGTTAAAGTAGTTACTAACTCAGAAGCCGTCAGTTTAATGAATAATGAAGATGCGGTTGTCGTCGATTTACGTTCGATTGATGAATTTGCCCATGGTCACATTATTAATAGTTTGAATGTATTACCTGCGGAAATTAAAAAGCAGAATGTTGGTAAAATTAGCCAACATAAAGACACGCCTGTGATTCTTGTTTGTGCAACAGGAATGAGTGCGCAGGCTTCCGCTGAATTGCTAGCGAAACAAGGTTTTAACCGTGTTTATAGTTTAAAAGAAGGCATCGCAGGTTGGCGTGCAGCAAATTTACCTTTAATTAAAAAATAAATCATAAGGACTTAAAAAATGGCTGAAGAAAATAAAGCAGTAGAGAAAGAAGAACAAGAGGTTCAACCGGTATTACAAATTCAACGTATTTATGTCAAAGACGTGTCTTTTGAAGCGCCAAATTTACCTCATATTTTTCAACAAGATTGGGCACCTAAACTTGGGTTTGATTTAAGTACTGAAGCAAAACAAGTCGGTGACGATTTATATGAAGTGTGCTTAAATATTTCTGTTGAAACCACAATGGAAGGCTCTGGTGATGTTGCCTTTATTTGTGAAGTGAAACAAGCGGGCGTGTTCACTATTAGTGGTCTGGAAGATATGCAAATGGCACATTGTTTGACATCGCAGTGCCCGAATATGTTATTCCCTTATGCGCGTGAATTGGTTTCAAGTTTAGTTAACCGCGGTACCTTCCCAGCATTAAATCTTTCACCTGTGAATTTTGATGCCTTGTTTATGGATTATTTACAACGTCAACAAGAAGCAGAACAAAACACAGAAGAAGAAAACAAAGAAGTTCATTAATCTATCTCTTTTCGCTCTCGTTTCGGGAGCGAAATTTTATCATTTAATGTCATTAAGATGATGTCAATTTTCCTCATGCAATTCCATTATTTTTCAGGAGTATAACTATGAATACAACTGTTGCTACTTCTCCAATCACGGTACTTGGTGCAGGGTCTTATGGGACGGCATTGGCTATTGCATTTTCTCGCAATGGTTTTCCTACATATCTTTGGGGGCATGATCCAGCCCATATGCAACGATTGCGTGATGAAAGACAAAATAATGCGTTTTTACCCAATATCGATTTCCCTGATGCGCTACATATTGAAGCGGATTTGGCGACAGCAATCAGCCACTCTCGAGATTTGCTTATTGTTGTGCCTAGCCATGTTTTTGGTGAAGTGATTCGTAATATTAAGCCACACTTACGTCCAGATCATCGTATTGCTTGGGCAACTAAAGGGTTAGAGCGCGATACAGGGCGTTTATTGCAAGAGGTGATCGAAGAAAAGCTTGGGACACACTACCCCTTAGCGGTATTATCGGGTCCGACGTTTGCGAAAGAGTTAGCCGCGGGATTACCAACCGCAATTGCATTGGCGTCTAATAATGAACAGTTTGCATTAGAGTTTCAGGCGCGTATTCATTGCAGTAAGCATTTTAGAGTATATATCAACCAAGATATGATCGGTGTACAACTTGGTGGTGCAATTAAGAATGTTATTGCGATTAGTGCGGGGATGTCTGATGGTATGGGGTTTGGAGCAAATGCGAGAACGGCCTTGATTACGCGTGGTATTGCTGAGATTAGTCGCTTAGGGGTGTCATTAGGTGCGAATCCTAATACGTTTATGGGAATGTCTGGCTTAGGTGATTTGGTATTAACTTGTACTGATAACCAATCCCGTAACCGTCGCTTTGGTATTATGCTGGGGCAAGGTTTCTCCGCTCAAACAGCTATGGACAACATCGGGCAAGTAGTTGAAGGCTTTTATAACGCAAAAGAAGCGTATTTATTGGCGCAACGGCAAGGTGTTGAGATGCCAATAACAGAACAAGTGTATCAGGTGCTATTCTGTGGTAAAAATGCACAAGAGGTGGCAGCAAGTTTACTAGGACGTGAACGTAAAGGCGAATAAATTCAGCAGTAGAAAGGACGAGGAAAAGAAAAATGCCATTAGAGGTTTGGAACCATATTCGTCAAGAAGCAAAAGAGTTGGCAGAGAATGAGCCTATTTTGGCGAGTTTTTTTCATGCGACGATTTTAAAACATCATAATTTAGGTAATGCGTTAAGTTATATTTTGGCGAATAAGTTGGCGAATCCCATCATGCCAGCAATTGCATTACGAGAGATTATTGAAGAAGCATATCAGGCACAACCCGATATCATTGCCAGTGCAGCCTGTGATATTCGAGCAGTCCGTCAACGTGATCCTGCAGTGGAGTTATGGTCAACACCATTGTTGTACCTTAAAGGGTATCATGCTTTGCAAAGCCACCGTATTACGCATTATTTGTGGCAGCAAAATCGTAAGGCACTTGCTGTGTATTTACAAAATCAGATTTCAGTTGCATTTGACGTGGATATTCACCCTGCTGCGAAAATTGGTTGTGGCATTATGTTTGATCATGCGACAGGCATTGTGGTGGGAGAGACCTCTGTGATAGAGAACGATGTGTCAATTTTGCAAGGCGTCACACTAGGTGGCACAGGGAAAGAGTGTGGCGATCGCCATCCTAAAGTTCGTGAAGGCGTGATGATTGGTGCAGGAGCAAAAATTTTAGGGAATATTGAGGTAGGGCGTTATGCTAAAATTGGCGCAAACTCTGTTGTTTTACAACCTGTTCCCGAGTATGCGACAGCGGCTGGTGTCCCTGCTCGCATCATTGGACAAGACAAACAAGCAAAACCCGCTTTTGAGATGAACCAATATTTTAATGAGGACGGTGCCTCTAAAGCAGACTAATTAGGATAAAAAGTGCGGTTTGTTTCCGCACTTTTTTATTCAGTGAGGAAAAGAATATGATTAATAAAGATACACAGCTTTGCATGTCTTTAGCTGGACGTCCTGGCAATTTCGGTACCAGATTTCATAACTATTTGTATCAAAAATTGGGGCTTAATTATATTTATAAAGCCTTTACTACAACGGATATTGAACATGCAATCAAAGGGATACGAGCACTGGGGATTCGTGGTTGTGCCGTGTCGATGCCTTTTAAAGAAAGTTGTATACCTTTTATTGATGAGATTGCTTCCTCTGCACAAGCGATTCAATCCGTCAATACGATTGTGAATCATCATGGTTATTTAAAAGCCTATAATACGGACTATATTGCCATTGTGAAATTGATTGAAAAATATCAACTTAATCCAGCGTCATCTGTACTGGTACAGGGCAGTGGTGGGATGGCAAAAGCGGTGGTAGCGGCATTCAAACATGCTGGATTTCAACAAGTTAAGATCTATGCCCGTAATCGTATTACAGGAGCAAATTTAGCTGAATTATATGGTTATACTTATCTTGCTGATTTAGATCATCATGTCGCTGATATTTTAATTAACGTCACACCAATAGGGATGTATGGTGCGGTCGAGGAACAATCTCTTGCTTTTCCAGCATCGCTGATTCATCAAGCGAAAGTGGTTTTTGATGTGGTGGCATTACCTGCGGAAACACCGTTAATTCGTTATGCCAGACAACAAGGTAAACAAATTATTTCGGGAGCAGAAGTGATCGTGCTGCAGGCAGTTGAGCAATTTGAGTTATATACTCAACAGCGTCCAAGTGAGGCATTAATTGCGGAGGCTGCGCAGTTTGCTCGATCAGAGCGTTAAATAGCCACTTTCTTATTGTGATAGTTCCTTTCTTTTTGACGTTGAGCATCTTGTTATGCTCAACGTCTCTATTTTGTTCCATTGTTAAATTTTTGAAAATTTTTTTGTTTTTTGCTTTCCTTTTTATGACTCAAAGAGTAATATGCAAAACTTATTTTTTATAGAAAAATAAGATGACTTTTCTTTATCAATACCTATTTTCTCCTGCGCATTATTTAGAAGGGATTACCATGCAACATCAACAAATTAAGTTTACGTTGAAGCCAATTACGTTATTATTATCCACCTTATTTGCAACCAGTTCAGTACTGGCAGATGTGGGATCTGAGGATGTTATTTCACTTGACGAAATTAGTGTGACTTCACGTGTCGCAACATTTTCGAGCGATCCTTTGTCTGCTGTACCCAAAATGAATGACATTGTGGTCGCGAAACAAGCATTGAAATCACGTTCAAGTACACTCGGTAATGCATTAGCGGGTGAATTAAGTGTACACAGTAACCAATTTGGTGGTGGCTCAAGTGCCCCAGTTATTCGTGGGCAAGAAGGCGTACGTTTAAAAATTTTACAAAATAGTTCTGATGTGATTGATATGTCGCAACTCTCACCAGATCATGCAATCGGTGTGGATGCATTATTAGCAGAGCAAGTTGAAATCGTACGAGGTGCCTCAACACTACTTTATGCCACAGCATCGCCAGCTGGAGTGATTAATGTTGTAGATAAAAGGATCCCAACCAAATTACCTGAAAAAGGTTATGAAATTGATTTGAGTACACGTTATAACACTAATAGCCATGAGAAATTAGGTACGGCAGGGGTTACGGTTGGTCTTGGTGAACATATTGCCTTACGATTTGAAGGACTTGGGCGTGATTCAAACGATTATCATGTTCCTTATTTTAAATCTGATAAAGTGCTTAAGTATGCACCTGATACTTATAGTAAAACCAAAACTCATATGTTTGGGATCTCTTTTATCGGCTCTAATGGGTATATAGGTGCATCTTATAATGAGCGTGCGGAAAAATATGGTATTCCTGGGCACAATCATTTACATGATAGTTGTGGACCTCATATTTGGGGAGGAAATGCTAAAAATACTTACTATTTAAATTTATATCCACATTTGATGAGTGATGCTGATTTAACAGAGCCACATAACTTTCACTGTGGTAATAATCATGTACATGATTCAGGCTTTAGTCATGATCAACCTTATGGTGTACCACATGATCATTCTATGGCAGGTCCTTATGTGAAACTTAAATCAAAGCGCTATGATATTCGTGCAGAATTAAAATATCCACTAAAATATATTGAGAAAGCACGTTTGAATTATTCATCAACAGATTATTTCCATGATGAACGTGATGGCGCAATACCTGTCAATTTATTTAAAGCAAAAGGATATAACCTACGTCTTGAATTATTCCATGAACAGTTTAACGGATTAACTGGTGTATGGGGAGTACAATACCAAGAACAAGTGAGTAGTGCTAATTTACCACGTGTTCCTAAATGTTCTCTACTTTATGAGGTAGAGCCTTATGGTCAGAAACCAAAAATTCAGCCTCGCTGTGCCCCTAAAATTACGGATGAACAACGTAAATCGGGTTGGGTTCTACCAAAACACGAGTTACAACAAGTTGGTTTTTTTGCAATGGAACAATTCCGTTGGAAAGATTTTTTATTTGAAGCGGGAATTAGAACAGAAAAACAAAAAATTGCGATTGAATATGATTTAGCTGCAATTGCAGATGCTAAAAGTCTTGCTGATGGTTCAAAATGTCTTCTCGCGATTTTATGTAATGGTAGTAATACAAGAAAACCAATAAGAAAAGTAAATGATCCTGATCTTTCAGCTCAAACTGAGAGAGCCACATCATATTCGTTATCAACGACATGGTATTTAGCACCAGAATATTCATTAATGTTAATTTATTCCCATAATGAGCGATCACCAACGGCTATGGAGCTCTATCACCATGGACGTAATTTAGCGACAAACTCATTTAAATATGGTAATAAAGATCTTAAAAAAGAAGCCTCAAATAATACTGAGATTAGTCTTGCTTATACAGGCGAAAAGTTAAGTTACAATTTGAGTGTTTATTATTATCGTTTTAAAAATCGCATTTTTTCACAGATTTTACGCCGAGAAGGAAACTTGACTCAAACTCGTTATACTCAATCTAAGGCAAAATATTATGGTGCGGAAGGACGTATTGATTATGCAATTACACCTGAAACTACAGTTGGTGTATTTGGTGATTATGTGCGTGGTAAATTATTTGACCTACCACCAACATACAAGCCCGATGATTTACATGTTAATTTGATTGCAACGCCACAGCCAGATCAAGATGCACCTAGAGTACCACCTGCACGTTTGGGGGTTCGTGCAAGTTCAGCATTTACAGATCATTTGTCAGGAACTATAGAATATATTTATGTGTATAAACAACATAAAGTTGCGTCAAGAGAGAATCAAACTGCTGCGCACAGTATGTTAAATGCAGGTTTAGAATATGCGAATAATTTAGCTGCAGTGAATTATCAATTCTTTATTCAAGGAAATAATTTATTGAATCGTCGTGTTTATTCACATTCGTCATTTCAATCTTTTGTTCCACAAATGGGACGTAATGTGACACTTGGGTTAAATATTCATTTCTAAGTGAGGTCAGCGAGTCTAATCAAAAGCACAGCGTCATTGAGCTGTGCTTTTTCTTTTTTATATCAAAATCCTGCTAAGTGCGAAAAAATGAGAAGGAAAGTCACCGCACATTATTCCAGTTTAAATGGTGTCGTGTGGTTTGCGATGGTGCGTTTGTGTTCGCGAATCAACGCGATAAATGGTTGTGCAAAGCGCTCAAGTTTGATTGTACCCACGCCATTGATTTCCAACATTTCGGCGTTAGTTGTTGGTTGATACTTCGCCATTTCTTGTAATGTCGCATCATTGAACACAATGTAGGAGGGAATATTCTTTTTATCTGCAATTTGCTTACGTAAGAAACGAAGACGAGCAAACAGATCTTTGTCGTAAGCATTGAGGGCGTGTTTTTGTGGTGTAACCAAGGCTTGTAAGGAGGAAAAACGTGGCATTGCCAATTGCAATGGTTGTTCTCCGCGTAAAAAAGGCTTCGCATTTTCGGTTAATTGTAATGTGGTATTGAAATGATCAAATACTTGTTTGACTAAGCCTAAATGAATCAGTTGGCGAATGACAGCTTGCCAATGTTCTTTGCTTTTTTCTTTACCGATGCCGTATACACTGAGTTGGTCATGTTGATTATCTTGGATTTTTTGATGGCTTAATCCACGTAAAACGCCAACAATATAATGTGTGCCAAAACGTTGTCCGACACGATAAATGGTCGACATCACTTTTTGCGCATCGATTAAACCATCATATTGTTTCGGTGGGTCAAGGCAGATATCACAATTCTGGCAAGGGGTTTGGCGATGTTCACCAAAATAGTTGAGTAAAACTAAGCGACGGCAAGTTTGGCTTTCTGCAAATTCGCCAATGGCTTGTAGTTTAAGTTCTTCAATTTGACGTTGTGCACTTTCTGGTTTTTCTAATAAGCATTTATGTAGCCAAGCATAATCAGCTGGTTCATAAAATAATACAGCTTCGGCAGGTAAATCATCGCGCCCTGCACGTCCTGTTTCTTGGTAATAGGCTTCGATACTGCGTGGCAAATCAAAATGTGCGACAAAACGCACATTAGATTTATTAATGCCCATACCAAAGGCAATAGTCGCGACGACGACTTGTATATTGTCGCGTTGAAATGCGCGTTGGACTTGTTCACGCTGACTGGCTTCTAGCCCAGCGTGATAGGCTTGGGCGGAGACCCCTTTATTGCGTAAACTTTCTGCGACACGTTCGACTTTATTACGGCTGTTGCAATAAATAATGCCACTTTTTCCTTTTTGCCCAAGAACAAAACGACATAGTTGTTCCATCGGTTTATATTTTTCGACGAGAGTATAGCGAATATTAGGACGGTCGAAACTTCCAATGTAGACATAAGGTTGTTGCAAATCAAGGTGCAAAAGGATGTCTTGTCGAGTGGCATGATCCGCGGTGGCGGTTAATGCCATGAGAGGTGCGCGAGGAAAACAGCGCTTTAAGCCGCCTAATTGCGTGTATTCTGGGCGAAAGTCATGCCCCCATTGCGAAATACAATGGGCTTCATCAATTGCGATAAAGCTAATATGGCAATGAGAAATTAAATGGAAAAAGCTGCTTGTCATCACTTTTTCAGGCGAGACATAGAGCAATTTTAATGTACCAGACAGGATTTTATTTTGTACTGTTTGTTGCTCTTCAAGGGTTTGGCTTGAATTTAGATAATCAGCTTCAATGCCATGTACTCGCAATTGGTCGACTTGGTCTTTCATCAAGGATATCAAAGGAGAAATCACTAAGGTTAACCCCGAAAAACATAATGCAGGGATTTGATAACAGAGTGATTTTCCATTGCCCGTTGCCATAATGACAAGGCTATCTTGACCTTGTAAAGCCGCGTGGATTACTTCGGCTTGTCCATGACGGAAGCTTTGGTAACCAAATGTAGCATGCAACACATCAAGTGCGGTCTGTTTTAACGAGATTTTATCAAGGTCGACCGTACTTGTTGTAATTTGCTGTAGTACGGCATCAGAAGACATTATTGAGTGAAATACCTATACCAATCCGCTGAATGTTTTTCTGATAATCGACTAGAGACTCCCCATAGCCCGTATAATATTGCGTATAGAAACGAATATTCGGTGTGATAGGATAGCTGTAACTTGCTTCTAAGCCACCTTTATTGGAGGCGGGATTATAGTGACCCGCAATTTTGAATTGGTGGTCTTGGTAGTAATAACCCAGTGCCATATCCATATAACCACGGTATTTGCTGATGTCAGGGTTGTCGTCTTTTTTCGCTTTTTCAGGAATGCGCCACCATGGTTTCAGTTCAATCGTCCAATTTCCATTCGTTGCTGATGCACGAGCGTACAGGCGGTTCCAACTACGCGATAACTTTTCTTGATCATCTCGTCCATTTGATTGATGGTTAATCCCTGTTTCAATGTCTTGCATTGTCCAACCAAAAGGTAATGTTGTTTGTGTTTTCCATGCCACAAAAAGTTGCGGCTCATAGTTCGATTCGCGGAAAGGCGAAGAATCATCAACGTTACTTAATTGGAACCACGATTTTTGCGTATAAGAGGCGGCTAACACCGAGTCTTGCCCAAAGATACCGCGCCAAAGTGGCAGGGCTAAACTGATTTTGAATTTAATTTCATCACGGCGTGTTTGGTCTTTTTTCTGAAAATTTCCGTTTGAGTAAGTGCCGAGTAAGTAATTTTCTTCATAGCCTAACAAGCCCACAAATTGATCTGATTTGGTTAATAAGACTTGAGTTTTACTTTGGTAGGGACGTGTATGGTCTATCTGTTGAGGAAAGGCGGCAGTGCCGACAAGTGCGGTTATGAATCCTACTAATGTAAGCGCGTATTGATTTGTTTTCATGCGTTATCCTTAGCGAAAGTACACTGATTCTCCATGCGCAGCGCATGCTTCTTCTAAACAACGCCAAAACGCTTTACCATCGCTGCTCACCCATTCATTATGTTGGAAACGGAAGTGGAAACCACCTACACGACTAGCCAACCATAATTCTAATAGTGGTTCTTGCTTATTGATAACAATTTGACTGCGATCAGCAAAGGTAATACTGAAAACTGAGCCTTGCGTATCACAATCTACATCGCAATCTTGTGCTTCCAATTGTTCTTCAATTTTAGTCCAAACGTGCTCAATATTTTGATGAAATTCTGTTACGTTCATAATTCTCTCTTCTTCATCGTGCTAAAATAAAGATTATAAAGATTTTCGCATTATTGTGATAGCACAAAGGCGGATTTAATGGTAAAAAGTGTACTCGATGTTACCAAGAAGGAGAATAAAATGAAAAAATGGGTTTCTACATTACTCGTCGCGACAATGTGTGTGTTAAGTATCGGTTGTGGGGTAAAAGGTCCGCTTTATTTTCCAGAAAAAACACCAGTACAAGACACAGTAAAATAGCAGGATGTCATGGATTATTTTCAATATCAACAGCAACAATTGATGGCAGAACAGGTTGCGGTACAAGACATTGCACAGCAATTTGGTACGCCACTTTATATCTACTCGCGAGCGACATTAACGCGTCATTGGCAGGCTTTCGATCAAGCACTGGGTGATCATCCTCATTTAATTTGTTTTGCAGTGAAATCTAATCCGAATATTGCCATTCTCAATGTCATGGCACAGTTAGGAGCAGGGTTTGATATTGTGTCACAAGGCGAATTAGAACGAGTTTTGGCTGCAGGTGGAGACGCCAGTAAGGTGGTGTTCTCTGGCGTGGCAAAAACGAAAGCGGAAATTTATCGTGCTCTTGAAGTGGGGATCCGTTGCTTTAATGTGGAGTCCGTCGCGGAATTGCAGCGTATTAATCAAGTCGCAGGTGAGATGGGTAAAATGGCACCTATTTCATTACGTGTGAATCCTGATGTTGATGCTCACACCCACCCTTATATCTCTACGGGTTTGAAAGAAAACAAATTTGGCATCAGTGTTGATGAGGCGCGTGAAGTTTATCGCTTGGCAAGTCGACTCCCCCATATTCATGTGATAGGAATGGATTGTCATATTGGTTCTCAGCTCACGGAATTACAACCCTTCTTAGATGCAACTGATCGTTTAATCGTGTTAATGCAACAATTAGAACAAGATGGGATTGTGCTTAAACACTTAGATTTAGGGGGCGGATTAGGCGTAACCTATACTGACGAAACACCGCCTCACCCGACAGATTATGCGGCGGCATTATTAGCAAAATTAAAGTCTTTCCGTGATCTTGAGATTATTCTTGAGCCAGGGCGAGCGATTACCGCAAATGCAGGGATTTTGGTCACCAAAGTGGAATACTTAAAAAGTAATGAATGTCGTCATTTTGCGATTGTGGATGCGGGGATGAATGATATGATTCGTCCAGCATTGTATCAAGCCTATATGGAGATTATTGAAGTAGATCGCAGGTTAGGACGTGAAACGTGCGTATATGATGTTGTGGGACCGATTTGTGAAACGTCTGACTTTTTGGGTAAAAATCGTAACTTGGCAATTGCTGAAGGGGATTATCTCGCACAACGCTCTGCGGGTGCCTATGGGGCAAGTATGTCGTCTAATTATAATTCACGCCCACGTACCGCAGAAGTGATGGTGGATGGTGATCAGGTTCATGTGATTCGTCGGCGAGAAGCATTGGATGAATTGTGGGCTTTGGAACAGCTTTTACCTTAATACAAAGTAAAAAAAGTGCAGTTAAAATCGGAAAAATTTTAACCGCACTTTTTATTTTAACAGCGCTTTCTTGGCGTTATGTGTTACATGAGTGCGGACACATATTTTAACATTACGCCAGCTGCAATAGCGGAACCAATCACGCCTGCAACGTTTGGACCCATGGCATGCATCAATAAGAAATTTTGGTGATCTTCTTCTAAGCCAATTTTGTTGGCAACACGTGCTGCCATTGGAACCGCTGAGACGCCAGCAGCACCAATTAAGGGATTAATTGGGTGCTTACAAATTTTGTTCATAAACTTCGCCATTAATACGCCACTTGCCGTACCGATACCAAATGCGATGACGCCTAGTAATAAAATGCCCAGTGTCTGCGGTTGAAGGAACTTATCTGCGACGAGTTTTGAACCCACGGATAAACCTAAGAAGATGGTAACAATATTAATCAAAGCATTCTGTGCCGTATCATTTAAACGTTCCACTACACCACTGACACGCAACAAGTTACCAAAGCAGAACATACCTAAGAGTGGTGCTGCATCAGGCAAGAGTAAAGCAACGAGTGTGACTAACACAATTGGGAAGAGGATCTTCTCACGATTGCTCACGTTACGTAATTGCACCATGCGGATTTTGCGTTCTTCTTTAGTGGTCAAGGCTTTCATGATTGGTGGTTGAATCAATGGTACCAATGCCATATAAGAATATGCTGCTACAGCGATCGCACCTAGTAATTCAGGGGCTAATTTACTGGCTAAATAAATCGCAGTTGGACCGTCAGCCCCACCAATAATCCCAATTGCTGCTGCTTGTGGTAGTGTAAAGCTAATCACACCTGTCCAGTTTAGTAATAAAGCACCGATAATGGTGGCGAAAATACCGAACTGTGCGGCTGCGCCTAATAAGAGAGTACGCGGATTAGCTAACAATGGACCAAAGTCCGTCATTGCTCCGACACCCATGAAGATGATTAATGGTGCTACACCATAACCAATCGCCACTTTATAGAATAAGGCTAGCACGCCCGCTGTATAACCCATATCTCCCGCCATGATTTCTAACTCATTTTGCACAGACGGTAGTGCGTTGGTGAGTGTGGCTTTAATTGATGTGGGATCTGCTATAGTATTTAATTTCGCGGCAACGATTGCTAATTGCTCTATACTACCGTGGTGCAAAAGGTTGTCTAATGCACTCATTGCAAGCCCAGCCTCGGGGATATTGGATAAGAGTCCACCGAAACCAATAGGTAACAAAAGCAATGGCTCAAATTTGCGTGCAATAGCAAGCCAGAGCAACACTAAGCTTATCAGCATCATGACAGCTTGACCTAAATCAAGGTGCATAATACCCATACCACGTAATAATGAAAGAAGACTTTCCATAACAACCTCGTTAGCTTAATGTCATGAGCGTATCGCCAACAGCGACGGTATCACCCGCTTTTACACTAATAGTTTGTACCGTACCTGATTGGGCTGCGCGAATTTCGGTTTCCATTTTCATGGCTTCTAAAATTAATAATACCTCTCCTTCCGCCACTTTTTGTCCTTCTTTGGCGACCACTTTCCAAATATTACCAGACATTGGTGCGGTTACTGGGGTGCCTGTTGCGGCTGGTGCCGCTTGAGGTGTCGCTACTGGAGACACAGTAGGTTGAGCAGCAGGAACTATATCCCCCACTTCACCGCCATCAGTGACTTTCACAACAAATGATTTGCCATCCAATTCTACTGTATAGACAGCAGGTCCTGTACTTGCTGCTTTCGGTGCTGGTGCGGTTGGTTTTTCAGCTGATTTGGCTGGTTGAGTGGTTGGCGCTGGCTCAAAGGCCTCTGGGTTGCCACGGTTTTCGAGGAATTTCCAGCCGACTTGAGGAAAGAGGGCGACAATGAGTACATCATCGATTTCATTTTCAGCCAGTTTAATGCCTTTTTCTTTGGCCTGTTGTTTGATTTCTGCGGCGAGTTTGTCCATTTCTGGTGCAATATGATCTGCTGGACGATCAGTGATCGGTTGTCCACCTTCAAGCACGCGAGCTTGTAATTCCGCATTTACAGGGGCTGGTGTACGACCATATTCACCTTTTAAAATCCCAGCCGTTTCTTTTGCAATTGTTTTATAGCGTTCGCCCATTAAAACGTTAATAACAGATTGGGTACCCACAATTTGTGAGGTCGGTGTGACCAAGGGAATGAAACCTAAATCTTCGCGGACGCGCGGAATCTCTTTTAAGACTTCATCTAATTTATCTGACGCATTTTGTTGTTTTAATTGACTTTCTAAGTTGGTGAGCATACCGCCTGGGACTTGTGCGACAAGAATACGGCTATCCGAACCTTTAAGTTGTCCTTCAAATTTAGCGTATTTTTTGCGTACTTCGCGGAAATAAGCAGCGATATGTTCGAGTTTATTGATATCTAAGCCCGTATCGTATTGCGTGCCCTGTAAAGTGGCGACTAATGCCTCGGTTGATGGGTGACCATAAGTGCCACTCATTGATGAAATAGACGTATCAATACCATCAATACCCGCTTCGACAGCTTTTAAGAGCGCCATTTCTGCCATGCCTGTTGTGGCGTGGCAATGCAAGTGAAGTTGGACGTCATAACGTTGTTTGATTTCGCTAACTAATTTGTAGGCTTCTACTGGGGTTAAAATTCCTGACATATCTTTAATCACAACGGAGTCTACGCCAATTTCAAGGAGTTGTTCGGTAATGTTTAACCAAGTTTCTAAGTTATGTACAGGGCTAGTTGTGTAACTTAAGGTCCCTTGTGCATGTCCACCGTTACGTTTAACGGCTTGGAGTGCTTGTTTCATATTGCGTGGGTCGTTCATCGCATCGAAGACGCGGAACACTGACATTCCGTTTTTCACTGAACGCTCAACAAAGCGATCCACCACATCATCGGCGTAGTGGCGATAGCCTAGTAAGTTCTGACCACGTAATAACATTTGTAACGGAGTATTTGGCATCGCTTGTTTCAGTTCACGTAAGCGCACCCAAGGGTCTTCACCTAAAAAACGAATACAAGCATCAAAAGTGGCGCCGCCCCATGCTTCAAGTGACCAATAACCGATTTGGTCAAGTTCATGTGCGATCGGTAACATATCATCAAGACGCATACGTGTAGCGAAAAGCGATTGATGCGCATCACGTAGCACAACATCAGTAATAGCAATTTTTTTGTTTTGAGTAGTCATTTTTTATTTCCTTTTTAGTTATTTGAGCCCTTGTTGGCGACGATGGTGTGCAATCGCGGCGACGATAACAGGGCGTAAATGTGCTAAATCATGCGGATCAGATTGTGTTGTTTTTGTAATCGGTGTGGAAACAGGTTCAGGGAAAAAACGATTGACCAGCTTGGACATAAATTCAATGGCATAAATGAGGATAAAGAGAAATAGCATTACAAATCCGACGCCAGCAAACATCAAGTTTAAGCCTTCTTGCAGCAGTTCTGCATTTGTCATTTTTGGCTCCTTTATTTTGAATAATAATGTGGAATATTACTTGTTTTTAGTCAGAAAAAAGTTGATGTGAGTCACAAAAAAGAAGTGCGATTCATTTAATCCATGTTTTCTTGGTCTAGGTCAAAATTTAAGCTTTACATGGCAAAAAAATGAGATTTTTATTCTGTTTTTTTATAAAAATTCAGGTTGATTATATCACTTTGAAATAAAAAGGGATTTGTTTTTCAGGAGGACATTTTAAGAGAACAGAAAGGTTGATTTTTATCCTATTATTTTTGTGATTACTCTCACAACTTTAGCATTTTGGTGATGACAAATTAACCTGCAATGGTTACTTTATGGTCGAGAGTAATTCTCACCCATAAGTTGTTATCTTTTACTACACAAAAGGATAATTTTTATGATGTCAATTTTATCTCCTAACCAAGTTTGGATTATTGTGGATCCAAAACTATCATTCTTTTTTCCCATAATGCACTAGTCCCTCATTTTTCATTTATTTGTGATGTTAATTACATTTCAGAATAACAAATTGTTTATTCTGTGGTCATCTTTATTTCAATTTTAAGGATTTTATTATGGAAAACTTTAAACATTTACCTGAACCATTCCGTATTCGTGTCATTGAGCCTGTGAAAAGAACGACGCGTGCGTATCGTGATGAGGCGATCTTAAAAGCAGGGATGAACCCTTTCTTATTAGATAGTGAAGATGTATTTATTGACTTGCTCACAGACAGTGGAACGGGTGCCGTGACGCAAGAGATGCAAGCGGCTATGTTACGTGGTGATGAGGCATACAGTGGTAGCCGTAGCTACTACGCACTCGCTAATGCAGTAAAAGAGATTTTCGGTTATGAGTATACTATTCCTACTCACCAAGGTCGTGGTGCAGAACAAATTTATATTCCTGTGCTGATTAAAAAACGTGAGCAAGAAAAAGGCTTAGATCGTAGCAAAATGGCTGTGTTCTCAAACTACTTCTTTGATACGACCCAAGGTCACAGCCAAATCAATGGTGCTACCGTTCGTAACGTTTACACAAAAGATGCATTTGATACCAGTGTGAATGCTGACTTTAAAGGCGATTTTGATTTAGAGAAACTTGAGCAAGGCATTAAAGAAGTGGGACCAGAAAATGTGCCTTATATTGTTTGTACCATTACTTGTAACTCAGCAGGTGGTCAACCCGTGTCACTTGCTAATATGCGTGCAATGTATGAAATCGCACAAAAATATGATATTCCTGTAATTATGGATTCTGCACGTTTTGCAGAAAATGCGTATTTCATTCAGCAACGTGAGCCAGGCTACAAAGAGTGGACTATCGAACAAATCACCTATGAAAGCTATAAATACGCAGATGCATTAGCCATGTCAGCGAAAAAAGATGCCATGGTACCAATGGGCGGTTTATTGTGTTTCAAAGATAAACGTATGGAAGATGTGTATAACGAATGTCGTACACTTTGCGTGGTGCAAGAAGGTTTCCCAACCTACGGTGGTTTAGAGGGTGGCGCAATGGAACGTTTAGCCGTTGGTTTACGTGATGGTATGCGTCAAGATTGGTTAGCATATCGTATTAATCAAATCGAATACCTCGTCAATGGTTTGGAAGAAATCGGTGTAGTTTGCCAACAGCCAGGTGGTCACGCTGCGTTCGTGGATGCGGGTAAATTATTGCCACATATCCCAGCAGATCAATTCCCAGCACAAGCACTTGCTTGTGAGCTTTATAAAGTAGCGGGTATTCGTGCGGTAGAAATTGGTTCATTCTTATTAGGTCGTGATCCAAAAACAGGCAAGCAATTACCTTGCCCAGCCGAGTTGCTACGCTTAACGGTTCCACGTGCAACTTATACCCAAACTCATATGGACTTTATTATTGAAGCATTCAAACAGGTGAAAGAAAATGCGGAAAATATTAAAGGATTAACCTTTACTTATGAGCCGAAAGTCTTACGTCACTTCACGGCACGCTTAAAAGAAGTATAAAAAAATTAAATGCAGTTTCTGATTTATCAGAAGCTGCATTTTTCGTTTATTTCATTGAAAAGGAAAAGCATTATGAAAAAGACGCCTTCAATTTTCGGTGGTGCCTGTATTATTGCCAGTGTGTGTGTCGGTGCAGGAATGCTAGGCTTACCAAGCTCTGGTGCGGGTGCATGGACAATTTGGTCCATTCTTACAGTCTGCTTTACGATGTTAACAATGACTATTTCGGGTTGGTTATTGTTAGAAGCGTACAAACATTATGATCTGCGTGCTTCATTTAATACCGTAACAAAAGATATGCTCGGTAATTCAGTGAATGTGATTAATAATGTAAGCGCGCGAAACTATTTGCATAAACTAGCATTTTTATTTACATAAAAGAAAACCACCCAACTATGCAAATAAAAACGCAATTTTAAAAGATTAAAAAGTTTTTTAAAATCACTTTAAAAGACCTTTAGAGCTCCGCAGATTATATCGACCGCAGTCAGCTATATATAAGTCAATTATAACTTCACTTCATAAATATAAAGAGTAATAGTGACATTAATTAAATAACACCGGAGAATAAAATGTTACGTTTAAGAAATGAAGTTGAGATGATGAGAGAGTTGGCGTTAGTTGCAGTTAGAGAGTCAGAATATTTCCACTACAGCGGCGATATTTACAGTTTACCGAGCAAAGATGGCAGTATAAATTATCGATTAGGCTTTCTTGATATTCGTTTTATTGAAAAAAACACAACTGACTCAATAGTTGCATTTTGTTTACCTAAAAAAACAACCCCATCTTTTTACTGTTTACTTTCTGAATTGCAAGAAAAAGGCTAGTCAATACTAGCCTTCTATAACTTAAAATTTATAAACTAAATTATCCTCGTATTTCCCACTATAGCTTGCTGATGCGCTAACAACGATTCTCTTATAACCTTCAAAGGTCTGCCAGTTATCCACTTTATCTTCTTGTGTGTAATCTAAAAATCGAATAAATTCCGATTTTGTTGAGCTAAAAAAGACAAAAGGCGGCTTAGTTAAATGTATTAATCTTAGGAAGTCTATTAAATCAAAGTAAGTCGCTTGTTTATAACTTTCTTGTCGCGTACAAAGGTAAGGCGGGTCAAGCACCATCAAAACTTTCTCTTTATCCTGAAATCTAGGTAACAGTTGATGAAAAGACTCGCTAACAACTTCCAACCCATTTAGATAACCCTCTGCTAACACATAGTCAGTTTTCCGAACGCAATTGTAGAAACGCTGCTTAAATAATTCGTTTAAAGAGCTAACTTGCTGACCACTGAAAAGCAACCAAGACGACAAGCAGCTTACATCCTTATAACCATTAAACCCATTGATTTTATTAATAATCTCCTCTTTTAATTGCTTATTGATAAGTTTTTCTTTTTGTGTAACTCCATTGACCGTTTTATAGAGTATTTTCATTATTTCCTCTTAAAAATAACTGCCAACTGATTCGGACTAAAACGCCAGCCATCTTTACTATCTCTGATTGCGTTAAAACACCATTCGCTGCAGAAGTATTTACTGCGCTTTTGCTTAATACCAAGCACTATACCAACAGCACCCCACCAGTCGTATTTCATACTTTTTGTCTGTGTGAAATATTTTTTAATCTGCGCTTCAGTAACCCCCTCCAGTTCAATTAAATCCCATTTTTCTCTATCGTAAACATCAATTTGCTTACAACGTACACCGCCATCGCGAATAGATGACGAATAACAATCATGTATAACTTCTACTTCATAATGATGCCCCGTCAAAAACTCTTCTCTTCTGACAACAATCTCACAGTGAGAGTAAATGCCTTTTGTGAATTTTCTTGTAAGCCAATCGCTAAAACGTGCTAAAAAATCTTTTGGTTTTTTACCTGATTTTTTACCTTTATATAATGCTAAGTAGATTTTAGTGCCTATCATTGTTGTGCCTCCGCTAGTTGTCGCATTTTTGAAACAATATCGTCATGAATGTTTTGCAGTTCTTCATCACTCAACTCCTCATGCTTTAACTCATATTTACGCATACGTTGAATAGCGAGTTGCTCCTGTAATGCGCGCAAGCCTTCTGCTTGTTTAAGAATCAGAAGTGACGCAGACTTATTATCAAGACCTGCTACTGTTGCAAAGCTACTGATATAAATACTGGCTTCGCCATTAAAACCCGCTTCTTTAAAAGCAATAGCTGCCGCTTCTCGCTCTTTATATTCTTCAGCAAATCGAGTCCATCTCGCACCAATTTCAGCTGCGGCATCATCAATGCTATCAACTAGTTTTTTAATGAGTTCACGCTTGATTTCAGCGCATTTTTTTTCATCCAAAACCCATTTATTACCATTCCATATATGTAGCTCTGTTGGCTGCCTATTGACTAAAATATATTGCCCTTTAAATTGAATAAGCTGTTTATTATCAAGTTCTGTTTCGATTGCTACATCAACTACCACAAAATCATCTAAATTTTGAGGCTGTGGAAAAATTTGATAGCTGTTTAAATTTTCTTTTAAAAAATAGACCTTCATTTATCCTCCTATCGAATGTCAATACGTTTTATAAATCGACCCGCGAGATATTGAATCTGTATTGTTGTACCGTTTCTATCAACAGTTACAGCGAATCTCTCGCCAGCTGTATAGCCGCCAATATTGTATGTTGCTCGACGAACATCAAGCCAATATACACCCCCCCCGTTTGCCCTCAATCTCTGCCCCCACTTCAAAGCTTACTGGTTCAATAATGTTATTATCATCAAGCCTGTGGCTTACTGATGACTGAAGATATAAAATAAGTGTTTTACCGAAACACTTTTCTGAAATATCAATACGCCCAAACTTGACGGTGACAGCATGTATCCAATACTAAAAGATGGTGAAGATATGGTTGTCGATATGTCTAAACATAATTTAAGAGAGGGTAGAATTTTTATCATTAACCACAACGGCTTAATGTGGGTCAAAAAGATTCAAATAAACTTTGATGGGGTAGATTTAATTAGTGAAAATCCAACATACAAACCAATTAAACTTACTTCTGATGAAGCCAATAGCTTAATTGTTATTGGTCAAGTCGTTAGAGGGTATCGTGATTTTTAAACAATAAAAAAAACGGTTTTTAAATATTTTTAAAAACCGTTTTAAATCGATCTAAAAACTGCTCACTATCTGCAAATAAAAACGCATTTTTTAACTATTTTTTACCATTTTTTAAAATTGCATTATTTGCATAAATCTACACTTACAAACCTTATCAAATCCGCGCCATTATTGACTTTGAGCTAGTTTTTTTGAGCCAAATTTTTTTATTTTAATTATGCAAATATTGTCACTAGCCCACAATAACCTTGCGGTTTACTTTGTGGGCGGCATTTTATTGTATGCCTACACAACGGCATCAGGTGGTATTTTAAGTGGATTAATGGGACCTTATTTTGAGCTTGATTCTCGTATTTGGTCAGTTATCTTCGTGTTCGTTTTCTCTTTCTTTGTGTGGCATTCCACTCGCATCGTTGACCGTGTGTCTGTATTGCTCATCATTTTTATGGCACTGTCATTTATTTTCAGTGTATTTGGCTTAACAGTGAATATTGATTTAGCCACATTATTTGATACCCAAGGCACCGATTCTAACTATGCAATGTACGCAATGGGATTGTTGCCAGTCGCATTGACCTCTTTTGGTTATCACCACTCTGTGGCGACAATGCGTGCCTATTATGGCGATGAACGCAAAGCAAAATATGCGATTTTAGGGGGTACAGGTATCGCATTAGCACTTTATTTAGTGTGGATCATCTCTATTTTTGGTAACTTGCCTCGTAACCAATTTGGACCTGTGCTTGCAAGCGACGGTAACTTAGACGTATTACTTGGTGCATTAGGTAATGTCATCGAATCCGCATCGGTGAAACAAGCGATTAATGCTTTCTCTATGGCAGCCATTTTATCTTCCTTTATCGGGGTAGGTTTAGGGGTATTTGACTTCCTAGCAGACTTCTTCAAATTCGATAATACAAAACAAGGGCGTTTAAAATCTTGGGCCGTCACATTCTTACCGCCATTAGTGTTATCTGTTTTATTCCCGCTTGGCTTCTTAAAAGCAATTGGTTATGCAGGTGCGGTAGCAACAATCTGGACCTGTCTAATCCCAGCAATGCTTGCGAGAAAATCACGTACTATGCCAAATGGTAAGACAGGCTTTATGTTTAGTGGAGGCAATATCACAATTGCTATTGTGATGTTATTTGGTATTGTCACGGCGTTGTTCCACTTCCTTGCTATGTTTAATATGTTACCAACCTTCAAAGGTTAATTAGTGACCTTATCTTAAGAGGGGCGTTGCCCCTTTTTTTGTTTGTTGGGGTTACGAGTGCGGTATGTTTTCGGCACGTTTATTGAGGGAGATATACTCTAAGTATGGTTATACCAGAATCGATTAGTGCAGGTATTCAAGCTGTTGGAAGTATTGATGTGATGATTTCATATATGAGGAAGGGAGGTAATAACGAAGGAGAGAAAAATCAATCAGTCGCGTATAACACAAACTAAAAAAGGGCAGATAGACTCTGCCCAACAGTGCTATTCATAAATGTTCCTAAAATAAACCGCACATAACAGCGATCACTGCAAACGTATTTTAACTTAAATCTACATCCTTCGTGGCAAAGAAATACGTGGTAACGAAACCAGTAATGTAAGCGACAACGGTACCTAATAAGTAGGTCGCAATTGCAGGGAAAACGCCAAGTGGCGAAGTCATTAATGGTGTAGCTAATAAGCCAGATGGACCAAATACGGTATTTAAGCCCATTGGGTAGCCTAAATAAGCCACTAAACCGATAGTGAACCCCCCAGCAGCTCCACCGATACAGGCTGTAATAAACGGTTTGACACGTGGTAAGGTGACACCGTAGATCAAAGGTTCACCAATGCCTAAGAAGCCTGGAATAATTGCCCCTTTAATTTGTGTGCGTAGCACCGATTCTTTATTGGCTTTCACGTACAATGCTAATGCTGCACCGACTTGTCCTGCACCAGCCATAGCAAGTACAGGGAAGAGTGCGTTGAAGCCTTGTGTTTCCACCAGTGCAAAGTACACAGGTACAAACCCTTGGTGGATACCGAGCATCACGGAGATTAAGAATAAGCCAGCTAAGACAGCGGTACCGAGTGGGTTACCATTTAAGTTTGAGAATAACCAAGACATTCCATCAAACAAATATACCCCAACAGGCATAATAAAAAGGAAAGTAAAGCAGCCCATGATCAGCAAAGTGATTGTTGAAGTGAGTGCCATATCTAAGCTATCAGGAATGAAGGTTCTGACCCAACGCTCTACTTTGGCGCCTACAATGGCAGCGATTAATACCCCAATAATGTTGCCACGCGGATCAATAGTTAACCCAAAGAAGTCGCTTAAACCAGAATAAATGCCTTTCGTCGCTTCTGGGTTATAACCAAGAATAAAGAGAGAGGCTAAAATCGCACCATTGACCCCTGAACCACCAAATGCTTTCGCAGCGTTGTAGCCAATTAAAATACTCAAGAAACTAAACAGCCCTTTACTGAACACTTTCATATAGGCAATGACATCAACTAAAAAACCATTTGGATTTTCTACACCTGTCACAAAGGCTTGTTGTAACACTGTCGCTAGCCCAAGTAAGAGCCCTGCCCCAATAAAACCGGGAATCAGTGGGGTAAAGATGGTGGCAAACTTAGCAAAAAATTGGTGGATACTGCTGGTTTGCGTCGACTTGATTTGTTGCTTTTGTTCTCGAGCAATGTCTTTCAGTGACGGTGAAGTTAATTCGCCGTCGACCATCCCCTTCATCAATTCTGCGGCTTTGGTTGCTTTTCCAGGTCCAAGAATAATTTGAAGTTGTTCATCGGCTTCCACTACGCCAAGTACCCCTTCTACTTTCTTGATTTCGTTCATCTCAACAGCAGATGAATCTCGCAACGTGACACGTAGACGTGTCATACAGTTTGTGACGGTTTTTATGTTGCTCTTTCCACCTAATAACTGCATCAGCCTGTGGATCATCGCATTATCAATTACTGCCATAATCTTCTCCTTATGTTAACTTGCCTTACTTGACTGAAGTTAATGCTTGGTGAATGAAACCGTTGGATTCAGCCAAACAGGTTCTGGCTTCTTCCGCCGAAATATTGAGCAACAGCATCACAATAGCCACTTTACATTGACCACCAGACTGTTCTAATGCCTGCTCTGCTTGATTGCGATCGCACTGTGTTACTTGCATCACAATATTCTTTTGCCGCTCGACTAGTTTTGCATTTGTCGCGACGACATCAACCATTAAATTGCCAAACACTTTGCCTGTTTTGATCATAGCCCCCGTCGTTAGCATATTTAAAATCAATTTTTGTGCGGTCCCTGCTTTCATACGCGATGAACCCGTGATGACTTCGGCACCAACAATCGGGGTAATCGCGATTTGGGCTAGCTTAGCCAATTCTGAATCGGGATTGCAACTAATGCCAACGGTCACACAACCACATTGTTTGGCATACTCAATGCCTGCTAATACATAAGGTGTGCGCCCACTGGCGGCAATGCCAACGATCACGTCTTTGCCAGTTATATGGCTATTTTTGAGGTCTTGTACACCCGCGTCACGATCATCTTCTGCATTCTCGACAGCTTTTAAAATGGCTTGATGTCCACCTGCAATTAAACCAACAACTTGTTCATGTGGTGTACCAAAAGTTGGTGGGCATTCACTCGCGTCTAAAATTCCTAAACGTCCAGAGGTGCCTGCACCGATATAAATTAAACGTCCCCCTTTCATAAAGGCTTCGGCAATCGCATCAACAGCGTTAGCGATGCAGGGCAAAACTTTTTCAACGGCTGAGGAAACTTTTTGATCTTCTTGATTAATTACTGTTAACATATCCAACGTTGAAAGTTGGTCAATGTTTGTACTAAATGGGTTGCGACTTTCCGTAACCAGTCCATTAATTGACGTTTGCATAAACCACTCCTCTCATGACGTGTTATTGGATTATTTTATTCCAAAACGAGTTTTTTGGGGGAATTATTTATTCAATCTGTGACATTGCTCACTTTTTGTGCGAATCTAGAGGAAGAATGCCATGGGATTTTTAATTAAACTTAAGCATGCTTATCATACGTTTTCACCTAATGAACAGCGGATTGCTGATTTTATTTTGAAAAATCCTGCGGCAGTCAAAACCGCTTCTTCAAAATCTTTGGCGGCACAAATTGACGTGAGTCAGTCTGCGATCATTAAATTCAGCCAGAAACTCGGCGCAGATAAATTTAGTGATTTTAAATTAGCAATTAGCGAGGCGCTGATTCGTCAAGAAACTCAGCAAGAAAAGCGGATTCACTTGCATGATAACATTACGGATCAAGATGATTTAGCCGAGATGGCTGAGAAACTTTTTTTAGAAAAACAGCAGGCGCTCAAAGAAAGTTTAAGCTTAAATTCGACTCAACATTTGGCGACAGTCATCGACAAATTATTACATGCCAAACGTATTCAATTAATGGGGATTGGCAATTCTGCTCTGGTTGCGAAAGATTTGTTTTATAAATTAACCAAAATTGGTTTACCCGCAGTGACGGAAACGGATACCCATGCACAACTTGCTATGAGCCAAAGTTTGACCTCCGAAGATGTGTTGTTTTTGATCTCTTTTTCTGGTGCACATCGTGAAATTTTACTCGCCGCAGAGAATGCGCGTGCACATCATGTCAACATTATTGCTTTGACAGCGTTACACACAAACCCTTTACATTATTTAGCCGATCACGTGTTGTATTCAGTCGCAGATGAGTCCAAATTCCGTAGTTCTTCTATCGCTTCTCGCACAGCACAACATGCTATTACAGATCTATTGTTTATGGGGATTGTGCAGAAAAAAGCCTATGCCAATGAATTAATTTTAGAAAGCCGAGAGCTAATTGGACGGTTAAATAAGCATCGATAATCGTAGAGAGTACTAAAAGTGCGGTCTGTTTTTATACGAGTTTGATGTGTTTCTCACGCCATTTCTTGCCTTAACAATTTCTTTACAAAAAAACACAGTCATGATAAAAAGCAAACGTTTGCAAAGGGTAAATATTACATGGATTGCAAATTACTACTTCCGTTTGCCTACTTATACAACATAGGAGTAACACATGAAAAAGATGAAACTTACCCTCACCGTTGCCGCAACCACGTTATTTGCCCTTTCTCTCTCTGGTTGTGATGAGAAGAAAAAAGAGTCCGCCCAATCGACGAATACTCCTGCCACTGTGACAGAAACCCCTGCTACAGTAAAAAGCAAATTTGTCACCATCGCTACAGGGGGAGCCTCAGGTCCTTATAATATTATTGCGACGACTTTATCTGATATTTATAGTAAAACCTTACAAACCAATTCAAAAACGCAAACAACAGGCGCCTCAGTAGAGAACTTGAATCTTCTTGCACAGAAAAAAGTTGAAATGGCGTTTGTGATGAGTGATGCGTTAAATGATGCGTTGAATGGTACAGGCAGTTTTCCTGCGAAATTAGACAATGTGAGCCAAATGGCGGCGTTATATCCCAACTATGTGCAGATTGTGACATCAAAACGTGCTGGCATTCAAACGATCACAGATTTAAAAGGTAAACGCGTGGCGACAGGGGCACAAAACTCTGGTGTAGAAGTCAATGCACGTAATTTGCTTGCTGGATTTGGCATTACTTACAACGATATTAAAGTGGATTACTTAGGTTATGCGGAGGCTGCAGATGCGTTGAAAGCGGGTTCAATTGATGCAGCGTTCTTAACCAGTGGCTTACCAAACTCTTCCTTACTGGAGTTACAACAAAGCTTTGATTTGCAGTTAGTGGCGATTCCTATTGAAGGCGTACAAAAACTGGCGCAAGAGAAACCATATTTTAATGCTATGGAAATTCCAGCCAATACCTATGGGAACGAACAACCTATTCCAACCGCTGCAATCAAAAATGCGCTCGTTGTGCGTAAAGATCTCAGTGATGCCGATGTCTATTTGCTGACCAAAACGTTCTTTGAAAGTTTACCACAATTACAAACTGCACATCAGGCAGCGAAAGCGGTCAGCTTAGAAGGCGCGGTACAAGGTACTGTTGCACCATTACACCCAGGTGCGAAGCAATATTATGACGAAGTGACTAAGAAGCAATAGCGGATAATCATGAAGCGGTTCAGTAAGTATGCTTGTGTGCTGGTGTGCCTTGGCCTGCTTACTGGATTACTTCCAATCACGTATTTGGTGATTCAAACAGAGCAACAGGCTTGTTATCTACGCACAACAGCGTTTAGTTTACAGTGGCGTCACTCCGTTGAACACCAATTATGGCAAGAGCATTATCGTCATGATGGGAAGCGTATATTGCTTCACCAAACTTGGTTACAAACGTTTGGTGCAGGTACGCCCTCCTTCGCTGAACCGGTAAATGTGCCTGCAGGGTATGTAGGCTATAAACAAGATATTTATTTTCATGAGTTAAATTGGGTGGTATCTCGTCGTATGGAAGGCGTGATAAAGAGTGAAAAGGGGGACATCCCTATTTATCAAACTGCTCCAGATTATTCTATGATCACGATAAGACCTGCCCAATCTTTGCTTCTCGTTTATTTATTAGGGAGTTCATGCTATGACTGACAAACTAGATACCACGAGTATCGGTCGCCGCGAACAAGACATTCTCGAAAAATATGATCGTGAATCGGTGACACGTCAATCTACTCACCGTTTTCATCAATGGCTCATTACCCTGATTGCTGTTTTTTATTCTTTATTTCACCTCTATATTACGTTTTATCCTTTGCCAACCTTATTACAACGCGCAATCCATGTTGGTGTTGGTGCGATACTGATTTTTCTGATTTATCCTGCTAGCCAAAAAAGCCGTCAAGGAAGTGCCGCATGGTATGACTGGATCTGGATCGCCATTGCATTCGCTGGAATGGGCTATTTAATCCATCAATATAATGACATTATGACGATTCGTGGTGGGATTCCAAATACCACAGATATTATAGTCGCGATCTTAACGGTAGCAGCCGTGTTGGAAGTGACCCGTCGGGTGACAGGATTGATTTTAGTGTTATTTGCCCTTGTCTTTCTGACCTATCCCTTTATCAGTTCAATGGATTTTATGCCAGATCGTTTATTAACTCGTCCTTATGATATTGGTGATATTTTTGGGCAGTTGTACTTAAAAACAGAAGGATTGTATTCTTCTGCAATTGGTGCATCGGTCACGTTCATTTTCTTGTTTATTTTGTTTGGTGCATTTTTAGCAAAATCGGGTATGGGACAGCTATTTAATGATATTGCCTTAGCGATTGCGGGAGATAAACAAGGAGGCCCCGCCAAAGTTGCCGTAATTTCAAGTGGATTTATGGGCAGTATCAACGGCGCAGCTGTAGCGAATGTCGTCAGTACAGGGGCATTTACGATTCCTTTAATGAAAAAAATTGGTTATCACCGTAATTTTGCGGGGGCGGTTGAGGCAAGTGCATCTGTAGGTGGACAAATTTTACCGCCAATTATGGGCGCGAGTGCCTTTATTATGGCGGAAACCACTGGCGTGAGCTATGGCACTATCGCCTTAGCCGCACTTTTCCCAGCAGTGTTGTATTATCTTGGTGTGATTGCTCAAGTGCATTTTCGTGCAGGAAAACAAAATTTAAGAGGATTGTCTAAAGATCAATTACCACAATTTAAAGCCATTATGCGTGCGCGTGGGCATATGTTGTTACCGATTGTTGCATTAGTGTGGTTTTTAATTGAATCTGTGCCGATTGGCTATGCAGCCGCTTATACTATCGGTATTACGGTGTTAGTCAGCCAATTACGTCGAGAAACACGTATGGGAGTGAAAGAGATTATTGCTGCTTTGGAGGATGGAGCGAAACAATCCCTTTCGGTGATGGCGGCTTGTGCAGTCGTCGGGATTGTGATTGGGGTTGTTAATTTAACCAGTTTTGGCATGGTGATTACTTCTTCTATCGTTACTTTAGGCGCAGGCTCATTATTCTTAACATTATTTCTCACCATGTTAGCTTCGATGATTTTAGGTATGGGATTACCGTCTATTCCAGCCTATATTATCACCGCAACGATGGCAGCACCGGCATTAGCAACGTTTGATGTTCCCGTATTAGTTGCACATATGTTTGTGTTCTATTTTGGTATTTTTGCGAATATTACGCCACCTGTTGCATTAGCAGCATTTGCTGGGGCAGGCATTGCTCAAGGTGATCCGATGAAGACTGGATGGCAATCATTGCGTTTGGCGCTGGCGGGTTTTATTGTTCCTTTCATGTTTGTGTACAACCCAACGATGTTGATGATTGATGTAAGCAGTGTGACGGTGACTGCCAAAACGTTCCCGTTGCCAGCTTTTCTCGATATTATCAGTGTATTAGTGTCTTCGACAATTGGTGTGTTGGGACTATCCGCAGCAACGGAAGGTTTTTTTAAGCAGAGTATACCTATATGGCAACGTGTTATTTTAGCTGCGGGGTCATTCATGTTAATTATCCCTGAGTTGATGACAGATGCGATAGGAATCGGGTTAGTTGCCATTGTCGCTTGGTTGAATTTACGAAAATCTTAATTGGGATGTATACGAAAAGAAAAGGCTATCTGGAAAGATAGCCTTTTTGTTTTACTCCGAAGATTGGTGCACAAACAAAACTGTTGTTAGACGACTTGGGTAAAAAAGTCACGGATACCGACTAACATATTATTAATCGCTACCGCAGCAAGAATTAACCCCATTACTCGGCTGATCACCGCAGCGCCCGTATTGCCAATTAAGCGTTGAATCCGATTCGCCATTAAAAATAATAAATAAGTAATCAATAAAATGGAAAGCATAATTACTGTCGTGATCGCTTGATCAAAAAAACTAAAACGATGATTATCTGTCAATAAGACGATAGCCATCATCGCGCCAGGCGAAGCAATAGAAGGAACTGCGAGTGGATAGACTGCCAATTCACTGAGACTGGAAGACATTCGCATTTCATTTTCTGGTTTGCCTTCTCCAAAAATCATGGTTAAAGCAAACAATAAGAGGACTAATCCTCCTGCAATTTGGAAAGCCGTAAGCGGAATTTGCATTGCTTCCAGTAATCCCTGACCTAAGACCAAGAAGAACATTAAGATTCCTGTTGCAATGACCACCGCTTTTAGCGCAATTTTGCGTCTGTCTTCAATCGATAATCCAACGGTTTTTGTGAGATAAACAGGGACCGAACCGATAGGATCGATGACCGCCCATAACACCACAAACTGTACGATCAGTGAATCAAACATTGGCAACTCCGATAAAAAAGTAGAAAATACCCCATTCTATAATAAAAGTTGAACGAGACCTACTGAGAAGCCATGCTTTTTTTCACAAATTTAACCTTAAAACGTGGGCAATCTATTTTGCTCGATAGCACGTCTGCCGCGATTAACCCTGGACAAAAAGTGGGCTTAGTGGGCAAGAATGGTTGTGGTAAATCCTCTTTATTGGCGTTATTGAAACAAGAAATTAGTGCAGAGGCGGGAGAAGTCAGTTTCCCATCTAATTGGGCTATCGCTTGGGTTAACCAAGAAACCCCCGCATTATCGACATCAGCTTTAGATTATGTGATTGAGGGAGACCGCGAATACTGCCGTCTACAACAGGCACTCATGAGAGCGAATGAGCAAGGAAATGGACATGAGATTGCCCATATTCACGCACAATTAGATGCGATTGATGCATGGACAATTCAGGCGCGTGCAGCTGCGTTGTTGCATGGTTTGGGCTTTAGCCAAGCAGAGCTGCAACAGCCTGTGAAGTCGTTTTCGGGGGGATGGCGTATGCGTTTGAACTTAGCACAAGCCTTGCTTTGTCCGTCTGATTTATTGTTATTGGACGAACCGACAAACCACTTAGATTTAGACACGGTAATGTGGCTTGAGCGTTGGTTAGTGCAATATAAAGGCACATTGGTGCTGATTTCTCACGACCGCGATTTTCTTGATCCGATAGTGAATAAGATTTTGCATATCGAAAATCAAAAGCTGAATGAATATACGGGTGATTATTCTTCGTTTGAAGTACAACGTGCGACAAAATTAGCACAACAAACCGCACTTTATCGTCAACAGCAACAAAAAGTTGCGCACTTACAAAAATATATTGATCGTTTTAAAGCAAAAGCAAGTAAAGCGAAACAAGCACAAAGCCGCGTCAAAGCCCTTGAACGTATGGAGCTGATTGCCCCTGCTTATGTGGATAATCCGTTTCATTTTGAGTTTCGTGAACCGCTTGCCTTGCCCAATCCATTGCTTTCTATGGAACAGGTCAGTGCTGGCTATCCAAGTGCAGACGGGCAAAATGCGGTGGAAATTTTAGAAAAAATTAAATTGAACTTAGTACCTGGCTCACGCATTGGCTTATTGGGTAAAAATGGTGCGGGTAAATCAACTTTAATTAAATTATTAGCTGGAGAATTGCCCGCCTTATCAGGCACGATGCAGTTAGCCAAAGGTGTGCAACTTGGCTATTTTGCCCAGCATCAATTAGATACCTTACGTGCAGATGAAAGCCCATTGTGGCATTTACAAAAATTAGCCCCACAACATACGGAGCAACAACTGCGCGATTACCTCGGCGGTTTTGCGTTTAAAGGCGATAAAGTGAATGAGGCGGTGAAATCTTTTTCAGGTGGCGAAAAAGCCCGTTTGGTGTTGGCGTTAATTGTATGGCAACGCCCCAATTTATTGCTACTCGATGAGCCAACCAACCATTTGGATTTAGATATGCGTCAAGCCTTAACCGAGGCGCTGGTGGACTATCAAGGGTCGTTGGTTGTGGTGTCGCACGATCGCCATTTACTACGTAATACCGTGGAAGAATTTTATTTAGTCCACGACAAAAAAGTCGAGCAATTTTCAGGCGACTTAGACGACTATCAAAAATGGCTGAACGAATTAAACCGTGCACCTGAGTCGAAAGATGATGGCAGAATAGTGCAGGAGAATATTAACAGCAGTGCGAACCGCAAAGAGCAAAAGCGCCGAGAGGCGGAGCTACGTCAACAGACGGCACCATTACGTAAAACATTACAGCGATTTGAAGTGCAAATGGATAAGCTATCGAGCCAGCTTGCTGCTGTTGAAACGCAATTAAGTGATAGTGCTATTTACCTTGCTGAAAATAAAGAAAAATTGACCGCACTTCTAGCTGACCAAGTAAAAGCTAAGAAGCAGTTAGAGGAGGTTGAGATGGAATGGTTAGCCTGTCAAGAAGCGTTAGAGGCGTTACTGGCGGAATAAACGCTGATTGTATTGAAAATGTAGGGTGTAGGGAGTCAGGGAGCTATTAGGCTCCCTGATTTTTAGGGATTATTTTTTACTAGTGAGCTGTGTTTTAAAATAACCGTCGATGTTGTCCACTGTGATTGCGCGGGGTACCGTGCCTTGAGCTCGAACATGCTCATTAATTACTTTCATAAACGGAATCGATGCTTCCATTTTATCAGCATGTACATTCGGATTGGCTGGGATAATTGCTAACGCATCACATATGGCTAAAATAGCTTCGGCAATCTTGCTATCTGGAATTGGGCGACCTAATTGAGTGGGTTGGTTAGTTGATTCAATCTTTCTACCAGTGGCATCGTAAACCGTTTTTGTTTTGATCGTTGTTTCTTTTGTTTGGCAATGTGTCGTGATGTGCTCAATCGAGTAAGATTGATTTAATAATGTCGCAATCAGTGCACTGCGTGTCTCTCCAAATGTGTCAATGCTTGATAAACGAAGAAAGAATCGATCAGGATGACCTATCCAGTGATTGCGTAATGCTTCTGTTCGATACATATAAGAAACGTAAGAACTTGCGCCCATTACATTTTCAATCGATGGTGGTTCAACATAGACAGTGGGGTTGGCTAATACGCTCGCTGAACCCAGTAGTGCAGCGCTGTATAATCCCTGTTTTAGATGTGTGGTTATTCTCATGTCTTTTCCTATTATTTCCTATTAATGACAGTTGTCTGATACCAAGCGTTATCTCATGTAATTGCAAACATTATTCGATTTTTGTTAGCCAATTACTTGTGGTAAATAACCCGCACGTGTAATAAAAGGGATCAGGGTGATCGCCACGCCCAGTAGTAAAACAAGCCCTAACATCGGAGTGCCTCCAATGACACGGTAAGGCAAGTTTGGGTGGATTTGACGCGCTTTCCAGACTAATGCAACAGGTAAAACAACCGCATAGAAAGCAAACATTTGACCCGCATAACTTAATGCCAAAACGAACCCTTGTGGATAGAAAAAGGCAAACAATAATGGGGGTAAGAAAGTTAATAAACCGAGACTAATACGTCCGATTGAAAGGGTAAAAGAACGCTTTAATAAGTCCTCAATACATTCAAATAAACCCAGTGCAACGCCTAAAAATGAGGTGATTAAGGCTAGTGCAGAAAATATTTTGACTGCTTGTGCTAGCATAGGGCTACCTGTGATTTGTAAACTGGCGTTGACTAATCCATTTAATGTCGGATCTTGCTGTAAAATCTGCAAGAAAAGTGTTTGACTTAATACTCCATGAGTTGAGAGTTGCCACACAATGTAAAAGACTAATGTGATGGTTGACCCCGTTAAGATTGCGAAACGAAGCGCTTTTACATTGCCTTGTAAATAATGGTTTAAACTCGGAATTGAGCCATGGAAACCAAAGGAAGTAAAGAAAACTGGACTCGCGGAAAGTAACAGGGCAGTATCAATCGGCATTGCCATCAGGTTTGTCACTGTGATGTTAGGCAACATCAAGAATAATACAAAGAGAAAAGTCGCTAACATAATAAAAAAGAGGATACGGTTGATACCATCAACACTTCTTGTACCAATAATAATGAACGCACCGAAAAATAACGTGAATAAGCCAATCGCGACTTTAGAAGTGGTGTTATCATCGACAATGGTAGGTAAACTGGACGCGAGAATAGATCCGCCACCAGTAATGTAAGCGGATAATAACGCATACAGGAATACCAATAATACCGTTGTGGCAATAATGCGCCCAGTACGGCCAAAATATTGGGCTGCTAGTGTACCGATACCCGCATCGGAATCTGCAGTTTGATAGACTTCGACAAATAAAAGTGCGGTACAAGTGAGTAATGCCCACAATGCAATCAATAATATTAATGTAAAAGTAAAGCCGATGCCTGCAGACGTGAGTGGCATCGCAAGCATACCTGCACCAATCATCGTGCCAGAGACAAGCAGCGTACTGCCAGCGGTTTTATTCACAATCTTTTCCTTGTAAAATTAAATGAAATATAAAATGTAAATATTTGATTACACTTGTTGTGTAAATATGCGGCTATGTTAGCAACATAGGCAGAATAAAGCCAGTTTTATTCTGAGTTAGCGATCATTCAAAACGAAGAGTGTGATTTTTTGTAAGGGAATATTTACACTTTGACATCGGAGAATAAAAAGCCAAAGCGGATGGCTTTGGCTTTTGAACTGAGATTAAATGTTATTAAAAATTGACCGCACTTTTGAGCTTCTTCAGTGCATTGGTCTCAAGCTGGCGTACACGTTCCGCAGAAATGTTGTATTTTGCGGCTAAATCTTGCAAAGTGGCTTTATTTTCATCGAGCCAGCGTGCTTTGATAATATCTAAACTACGTGCATCCAGTCCTTCAAGCGCGACGCTTAATTGCTCCGTTGCCTGAGTTTCATAATTTTCATTTTCAAGCTCAGCTGCAAAATTAGAGCTTTTGTCTTCTAGATAGAGTGATGGTGAATACGTTTCTTCACTGTCATCTGTTGGTAAATCGAATGCCACATCAGCGCCTGTCATACGTGATTCCATTTCCATCACATCTTCAGGCGAAACACCCAGCTCATTCGCTACCATTTCCACTTCATTTTCGTTAAACCAACCTAAGCGCTGTTTAGTTTTACGTAGATTAAAAAACAATTTGCGCTGCGCCTTGGTGGTTGCTACTTTAACAATGCGCCAATTGCGTAAGACATATTCATGAATTTCGGCTTTGATCCAATGTACTGCAAATGAAACTAAACGTACTCCTACCTCTGGGTTAAAACGTTTCACTGCTTTCATCAAGCCTATGTTACCTTCTTGGATTAAATCAGCTTGTGGTAACCCATAGCCTGAATAGCCACGTGCGACATGAATAACAAAGCGAAGATGGGAAAGAATCAGCTTTTTCGCTGCGTCCAAATCTTCTTGATAATACAAACGCTCCGCTAATTCCTTTTCTTCCTCAGCGGTAAGCATTGGATATTCGTTTGCAGCTCGAATATAGGCTTCGATACTACCTTGTGGAACCAACATCATAGTTTGTGTTTCTTTATTCATCGCTTTCCTTCTTAAAAAAATAATGAAATATAAAATGCCAAGGTATTTATAGCATAAAATCCAATAAGAGCCAATCTTTCGATAGGATATTGCTATTGGTTGAAAATTAGACTCCAAAAAGTTAAGAAAGTTCCAAAAGTATGCGTATGCTGCGTGAATAAGCGTGTTTATAAACCGCACTCTAGTGTAAAGTGCGGTTTATTTTGCCTGTGTGTTGAGGAATAGAATAAGTGGTTATAAAAATGTGGATAGGGCTAAGACCCATAAAATACTGAGTATTGGTCCTAAAAAGCCAATAGCCACCCCACCTAAACGAAATTCGGCTTGTTTGATTAATCCTGTACTAAATGCAATTGCGTTCGGTGGCGTAGAGACGGGTAAAAATAAAGCACAAGAAGCACTGAGACCAATAATCAGTGGTAACACCATCGGATTGACTTCTACTCCTCCCACCATGGCTAATAATGAGACGCCCATTGGGATTAAAATCGTCGTGGCAGCCGTATTACTCATGAAATTAGATAAAATCACAGTAATAAAACCAAATAAGACTAATAGCATGATAAAGCTAACTTGAATATGGCTAATTTGTTCGACGAAATGTGCTGCGATGCGTTGTTCTTCAATTGCTAAACCTAGAGCAAGCCCTCCAGCTACTAACATTAATGTATCCCAAGGTAATTGACGAATATCTTTTTCGCTGAGTACGCCTGTCATGGTCAAAGCAACAATAGGGATCCCAGAGGCGGCCGCAACGGGAATACCAATCCATTTTGATGTCAACCAACAGAAGAGTGTGACTGCTAATACAACTAACACAATGGTTTTGTGTAAGATTTCAACACGATTTGAGTGCACTTTTGTTGTTTCTTGTAAGAAACTGAAATCCAAGTTTTCTGTTTTGTTAACTTGATACTTTTTAACGAGAACCCGCCAAAAAATAAATAATAAGACAAAAGCAAGTGGGGTACCGACCATCATCCATTCTAAGAATGAAATTGGGTACCCCAGTTTTTCTAATGCCCCAACCGCAATAGCATTTGGGGCTGAGCCAATAATGGTTCCCATTCCACCTACTGATGCGGCTGCGGGAATCCCCAGTAAGAGTGCTTTTGATAAGTTAGCGCTTTTTTCTAGGCGTGTAAATAAAGGGCTAATCGTTGCGATCATCATGGCTGTTGTTGCGGTATTACTCATTAACATGGACATGATCGCAGTGACAAGCATGAGCCCCCATAACACATAGACTGGCTTGTTGCCAAATTTGGGTAGCACAGCTTTGAGTAATAATAGGTCAAGTTTGGTTTTTTTCATTGCCTCTGCAAGAAAGAAACCACCAAGAAATAGCCAAATCACACTGTCGGACCAAGTTTGGAGGTATTGGATTGCATCGTAAGCTTCGCTTTTCCCCATCACTAAAACGAGGAAACCAACAATTAAAATACTGACTGAAAAAGGAGGAATGGCTTCTGTTACCCAGAGACTAATTGCGAAGAAAAGTAAGAAAAGAACGTAGTTTTGTACTCGGGTAAAACTGGCATCAGACAGAAATAGTGTCATGATCAAGGCGAAAACAATGGATAAACAGAAAAAACGAAATTGCCTGTTTTTTGTGGCAGTTAGCAGGTTTGAAAATACGTTGATGTCCATGGATGACCTCTTAAATAAAATAATAATGAATTAAAAACTTAGCCTGATTGTAATCAAAAGAGCTGGACCATTTCCTGATCTTGTTCAAAGAAACTACCACTTTTTGAGCAGTCAAGAAAGAATTTTGTATAAATGCGCCAAAAAAATGAAAAATATCGATTTTTACTCCAAAATGTACACGATTTTATGGGATGATAGGTCTATGCGCTTGTTCTACAATAAGTGTTCGACGGGCAATAAGGATAATAACCATATACTGATACGCTTAAACAAAGTACTATGTGGTTCGTTTTCATATAAAACAGGGCGCCCTGCTTCTTCTGTCTCCCAGTAAATATGACCTTGTGGGTTAAGGACTACAGAGAAGGTATAGTTGTGGTGGTGGCGACGTAGTCCATTGGCTAGCATTTGTGCGAGAGTGGGGCTGTCAATCAGCAGCCCCATTTCAGTATTTAATATAGCTGAACGAGGATCCATGTTGAATGAGCCGACAAATAAATAGCGGTTATCGACACTAAATGTTTTGGCGTGTAAGCTTGCCCCGCTTCCACCTTTGAGTAAAGCATGAGGTGTTTCCATGTGTACGGTTGCATCAGGTTTTAATTCGTATAGGCGAATCTGATTTTCAAGCAGTGCCTTACGATATTTGGCATAGCCTGAATGTACGATACTGACATCGGTTGCTTCTAATGAGTTTGTCAAAATCGAGATTTGTGTCCCTTTTTGTGCAATGTGTTTTAAAAAATCGACCCCAATTTTAGTTGGGACAAAATACGGTGAAACAATAATCAGATTGTGTTCTGTTGCTTGCATCAGTGGGGCAATATGCGCGAGGACACTGTTTTCTTGGTTAGACTTACCCAAGGCTTTTGCAGGATCATCGCTAATAAATTGTGTTTTTGCCCAAGTAAAAGCTAAATTGCCTGTTTTTAGTGCGTTAGCAAACGGCAATTGTGCTAATTCTGCTAAATACGTTTGAGTTGCTTCATCATTTGATGGCGTACTGTCAAAATCGGTCTGGTTCTTTTGAACGATTAACTCAAATGGATAAACTGATTCACTGTTCCAATAGCGATCAAAATCGATTTCTATTTTTTCGACAGTATCACCTACAACAGCAACATCTAAATCGGCAAATAATACACCATTACCCACATCGAAATACTCATCGCCAATATTCCGTCCGCCTACGATGCTGATTAAGCTGTCTGCGGTGAGAGATTTATTGTGCATACGGCGATTGAGGCGAAAGAAATCGTTGAGATAACCGAGAGCACGATAATGGCGTTGCATAAAAGGGTTAAAGAGACGTACCGCAATATTGGGGTGGGCATTGACTGCTGCTAAAATGTTATCTAGTCCCTTTGTATTATTGTCATCAAGCAATAACCGCACTTTCACACCACGTTGTGCAGCGTGGTAGATACGTTGTAGTAGCAAACGACCAGAGATATCGTGATGCCAAATATAATATTGTAGGTCGAGACTGTGTTGTGCGGACTCGACCAATGCTAAACGAGCAAGAAAGGCATCCCGCCCGTCGCTTAATGGATAAATTCCCGTCAGTTCTGTTTGTTGTGTTATTAATGGGATCAAGTGTTGTGCAAGTGGACTTTCAGGATCGACGGCACGATATGTTTGTGTTTCTTGATGTGGCTTATTCGGTAAGGCTCGATAAGTGAGTACAGCCAAAATGAGTATGCTTACAAGCAACATAATGAATAATATAATGATTTTCTTCATTATAAGAATAAACATAATCTCTCCTTTGTCATACTTTATTTTTCAGACTGACTTGCCAATCTGCTTTATTTTTGACACAAACCTCATTGTAATGATTATCGTAGCAATTGCATCTTTTTTGTACTAGTCAGAATAGTAAGGGAGAGAGTGAACATCAGTGATGTTCACCCAAACGAAAAGCAGAGAGGCTATTTAGTAAAAAACTTGCCTTTTAAGAGTAAATATATAGTGCTGATTAACATGAGACCAACGCTCAGGTTAGCGAACCAGAATAAGCTGAGTCCGAGTCCTGCAAAGAGCCTTTCCTGTGCCTGTTGATACATCAGTAAACTGACTTTTGCCATGGAGGCGAGACCGAATGAAAATGCCCACATCGCTGGGGTGAAGCCCTGTGTGATGATCCAAGGAAGTAAACGAAGAAGGAACAATAATTGTAATAATCCATAGCCGATGAGCATTTTGGCAAAGAGGTCTATTTGCCCACCATTAATAGTGAGGTAAGCGGAACACCCCACAAAAGCGGGTGCAAGTTGGATACCCATGCTTGGGCGTAAGGGCTCAGGAATGGGTGGTAATGTACGTAGACGTTGTAATACAGTTGGCTCTAAAATTAACCAAGAGAAAAAGCCCGCCCCAAAGAAGATCATGCCTAAATCGGTATAACCTAAGATTCCTAAAGCCGTCGCGGCAACAAAGTTCGTTGCGACAGTCGGTAAGTAAATCACGGGTGTCGTCAGTTCGGCTTGATGTGTACCTCGCCACATCCCTGCAATATAATAAGCGGAAAAAAACAGTTGACTGAGGATACCGATACCAATTAACAAGGTAGCAAGCGACCTTGCATAAGGAATTGCCCCTATGCCAATTAATGTTGTCGTGATCGGAATCAGGCTCACAAAGCTGCCCAACAAAGGATGTTGCAAATCCGTTTTGATTTGATCTGGGTGGTATGTCCATTTCCACAGGTATGCACACAGGAAACTGACCCAAATTACGCTGGCTAGCCCAAATAGGCTTTCACTCAGGAGTGTCGCCATTGACCAAGTAGATGCGGCATAACGCCAAGCGAGGCTTAAGGCAGATAAGCCGAGGACAATCCCGAAATAATTAATTGGGATTGGAAACGGTTTGTGTGATAGTGTTGTCATGATTGTGGTACTAATTGGTATGTGAGATTGTGTTCAATAATATGCAATAACAAATCAATATTAGGGTGTTTTCCTTTGTGTTGTTTTGCGTCCTCTGTGTGTTCAGCGAATAATTGTAACCCTTTTTGCGCTGAAGTGTGGTCTAATTTTCCATTAAATTCACATGCAAGGGCATAATAAACACGTAATGCCCCCAGTTTCCCTGCCACTGCGGGAATATAATGGCGTTGAGTTGTGTGTTCCATTACAGCGAGCCCCGTTAAGTGGTCAATGGAAGGTAAGGTGGTTAAAAGCGTACTGAAATTCATTTTAACCTCATTAACTAATGGCTTGTTCACTATCCACTTCCCCCATTTCATCAATAAAACGAACTTCGGGTTGTAGCCATACCGCAAAACGTTGTGCGACTTTTTGGCGTACATGATGAGCGAGTTCAACAATGTCGGAGCTGGTTGCATGTTGTTTGTTAATTAATACTAACGCTTGCTGTTGATGTACAGCGGCACCACCGATTTGGTATCCTTTTAAGCAACATTGATCGATTAACCAGCCTGCCGCTAATTTGATGTCGCCATTGGGCTGTGGAAAGTGCGGGATGTCAGGATATTCTTGTTGTAAGATCACAAAGTGTGCCTGCGATACAACAGGATTTTTAAAGAAGCTTCCTGCATTACCGAATACATTTGGGTCAGGTAATTTGCTACGACGTATCGCACAGACTTCATCAAAAATTTGTTGAGCTGTGACCGCCCGTTCATCAAAACTGGCTAATGAACCATATTTCAAGACGGGTTGCCACGCTTTAGCCAGTTTTAAGCCAATGGCGGTAATTACATAGCCACTTGCATATTTATGTTTAAAAATGCTGTCGCGGTAGCCAAACTGGCATTGAGTAGAGGAAAGACGAGATAAGCTCCCATTTTGTAGATTAAGTATTTCTACATAGTCACAGACATCTTTAAATTCCACCCCATAGGCACCGATATTTTGAATAGGGGCAGAACCCGCACAACCTGGAATTAAAGCAAGATTTTCTAAACCACGGATTCCTACTTGTAATGACCATGCTACGAGTTGATGCCAGTTTTCTCCGCCATTTACATGGAGGTAATGAAAATGGTCATCTTCTCGTTGTTCAATTCCGCGTAAGCGATTGAGTAATACCGTCCCTTTGAAGTCGCGTAGAAACAAGACATTACTGCCTTGTCCTAAAAAAAGGACAGGGTGGTTTTTGGCTTGACAATCAGCCCATTGCTGTTTGAGTTGTGTAATATCCGTGATTTCGATGATGTTTTGTGCACTAACTGGCAGTGCGAAAGTATGAAAAGGCTGCAAGCTTTGCATAGTTTATCCTTTAATGTTTGGTTTTTATTTCAATTTGACCATTATGCACCATAATAGCTTGATCATTATTGATGGGGAGTAAATTTAAACGAGAACCGTATATTTCAAGTATATGTTGTGTAGCTTCAATAAATGGAAAATTGGTGTAATGCGGTACAGGATAAAAGTCAACCAAATTGAGTGCACGATAATCCGTTAAGTGAGGTGCGGAGGCAACGGAATCCATTAACTTTACATACTCAATATCGGCTGCCATGATCATCGCACCAGCCGATTCACCAATATAGCCTTTCCCAGCGTTCACGTGTTGAATAATATGTTCTCTCGCTCCTGTTCTGTTCAATTCTTGTAACAAAAAGAACGTATTACCTCCACTAACATAAATGATGTCACTTTTAGTCAGTTTTCCCTCAATTTCAGTTTGGGTCGCCGTGGTCAAATCAAGTTCATCCAGTTCTGCACCGTTGTCGACAAGCGCTTGTTTTGCCTCGTCTACATAAAAACGGATAGGTTCAACACGGCTTGCAGTTGGAATGAATGCGATTTTTTTTCCTTTAATACTGCCCATTTGCTCAAGAAAAAGATCGATAACATTAGCAAAATAAGCTGTTAAAAATGCTGTTTTCATGTCACTTTCCTATTGTGGTTGAGTGTGATTTTGACTTCAGTTCCGCCTGTGGCACGCTGGGCAATCTGTAATTGCGCATTTAGTTTGCTGGCGCGTTCATGCATAATGTTTAATCCATAATGTCCATCGGGTTCTTCTAAACTTGGAATACCGATCCCATCATCGCGTACAAGCAATTCATACTCCCCGTCGTCATTGGTGTGTGCAATCACTTCAATGACACTGCCCTTTGAGTGTTTAATTGCATTTAAAACAGATTCTCGGACAATTTGTAAAACATGTACCAATTGCTGTGCACTAAAACTCTGTGATGGGAGTGCACATTGTACTGTCATTTGTATTGTCGTTTGATTGCGTAGTGAGTCAATCACTTGTTCCAGCGCCAGTTTGAGGTTAGCTTCTTGCACAGTCAGACGGAATGTGGCTAACAGTTCACGTAATTGTACATAACCATCACGTAGTGCTTGTTCAAAGTTAGCGATAATCGTAAGGCTTTTTTCTTTCGCTTGGGCATGATCTTGTTTTAGGTTGTGCTTTAATAGCGTTAATTGGATTTGGAGAAACGCTAACACTTGTGCTAACGAATCATGGAGTTCTCGGGCAATAATTGAGCGCTCTTCCATCAGTAAAAGTTGCTGTTGTTGGCGTTGGGTTTGGTGGAAGTAAAGGGTTCGGCTTAATATTTGAGCAATGTTACGCATCGTACGTGGGTCAGGACAAGGGAGGCCTGCTTGCCAGTAAAGAGTCGCCAGTTTTTCATTTTCAATTGTTAAGTTGACTTGTTGACACTCTTGATTGGCTTGTTTTTCGCCAAATGTCAATTGCCAATGTTCGGCACCATCCACAACTAAGGATATGTAGCGTAGATGTTCACTAATAAAGATATTTTTTAACACTTGTTGTAAAGTCAGTTCATCAACTGTGTTCGTTGTTAATTGTTGTGAACTTTCATATAACATTGTCAACGAGCGATTTGTTTGGCGTAATTTTTGTGTTTTTTCATTAACACTCTCTTCTAGTGACGAATAAAGTTTTTCTAGTTCACTTGACATTTGTGTAAAAGCGCGCGCCAGACTGCCTAGTTCATCTGGTGTCTCCGTATTCAATTTTACGTGATTAAATTGTCGCATTTGGATTTGAATACTGGCGCGGGTGAGTTGTTTCAATGGCGTGACCACTTCTCTGCGCGCATACCACACAACATAAGACACCATAATGATAATTGAGAGCATCGATAGGGAAATGACCAGTACGGCAAGAATCCATTTCTTTTCTGCGAAACGTTGTAAAGTAAAGACAAACTTATCCACTTGGGATACATAATCTGCAATTTGATTTTTATAGGACGAGATATCGTTCTCTCTGGCATAACGCTCCATACTTTCCCAGCGTTTTATCAAATTATGATAAGACTGTTTTACCTCATCGGGTACGAACCATTGGTGATCAATTTCTAATAGTGCTTGTGAGTGTAGGCTGACACGGTATTGTCGTAAACCTAACTCAACTAACTCAGGATGTTGCTCTAGCTCATACAATAAGCGGTAACTCTGCATCCGCAATGAACCAGACACGTTAATTGATTCAGCATCTGACTTATTACTTGCCATGATCATTAAACTTAACGAAGTAATCACGCCAGCAAAAATAATAACAATGAAGAGATAATTAGCGAGTTTTGTTGAAACCGAGTGTTTGATGTTCACAAGTCACCTTTAAACGTAGAAAACATGGCGGTAGTGTAACAAAAAAAACGCTTATTTTTTATCGCTAAATAAAAATTGATCTAGCACAAGAAAAGCGTACTTTTTCTGTTAAATACTCAATTTGGGTAGTATGAATATTGACCCCTATCTTCATAATTTGAGATCTAGGAAAAGCGATATTGAAGGAACGCGTTATGACTGTTGAAAACTTACCTCGTCGTCACTTTTTACGTGGGCAGTTTTTGACTTCACTGCAATCAGAACAAGTTAAACAACAAGGTTTTCAGGGGATTCGTCCACCTTGGGCAGTAGAAAATACGCGTTTTGTGCAAGATTGTACGCGCTGTGATGCCTGTATCCAAGCCTGTGAAACAACGATTCTGATTAAAGGTGAGGGTGGGTTTCCTGAAGTGCAATTTCGCCGTGGTGAATGTACATTTTGCAAACGATGCGTTGAAGTGTGCCCTCAGCCTCTTTTTCGATTAACTACTGAGCCAGCATGGTCACATAGGGTTGAGATTACGGCAAGTTGTTTAACACACAAATCCGTTGAATGTCGAAGTTGTGAAGACAGTTGTGAAATGCGCGCTATTCGTTTTAAACGTCAAATCGGGGGCGTGTCACAGCCAATATTAACGCTTGAAGCCTGTAATGGTTGTGGTGCCTGTATTAAAAGTTGCCCTGTTTCCGCAATTAAGGTGTTATTCACTGCCAATGAATTGGAAAAACTTAATGACTGAACAAATTACAATGGAAAATGCAAAAGACTGGCACGTATGTGGGCTAATTGTGCAGGGAAATCCAGACAAAATTGAAGAAATTCAGACCGCACTTTTGGCGATGCCACATACCGAAATTCCAGTGTTTGATGCAGAAAAAGGTAAGCTTGTTGTTGTCATGCAATCGCACGACAAACACGTATTGCACGAACAAATGGAAGCGACAAGAGATATTGATGGCGTAATCGATGTATCGCTGGTTTACCATCAACAAGATGAAAATTAATAAAACATAAAACGATTCAATATAGTGGGGGAAACGCTATGAATATGACTTTAAGTCGTCGTAACTTTATGAAAACCAATGCTGCGGTTGCTGCTGCAACCGTTGCAGGGTTAGCTATTCCAGTAAAAAACGTGGAAGCTGCGACTGATACTACCATCAAATGGGACAAAGCGCCTTGCCGTTTCTGTGGTACGGGTTGTAGTGTTCTAGTGGGGACACAAAACGGTCGTGTGGTCGCATCTCAAGGTGACCCAGATGCAGAAGTAAACCGTGGTTTAAACTGTATCAAAGGCTATTTCTTACCAAAAATTATGTATGGTAAAGACCGTTTAACGTCACCAATGTTACGTATGAAAAATGGTAAGTTTGATAAAAACGGTGAATTTACCCCAGTTTCTTGGGATCAAGCCTTTACCATTATGGCAGAGAAATTCAAAAAAGCGTTGAAAGAAAAAGGCCCGAACGGTGCCGGTATGTTCACCTCTGGTCAATCAACCATTTTTGAAGGTATCGCAAAATCAAAATTATTCAAAGCGGGCTTACGCTCAAATAACATCGACCCAAATGCGCGTCACTGTATGGCGTCTGCAGCAGTTGCGTTTATGCGTACTTTCGGTATGGATGAACCAATGGGTTGCTATGACGACATCGAAAAAGCGGATGCATTTGTGCTTTGGGGCTCAAATATGGCAGAAATGCACCCAATTTTATGGTCACGTATTTCTGATCGTCGCTTATCTCATCCACATGTAAAAGTGGCTGTTCTTTCTACCTATGAACACCGTTCATTTGAATTAGCTGATTTAGGCATGATCTTCACGCCACAATCTGATTTGGCGATTATGAACTATATTGCGAATTATTTAATTCAGCATGATGCCTTAGATCATGACTTCATTCAAAAACACACTAAATTTAAACGTGGTGAAACCGATATCGGTTACGGCTTACGTGAAACACACGAGTTAGAAAAAGCAGCGAAAAACGTCAAAACTGCGGGCAAAATGCACGACAGTGATTTCGAAGAATACAAAAAACTCGTTGCACCATACACCCTTGAAAAAGCACATGAGTTATCTGGCGTACCAAAAGATCAGCTTGAAGCATTAGCGAAAATGTATGCGGATCCGAAACTCAATATCGTGTCTTTCTGGACAATGGGTTTCAACCAACATACTCGTGGTGTATGGGCGAACCACTTAGTCTATAACATTCACTTATTAACAGGTAAAATTTCAAAACCTGGCTGTGGTCCGTTCTCATTAACAGGCCAACCATCAGCTTGTGGTACAGCACGTGAAGTAGGTACATTCGCTCACCGTTTACCTGCGGACTTAGTCGTAACCAATCCAAAACACGTTGAGATTGCTGAAAAATTATGGAAATTACCAAAAGGTGTTATCCAAACTAAAGTCGGCTATCACGCTGTTGCGCAAGACCGTGCATTAAAAGATAAGAAAATGAACGTGTTATGGCAAATGTGTACCAACAATATGCAAGGTGGTCCAAACATCAACCAAGAGCGTTTCCCTGGTTGGCGTGATGAAGAAAACTTTGTGATTGTGTCTGACCCATATCCAACAGTGTCTGCATTAGCGGCGGACTTAATTCTTCCAACCGCAATGTGGGTAGAAAAAGAAGGGGCTTATGGTAACGCAGAGCGTCGTACACAGTTCTGGTATCAACAAGTGAAAGCGCCAGGTGAGTCTAAATCAGATACTTGGCAGTTAGTGGAGTTTTCAAAATACTTCACAACTGATGAAATGTGGCCTGCAGAAGTGTTAGCAGCAAACCCAGAATATAAAGGTAAAACCCTTTATGAAGTGTTATTCCGCAATGGTCAAGTGGATAAATTCCCAACGCCTACGGATAAACCGGGCTACTTAAATGATGAAGCAGAACACTTTGGTTTCTACATTCAAAAAGGATTATTCGAAGAATATGCTGCGTTTGGTCGTGGTCACGGTCACGATTTGGCAGACTTCGAAGTTTATCACAAAGCACGTGGTTTACGTTGGCCAGTAGTTGATGGTAAAGAAACCTTATGGCGTTACCGTGAAGGCTATGACCCGTATGTTAAAGAAGGTGAAGGCGTGGCGTTCTATGGTTACCCAGACAAACGTGCAATTATCTTGTCTGTACCTTATGAGCCACCAGCAGAAGCACCAGATGCAGAATACGATTTATGGTTATGTACTGGTCGTGTACTTGAGCACTGGCATACAGGTACAATGACTCGTCGTGTACCTGAATTACACCGTTCATTCCCAAATAACTTGGTTTGGATGCACCCATTAGATGCGAAAGCACGTGGTTTACGTCACGGTGACAAAGTGAAAGTAACTTCACGTCGTGGTGAAATTATTTCTCACTTAGATACGCGTGGTCGTAACAAAGTACCACAAGGCTTAGTCTATACCACTTTCTTTGATGCTGGTCAGTTAGCGAACTACTTAACATTAGACGCAACAGACCCGATTTCAAAAGAAACCGACTTCAAAAAATGTGCGGTAAAAGTGGAAAAAGCGTAATCCGTTAAATTTAATGAGGAACAACCGCACTTTCTGTGATGCAGTTAAGTGCGGCTGGAAAATCAAATGAAAAAACCAGTTGTGAATCCCGAACGTCGCCGATTTTTTAAAGATGCTACTCGCACTGCATGTGGGTTGGCAGGGGTTGGCTTGTTATTAGGGTTGCAACAAAAACAAAGTCTAGCACGTGAAGGTGTGGCATTACGACCGCCATTTGCCATTGCAGACGATCAGGCTTTTTCCGCAGCGTGCATTCGTTGCGGACAATGTGTGCAGGCTTGTCCGTATGATATGTTGCATTTAGCCTCACTCTTATCACCAATGGAAGCGGGAACGCCTTATTTCATTGCACGTGATAAACCTTGTGAAATGTGCGAAGACATTCCTTGTGCCAAAGCCTGTCCAACAGGGGCATTAGATAATCAAGCGACCGACATTAATGACGCACGTATGGGCTTATCTGTCTTGCTCGATCAGGAAACTTGCTTGAACTGGCAAGGTTTGCGCTGTGATGTATGCTATCGCGTTTGTCCATTAATTGGTAAAGCGATCACTCTCGAAATGCAACATAATGATCGTTCTGATAAACACGCGAAATTTATTCCAACCGTTCATTCCGATGCGTGTACAGGTTGTGGTAAATGCGAAGAAGCCTGTGTGTTAGAAGTTGCGGCTATCAAAGTGCTACCGATGGATCTGGCAAAAGGTATGCTAGGTCAACATTATCGTTTAGGTTGGGAAGAGAAAGAAAAAGCGGGTCATTCACTCGCGCCAGAAGGCATCATTACTCTACCAACACGTTTACCGGAGAGTTTGTAATGGCAAATTCACCGAAATATACCGGCAAAGAAGCGCGCGAAAAATTAGGTTGGTGGTATGCAAATCGCTTTTTATTCTGGCGACGCTTAACTCAACTGAGTATTTTAGCGATGTTTTTAAGTGGACCTTACTTAGGCGTTTGGATTTTAAAAGGCAATTACAGTGGTAGTTTGCTTTTCGATATTATCCCAATGACTGATCCACTTATTGTGGCAGAAAGTATTGCAACGGGATTTATTCCAACAATGACCGCACTTTTAGGTGTTGTCATCGTGATTGCTACATACGCAATTCTCGGCAGCCGTATTTTCTGTGCGTGGGTTTGCCCGCTCAATGTGGTGACGGATGCTTCGGCTTGGTTAAGACGTAAACTTGAAATTCGCCAATCTGCAAAATTGCCACGTGGTTTACGTTACGGCATTTTGCTAATGATCCTCGTAGGGAGTGCCGTAAGTGGCTTACTCCTATGGGAATGGCTAAACCCTGTTGCTGCCTTAGGTCGAGCGTTAATTTACGGTTTTGGTGCCACAGTTTGGCTCGTGTTGGCGGTTTTCTTATTTGATTTATTTATCGTAGAACACGGTTGGTGCGGACATTTATGCCCAATTGGTGCAGCTTATGGTGTGATCGGCGCCAAAGGTATCCTTCGTGTCAAAGTCGAAAACCGAAGCAAATGCGACAATTGTATGGACTGTTATAACGTCTGCCCAGAACCTCAAGTGTTACGCGCACCTTTACACGGAAAAAATAACGAAAGCCCACTTGTGCTTTCAAAAGATTGTATCAGTTGTGGACGTTGTATAGACGTTTGCCCTGAAAAAGTATTTATCTTTACAACTCGATTTAATAATTCAGTTAATCATTCGGGGGAGTGATCAAAATGAAAAAAACTATTCTAATTTTAACCGCACTTTTCGCTTTCTCTTCACAAGCAAATGATGTAAAAGTTGGCCACGGTATTCAAGACTCGCCAGAGCATATTACGCCAGCATTCCACAATGCACCGAAAGAAAGCGACTTAGCACCATTAAACTATGTAAACCAACCACCAATGGTGCCGCACGCGACAAAAAATTACCAAGTGACTAAAAATATTAACCAATGTTTAACTTGCCACAGCCCAGAAGCATCACGTGTAACAGGTGCAACACGTATTAGCCCGACCCACTTTATGGATCGTGACGGCAATATCGTCGGTGGAACATCACCACGTCGTTACTTCTGCTTACAGTGCCACGTTTCTCAATCTGATGTTGAGCCTATCGTACAAAACGAATTTAAACCAATGGCTGGCTTTGGCAAATAATTTAAGGATTGAATTATGTTGAACTTAATTAAACGCTTTTGGAGATGGTTCCGCACACCAAGTCGTATTGCGGTAGGGACCTTAATCACCCTTGCATTTATTGCGGGGATCGTATCTTGGGTAGGCTTTAACTACGGAATGGAACAAACCAACACGGAAGCTTTCTGTGTGGACTGTCACCGTAATGACGTTTACCCTGAATATTTACACACAGCGCACTACCAAAACCGTAGTGGTGTGAAAGCAACTTGCCCAGACTGTCACGTACCGCACGAATTTATTCCAAAAATGATTCGTAAATTACAGGCAAGCCGTGAAGTGTATGCCCACGTAATGGGTTATACCGACACCATTGAGAAATTCAACTCTCGTCGTTTACATATGGCAGAACGTGAGTGGGCGAGATTAAAAGCCAACGATTCTCAAGAGTGCCGTAACTGTCATAACTTTGAGAATATGGATTTCAGCCAACAAAAAACTGTTGCTGAAAAAATGCACGCACTAGCAGTAAAAGAAGGCAAAACCTGTATTGATTGTCATAAAGGCATTGCTCACCAATTACCTGATATGAGTGGTGTAGAGTCGGGTTTTACTTCTGAACAAAAATAACTCATTCTTTTGTTTCTCCCATTTTTAATCTGCATCTCATTGAGGTGCAGATTTTTTTATTTTTCCGATCTTGTTCGTATTTTTTCGCCAAGCAAACTGTTTAACCTAAATTGTCCATTATGCTCAGTCTTTTTATGACAGGAGCACACAATGGAACAGCTGACAATAGCCTTATTACGCCTCGCTCAACTGCCTCGTTTAGGGGCAACAGGTATTCAGCGTTTGTTGAAACACGTGAGTATTGAGGATTTATTACACTATGATGCCCCGACACTAAGGTATATTGGTTGGACAGAAGGACAGATTAAACGTTGGTTTCAACCTAATCAGCACCACATTGACTCTGCATTACGTTGGGCGGAAAAACACAATCATCATATTGTACATTGTTTTGATTCCGCTTATCCTCATTTACTCGCACAAATTGATGCCGCTCCGCCATTATTATTTGTAGCGGGGGAGTTAGCGATACTCTCTGAACCACAAATTGCGATCGTAGGCAGTCGACAGTGTTCAAATTATGGTGAATATTGGGCAAAACACTTCGCCGTCGAACTTACACTGGCGGGTTTGATCGTGACAAGCGGATTGGCACTAGGAATTGATGGTTTTTGCCATCAAGCTGTTGTTGAAATTCAGGGCAAAACCATTGCGGTACTCGGAAGCGGTTTAGCACAGATTTATCCTCGTCAGCACAAAAGATTAGCGCAAGCGATTCTTGAACAAGGCGGCGCATTAGTCTCAGAGTTTTTGCCCGAACACCCTCCTATCGCAGATAATTTCCCACGTCGTAATCGGATTATTAGTGGGTTGGCACTCGGCACGCTAGTTATTGAGGCAAGTGATCGCAGTGGCTCGTTAATTACGGCACGTTATGCACTTGAGCAAAATCGAGAGGTATTTGCGCTACCCAGTAATATTCAAAATGAAGCCAGCCGTGGATGTCATCAGCTAATTAAACAAGGGGCGATGTTAGTCGAAGCGGTACAAGATATTGTTGACAACTTGCCACCTTATTATGCAATGCCGATTAGCCCACTTTCTTGTTCGGTACAAAATCCTTCAAGATTACCTCGTACTGTGTCACCTGCTGATCAACCAGTTCCTGTTTATCCGACGCTTTTTGCACAGATTGGTTATCGACCGATAACTATCGATCTTTTGTCACAACAACTGGCTTTACCGATTGATACTTTGTTAGTGCAACTGTTGGAATTAGAGTTACAAGGTTTAGTGATAGTTGAAGAGGGAGGATATAAACGCACGTAATTCTTTTGTTTCGCACAAGTTTGATAAGTAACTTGCGTAGTCCTGTTGGTGTCGCATAGTAGGTTTGTTGTGCAATAGCATGATGTGAGTGAGATGTTCTAAACATAAACAAAGGCACAGCCTGTGCTGTGCCTTATTATATTTCCCTTTCTTCGTATTAGTAGATACTAAATGCTTGTAAATACGGTAATTTTCCTCGCTTCAGCATTTTTTCAATGTTACCTTTGTGATCATTTGTCCCTAAGCCACGTAGTTCAACATTTACACCGATACTTTTATCGTAGACGATCTCATGTTCAGTCTGGTATTGTTTACTGGTGACACTGCGTTTTGCCCCCACATTAATTGACCAGCAGCATGTGCTGTATTCTATACCGAGATATTGCTCAACGGGCTTTTTCAAGGCGAGATCATGATAATGACGGGTTACAACAGCCCAATTATCGGTTAACTCCCATGCTAGTGTGATACCCAGTTGTTTAATATCTTGACCATAGCGGTTTGCTTCTGAGGTCAAGTTTTGGTCGATATATTCTTGGCTGGCGTAACGGTAACTTAATTGAATGAGATTATTCTTCATTGGGTTGTACTCAAGGGTAAAGTTGCCCAATGAGGATTTATCTAAGCGTGTATCATATTGATAACTGCCTCGCCAGCGCCATTGATCATTAATTTTCCAATTTGCTTCTAATGACCAAGAAGATGAACGACCATACGTACTGTTATCTGGGTTTGAGTCAATCCGTGAGTCACGCAAATAATAAATTTGTCCAGCAGATAAGTTAAAGCGTTCCTCTCCTGTTGCATCATAAAAGCGTGTCGTACCGCCTAATGTAAACTGGTTAGCCGATGCAATGCGATCTAAACCACTATAACGACGATCACGGAACAAGGCAAAATAGTCTTGTTGCAATAATGAGGAATCATAACCAAAACCTAAATAGGCATTATTTAATTTTGAACCAATATTACTTTGATCTTTATAAGGACGATACAAATATTGTACATGCGGTTCGAGTGTTTGAGTGTACCCCTCAATAACCGTTTGATGGCTCGCTAAGACGGTCTGTAAGTCGATCTTCAGTTGCGGTATCATACGATTGATCGTGCGTCGGACTTCTTCTGCGCGGCTTTCATCCCCTTCTTGTTGTTGATAGTGGGTAGCATAAAATTTTGTTTCAATATTTAAGCTACCATACTGATTGGAAAGGGGGAGATTTACACTTGGTTCAAGATGAAAACGCCATGCTTTTGGCATTAATGGACTGTCATTATCAAAATGTACTGCTTGGGAAAATAATTTAAAATCCAGTAGCCCATCCAATAAATTATTTTTGTAGTAATTGAAATCAATTTGCGGTAAAGCACGATAAGGTCCGATATCCACTTCGTCAAATATCTGGAATTGTTTTACAGACACTGCCAAGTTGTAGTCTGGTTGATAGTAAGCAATACGTAGATATTGATCGGCATACCCATCGGTGCTCGAACCATAGTTTGAATCAAAATCAGCGAAATAACGTTTATCACTGACTCGCGTATAGTCTACATTCAAACGCCAGTGTTGTAAGAAACTGGAGTGGTGAGTCCAGTAAAAAAGATGGCGTGAGCGGTTATCGTTTTGATAATCCATAAGCCGATCGGAACCAAGATATTCGCCTGCAATTTTGCCTTCACCAATTGGGCTTAAATAGCGAAATTCGCCATTCAGTTGCCAGCCACGATGTGACATGTATTTGGGAGTAAATGTCGCATCCAGATTTGGGGCAATATTCCAATAAATTGGTTGTGCATAAAAATAACCATCACGGCTTGAGGTTCCAAAATTCGGAATTAATAATCCTGAACGGCGGCGATCGCCAATCGGTAATTGTAAATAAGGCGTATAGAAGACAGGCACGCCTTTTACTTTCAAATGTGCATGCCACATTTCTGCATATTCATCTTGAATATATTGACGGATTTCTTTAGCTTCAATTGACCACGCATTATCATTCGGTAAGCAAGAGGTAAACGAGGCATTTTTCATCACTCGGTAGTCATCACGTAGTGTGACATCCTCTGCCTCCCCTCGTCCTTGTCTATCAACTAACTGATATTGGGCTTGTTTAATATCGGTGTCTTTATTATTTAAGTTAATGTGTGCTTCTTGCCCTGTTAAGTAAATCTGATGATCACGATAATCAAATCCACCTTGTATGTTGACACGACGGTGTAGCGCTTCATTTTCATGCAACTGAGAAATTTCTGCACTATGTGCTGTTAAGTGACGATTACCTTGCTGAACGTCTACATTACCTTCATAAGTTGCACGACCAGATTGTGTCAGCGTAGCGCGATCTGCTTCAATATATACAGGTAAGTCATTTGGGTTTTCTGTCACGATTTCACCTGAAAAATGAGGCACACCTGCCAGGCATTGCAGTTTAAGATCTGCTCGACTTGCCGTACTATAAAGTGCGCTCAGAATGGCGACAGAAAGGAATGTATAAGAATTTTTTTTCATTGGATAACCGTATTTAAGCTAAAACTGCATCGATTATACTGGAAAATGATCTAAAGGCATATTATTTACACCAACAATCATTTTGGTGATCGTTTACTAGCCCCATGGACTGCATAAACGCATAGCAGGTGGTTTCGCCGACAAACACAAAGCCACGTTTTTTCAAGGCTTTAGACATCGCAATGGAAGTCAACGTTTTAGTGGGTACGCAAGATAAATCTGGCACATCATTGAGTTGCGGTTGATAATTCACAAACGCCCAAATAAAATCGCTAAAATTTTCACCGCGCTTTTGCATCTCAAGATAGGCTTTCGCATTGGTGATAATCGCTTCGAGCTTTTTACGATGACGAATCAGCCCTGCATCTTCCATTAATTTATCCACATCAAGTGCGGTCATTTTTGCGATTTTTTCAGGATCAAATTGATGAAACGCGTTGCGATAGTTTTCACGCTTTTTCAACACCGTAATCCAAGATAAACCGGCTTGCTGTCCCTCAAAGCAAATTTTCTCGAATAATTTCAAACAGTCATATTCTGGTTTACCCCATTCATTATCGTGATAATTAATATAAATCGGCGAATTTCCCACCCAATTACAACGTGTTTTCATTAACTCCTCCTTCAAAGGTGCGGTGTATTTTTTACAATTTTAAAGCAAGCGTTTGCCATTCAAAAAGGGCAAGAAAGATCATTCCATTTTTGCTTTGATATGCTATTGTATACAAGTTAACAGCAAATGAATCGTAATTCAAAGTAGAGGGAAATTATGACTACACAACTTGATGCTCTTCGCAATATGACAGTGGTGGTTGCAGATACTGGTGATATTGATGCAATCAAAACATACCAACCAGAAGATGCAACAACCAATCCGTCCTTAATTTTAAGCGCAGCGGCATTGCCACAGTATGCACCATTAATCGATGATGCCATTGCTTATGCCAAAGCGAAAAGTCAGTGTTCCAAACAACAATTAATCGATGCTGAAGATAAATTGGCAGTAAATATCGGTTTAGAAATCTTAAAAATCGTCCCAGGACGCATTTCAACAGAAGTTGACGCACGTCTTTCTTACGACACCGCGGCAACGATCGAAAAAGCGAAAAAACTCATCGCACTTTATAACGAAGCGGGCATTGCAAACGATCGTATCCTAATCAAAATCGCGTCAACTTGGCAAGGTATCCGTGCGGCAGAAGAACTTGAAAAACAAGGCATCAACTGTAACCTAACCTTACTATTCTCTGAAGCACAAGCGCGCGCCTGTGCAGAAGCGGGTGTTTATTTAATTTCGCCATTCGTTGGTCGTATCCTTGACTGGTACAAAGCAAACAGCGACCAAAAAGAATACGCACCAGCAGAAGATCCAGGTGTCATTTCAGTGACTAAAATCTACAACTACTACAAACAACACGGTTACAAAACCATCGTCATGGGGGCAAGTTTCCGTAACGTAGGTGAAATCACTGAATTAGCAGGCTGTGACCGTTTAACGATCGCCCCTGCGTTGTTAAAAGCGTTACAAGAAAACAACAGCCCACTTGAGCGTAAATTAAACTACACTGGTGAAGTAAAAGCGAAACCACAGCCATTAACTGAAGCTGAGTTCTATTGGCAACACAATAGCGATGCCATGGCGGTGGAAAAATTGGCAGACGGTATCCGTAAATTCGCTGCCGACCAAGAAAAATTAGAAGCGATGTTATTAAGCAAATTCTAATTTCACACAAAACCCCAAAAAATGCGGTCAAATTTGACCGCATTTTCTTTTTCAGCCCTGATCGTATGTTGTAAACGGATCACTCAAATGCTTTCAACAACGCAATCGGTGAAAATTCGCCTTTTAAATAATCCTTGATTGACTCAATTACTAATGGGCTGCGCTCACATTGACCTTCTTTTTGAATATAGTCATAAAATTCGTCTAAAGTGAGCCATAAACCACGGGTAATGTCGGGATCTTGTGGTTGAATTGGGTACCAATCATCAAGCTCAACGGCGAAAGTGAAACGGAGAAAATCCGTTTGGCTGCGTGGGGCATGCCATTGGTAGATTTTAATTAGGCTTTGCATCTCTGCTTGAATGCCTGTTTCTTCAAACAGCTCACGTTTTGCGCCTTCCAATAGACTTTCATCTGCTTCTAAATGTCCTGCGGGTTGATTTAAGGTGAGTTTGCCGTGTTCTGCTTCTTCTACAAATAGAAATTTGCCTTTGCAATGTACGACACAAGCAAGTGTCACATTCGGTTTATGCATGGGATGTCCTTATTTTTTTAATTGTAATTGGTGATAAAGTGCGGTCAAGTCTGCTTCAGAAAGTTGGCGGTATTGCCCTTGTGGCAGATTATCTAAAGTCAGTAATGCCATTTGATAACGGATTAAACGCAAGGTTGGAAAGCCGATATGGGCTGTCATACGACGTACTTGACGATTACGCCCTTCGCTAATTTTGATTTCTAGCCAACTTATCGGAATGTTTTTGCGTTCACGAATGGGAGGATTGCGTTCCCATAACCAATTTGGCTCAGAAACTAACCGCACTTTTGCTGGCAATGTTTTACCATCATTGAGCACCACGCCTTGACGAAGCAGGTTTAAATCCGACTCTTGCGGAATACCTTCCACTTGGGCGAAATACGTTTTTTCAGTTTTGAATTTCGGTTCGGCTAAACGGTGCTGAATTTCGCCGTTATTGGTAAGCAACACCAAGCCCTCACTGTCTCGGTCTAGGCGCCCCGCAGGATACACATCTGCAATGGGAATAAAATCTTTGAGTGTAGTGCGTCCGTTTTCGTCGCTAAATTGAGTGAGCACATCGTAAGGCTTGTTAAAGAGTATCACTGTGGTGTCCGAAAACCCGCGCGTTGCTTTACTCGGTAAACGACGTGCGCTTTTTTTTCTTGTCGTCACATAGCCTGTCGTCGTGAGTTTAGACGTTCGTGGTGAGGTTTTTAGGGGACGCGATACGGGTTTGGCAGTGAATTTTATATTCATAAAAAAGTATTTAAGTTGAAAATGGGATCTAGATCGAAAAACGAAGAAATTTTTTAACAATTTCTTAATAAGTGCTTGCGAACTTTATTCAGTTCCAATAGTTTTGTATGAATAATCTCGTTCGAGCGAGTGTTTATACTATCATAGGCAACAGAATAAGGAAGAAATGATATGCAATCAAAAGTCGTGATCCCACAAGGTGAAAAAATTCAACTTGACGAAAAAGGGGCGCTTATTGTGCCAAATAACCCGATTATTCCTTTTATTGAAGGGGATGGTATTGGTGTAGATGTGACGCCTGCGATGCGAACGGTGATTGATGCGGCGGTAGAAAAAGCCTATGGTGGTAAACGTAAAATTGCCTGGATGGAAATTTATGCAGGCGGTAAAGCAAATGAAGTATATGGTGAAAATACATGGCTACCAGATGAAACGATGGAATTTATCCGTGATTATCATGTGGCGATCAAAGGGCCTTTAATGACCCCAGTCGGTGGTGGGATTCGTTCGTTGAATGTGGCTATGCGTCAAGGCTTAGATTTATATAACTGCTTACGTCCAATTCGTTATTACGAGGGAACACCAAGCCCAGTGAAACACCCTGAACTCGTGGATATGGTGATTTTCCGCGAAAACTCTGAAGATATTTATGCCGGAGTGGAATGGGTGGCAGGCTCTGCAGAAGCGAACAAAGTGATTGCGTTTTTACAAAAAGAAATGGGTGTGAAGAAAATCCGTTTCACTGAAGATTGTGGCATTGGTATCAAACCGGTTTCAAAACAAGGTACCCAACGTTTAGTGCGTGCGGCATTGCAATATGTGATCGACAATGACCGCAAATCACTTACTCTTGTGCACAAAGGTAACATTATGAAATTTACCGAAGGCGCGTTCAAAGAGTGGGGCTATGAAGTAGCGAAAGAGTTTGGTGCCGAGTTGCTGGACGGCGGCCCTTGGATGAAATTAAAAAATCCAAAATCAGGCAGAGACATCATCATCAAAGACAGCATTGCGGATGCCTTTTTGCAAGAAATTCTACTTCACCCAACAGAATATGATGTGATTGCAACACTTAACTTGAATGGCGACTACATCTCAGATGCGTTAGCGGCACAAGTGGGCGGTATTGGGATTTCGCCAGGGGCAAACATTGGTGCAGAAGCCGCGATTTTTGAAGCAACACACGGTACGGCACCGAAAATTGCGGGTCAAGATAAAGGCAACCCAGGTTCATTGATTTTAAGTGGCGAAATGATGTTACGTCATTTAGGTTGGTTAGAGGCGGCAGATTTAGTGGTGAAAGCGGTATCAAAAACTATCGCAGATAAAACAGTCACATTTGATTTTGCAGAAATGTTAGAAGGCGCAAAATTACGCTCAACGTCTGAATTTGCGAAAGATATTGTGGCGAATATGTAATCGAATTTATCAGAATCACATGCCTCATCATGACTTGAAATGATGAGGCTTTTTTATTGGGATATCGCAAAATTTACGTTAATTTGCGGGATAATATGCGGTATTTTTTTTGATTTCGCGGTAAACTATCTACTTTGTGGGTAACTGGCTGAACAAGTATGCGTTTATTTCTTTTTTTATTAGTCGCGGTGTTATTGCTATTCCAATATGATTTTTGGTTTGGCAAAAATGGCTATTTGGATTACAAACAAACGGCACAACAGATCACCCAACATAAACAAGAAAATGAAAAGTTGTCACAACGTAATCAAGTGATTGCAGCTGAAATTAAAGATCTCAAACAAGGGGTTGAAGCCATCGAAGAGCGAGCAAGGTTCCAGCATGATATGGTGAAATCCGATGAAACTTTTTATCACATTGTGAAAGAGCAGAAATAATGAAGCAGGTGATTCAACGTAAAATTGTTGCAGTTGTGCCTGCCGCAGGAGTTGGTAGTCGTATGCGGGCAGATAAGCCGAAACAATATCTGCAAATTCACGGAAAAACGATTTTAGAGCATACGTTATCTGTGTTGTTAACTTATCCTTTGATCGAAAAAATTGTGTTAGCGGTTGCGCCACAGGATCCTTATATTTCTCGTTTATCCTTATTAACACACCCGAAAATCCAAGTGGTTGAGGGCGGTGAAAATCGTGCAGATTCAGTATTAAACGGGATTAATGCAGTAAGAAAGGCGGCACAACATGCAACAGATTTTTGGGTCATGGTGCATGATGCAGCCCGTCCTTGTTTAACTCATCAAGATCTGGATAAATTAGTGCAGGTTGATGATGAAAACGGTGCGATTCTAGCCACACCTGTTACAGATACCATTAAACGTACGTTGGACAATTTACACATTCAGCACACTGAAGATCGTTCACAGCTTTGGCTGGCGCATACGCCACAATTTTTCCCTGTAGAAACTTTAGCACAAGCATTAGAACACGCATTGGCACAAGGGGTATCCGTGACGGATGAGGCTTCAGCGATGGAATTTGCGGGATATCGACCGCACTTAGTCGCAGGGCGCAGTGATAACATTAAAGTGACCCGTCCTGAAGATTTGGCATTAGCTGAATTTTATTTAACCAGAAAAGCACAATAAGAGAAGAAAAAATGATGAATATTCGAATTGGTCATGGTTTTGATGTTCACGCCTTTGGGGGTGAGGGTCCGATTATTATTGGTGGTGTTGCGGTGCCTTATGAGAAAGGGTTACTTGCGCATTCAGATGGTGATGTCGCCCTTCACGCACTCACTGATGCGTTATTGGGAGCTGTTGCGCTAGGGGATATTGGCAAGCTTTTTCCAGATACCGATATGCAATACAAAGGCGCAGATAGTCGCGGTTTATTGCGTGAAGCCTATGCTCAGGTACAAGCGAAAGGGTACACTGTGGGTAACGTCGATGTGACAATCATCGCTCAAGCACCTAAAATGCGCCCACATATTGATGCGATGCGTGCCGCCATTGCCGAAGATCTTGCGTGTGATATTGAACAAGTGAATGTTAAAGCGACGACAAGTGAAAAGTTAGGTTTTACGGGACGTGGTGAAGGCATTGCCTGTGAGGCTGTAGCGTTAGTCGTCAAAGCCTAATTTTTTATCAGAAAGTCGTGTTAACACAGTTTTCTCCAATCAGATAAAACAATAAAGGCGAGCCTTGCAGTTCGCCTTTATTACTCTATTAACAAGGAATACATGAAGCTCGCTTATTTACAGTCGTCACAATATATGGGAAGTGACGAAAAACAGACTGCACTTCTGAAAGCCGAATGTGCAGATTTTATCGTGAAAGAAGAACTGGGTTATATACTGTCGGGTGACGGTGAATTTGTCGCAGTGAAAGTACGTAAAACAGACTGCAATACCCTCTTTGTTGGTGAAAAATTAGCAAAATTTGCAGGTGTTTCTGAGCGTAATATGGGGTATGCCGGCTTAAAAGATCGAAAAGCTATCACAGAACAATGGTTTTGTTTACATATGCCTGGTCAACCTACACCTGATTTCAGCCAATTTCAGTTAGACGGGGTGGAGATTTTAGCGGTGACTCGCCATCACCGTAAGATCCGTACAGGCAGTCTTGATGGCAATCATTTTGAAATTTTGTTACGCGGCGCGAAAGAAACAGAAGCATTGAACGCGCGATTGGACACACTCAAGGTGTTGGGCTTTCCAAATTATTTTACGGAACAGCGTTTTGGGCGTGATGGTCATAATCTTACGCAAGCATTACGTTGGGCGAGAGGTGAAATTACTGTCAAAGATCGCAAAAAACGTAGTTTTTATCTTTCTGCGGCGCGCAGTGAAATCTTTAATTTAGTAGTGTCAGAACGTTTACGTTTACAGCTGGCGCATCAAGTATTGCCTGGTGATATTTTACAGTTACAAGGTTCACATAGCTGGTTCCAAGCGGATGAGCGTGAAGATCTGAATGCGTTACAAGTGCGGTTAGAAAAACAGGATATTTTGCTCACAGCCCCATTAGTCGGGGAGTCACTTCTTTCAGCGAGTGAGTTGGAAAATCAAGTGGTAGAGCAACACGAGGCGTTATTGAAATTAATGGCACAAGAGCGTATGCAAGCTGCGCGCCGCCCCATCCTCATGCACCCTCAGGGGCTACGTTGGGAATTTATTGACGCGGGGCTAAAGTTGTTTTTTTATTTACCAGCAGGCAGCTACGCCACGGCATTAGTACGAGAGTTGGTCAACGTACAAGAAGACTGATTTAACGTTAAAGTAGAAAAGTCGCATAATAAAAGTTTCGCTCTTCTTGTGAGTTCAGTTTTTAATAGGAAATGCGTTAATAACGCAATGGATAACATAAGGATAAATCATGAAAATTCTTCTCAGCAACGACGATGGTATTCACGCAGAGGGGATTCAAATACTCGCTCGTGAGTTACGCAAATTTGCTGATGTGACACTTGTTGCTCCCGATCGTAATCGTAGTGCTGCTTCAAGCTCACTGACTTTAGTCGAACCGCTACGCCCTTTGCGTTTAGCAAATGGTGATTATTGTTTAAATGGTACACCTGCAGATTGTGTGTACTTAGCCCTGAATGGCTTTTTATCTGGGCAAGTTGATTTAGTGATATCGGGGATCAATGCGGGGGTAAATTTAGGTGATGATGTGATTTATTCAGGTACCGTTGCGGCAGCATTAGAAGGGCGTTATTTGGGCTTACCTGCAATTGCTGTTTCCTTGGACGGACGTCAACATTATGAAACCGCCGCGCGTGTGGTTTGTGAATTGATTCCTAAATTACATGGGCAAATTTTAAAGTCTCGCGAAATAATCAATATTAATGTTCCCGATATTCCTTATGAACAATTGAAAGGGATAAAAGTATGTCATTTAGGTTATCGCGCCGCCGCCGCGGAAGTCATTAAACAACGTGATCCTCGAGGTGAGACGATTTACTGGGTGGGACCCGCTGGGTTAGCTGAAAATGAACAGGAAGGCACAGATTTCCACGCCGTGAAGCAGGGGTATGTATCCTTGACCCCGATTCAAGCTGATATGACAGCGTATCATTCGTTACAAGCTTTACAAGATTGGTTAGAAAGTGAATAATGGCTCGTTTTTGAGTTTTTTAGGAAGAAATAAGATTGAACATCTTCGGCACAATGTATGATAAAACGATGGAATGGTCAAAACACCGTTATGCCACGTTTTTTCTTGCTTTTACCAGTTTTATTGAAGCAATATTTTTCCCGATTCCACCTGATGTGATGTTGATTCCGATGGCGATGTCAAAACCGCGTATAGCAATGAAACTTGCGCTTTACACCGCCATTGCTTCTGTTATTGGCGGGGCTATTGGCTATGGCTTAGGCTATTATGCCGTCGATTTTGTGCAACATTATATCCAACAATTTGGTTATCAGCATCATTGGGAAACGGCGATTTCGTGGTTTGAAAAATGGGGAATTTTAGTGGTGTTTGTCGCAGGATTTTCACCCATCCCTTATAAAGTCTTTATGATTTGTGCAGGCGTCATGCAAATGGCCTTCTTGCCATTTTTATTGACAGCATTTGTTTCTCGAGCGGCACGTTTTGTGTTGGTGGCAAAGTTAGCCGCATGGGGTGGTGAGAAATTTGCAGACAAGTTGCGTCGTTCAATTGAGCTAATAGGTTGGTCTGTTGTGGTTTTAGCTGTGATCGCATATGTTATTTTGAGATAATTGAAGGTTGAAAATGAATAAATTAGTTTTATTGTTGTCTATGATGTTAGTGTTAAGCGCCTGTTCAACAAATGTCCAAAATGAAAGTACATTAAGCCCTGGCATTATGGAGCCAGTCTCAGGTACTGGCGCAGTAGAAGGGGGTAGCTGGCTACCTGAAATTACTAAGCATTAAGCATGAATTTAAAATAAGAAAGAGGAAACTAGCAAATGAAAAAGTCGTTTTTACTTTTGCCTATCAGTATCGCTGTATTAACCGCATGTAATTCAACTGGCCCTGCACCAGTAGAAAGTGCAGATGGCAATTTGACACCAGGTATTATGCAACCAGTTGAGGCGGGTGGAAGCGGTTCTTGGGAGCCTCAAATTCAACAACACGATACTATGCCGAGCGGAATGGGACAACCTACATATCAACCAACGACACCCATCACGCCATCTACTTCAACGTCATCCTCACATTTTGACATTCCTCGTCACCCTGTGACACATCAGCCTGATTACAGTAAAATTGTACGTGGTTCGTATAAAGGAGAGACATATACTGTCCGTAAAGGCGACAGCATGTATTTAATTTCTTATATTTCTGGACTCAGTGTGAAAGAGATTGCAACGTTAAATCATTTGTCAGAGCCTTATCAATTAAGCACAGGACAAGTATTGAAAGTCGCTAATGGTAATAATGCCTACGCGACCACTTCTCCTGCAATCGTGGGTACCACGACGACAACGACCAACACGACAACACAGTCCGTCAGTCAAGATTTTAATATTCCTCGAGATCCAACCAATAATCGTCCTGATTACAGTAAAATCGACAAAGGATTTTATAAAGGTGAAACATATACTGTACGCAAAGGCGATACGATGTATCTGATTGCTTATATCTCGGGTTTAGACGTCAAAGAGTTGGCGGCATTAAATAATATGTCAGAGCCTTATCGTTTAAGTGTTGGTCAAACGTTGCGTGTTTCAAATGGTAGGGCGGTTGTGACACCACAACCTGTCACGCAGCCTGTGGTGCCAGCAGTTGATCAACCTAAAACAAAAGAAGTAACCTATACGCCAGGTCCAAATGGTACACAATATGGTTCTGATGGCACGATTATTGGTCCGATTAAATCTGGCGTCAGTGCATCAACCTCTTCGGCACCAGCGCCTCAACCTGTTGTACAGCCGGTCGTTGATTCTCCAGTTTCTGTTCCTGTGCCGACCACGAAAGCGACGGTATCTAACGTTGCATGGCAATGGCCAACAAAAGGCAGCGTCGTGCAAGGTTTCTCGACGGCTGATGGTGGCAATAAAGGGATTGATATTGCGGGCTCACGTGGACAAGCGGTAAATGCGGCAGCGGCAGGACGTGTGGTTTATGCGGGGAATGCGTTACGTGGCTATGGCAACTTAATTATCATTAAACACAATGATGATTATTTAAGTGCGTATGCGCACAATGAAAGCATTTTAGTGAAAGATCAGGAAGAAGTGAGAGCTGGGCAACAAATTGCTAAAATGGGTAGCTCAGGAACGAACAGCGTGAAACTTCACTTTGAAATTCGTTACAAAGGTAAATCCGTTGATCCAACACGTTATTTACCGAAGCGCTAAGAGGGATGGGAAAAATAGGACATTATGTGATGTCCTATTTTTTTGTCTTTAGACTTCTAGCCAAAATGTGACGGGACCATCATTCGTTAAACTGACCTGCATATCTGCAGCAAATTGACCGCTAGAAGTTGGAATTTTTTCACCGCACTTTTTCACCACATAATCATATAACTCTTCTGCAAGAGCGGGCGGTGCACCACGAGAAAAACTTGGGCGTAAACCTTTTTGCGTATCAGCAGCTAAGGTGAATTGAGAAACGACAAGCACTTGCCCATGAATTTGTTGCACATTGAGATTCATCTTGCCTTCTTCATCGCTAAACACTCGATAATTAATCACTTTTTCAATTAAACGATCGGCTTTAACTTGGTCATCTTCTTTTTGTACACCAAGTAACACCAATAAACCTTGTCCAATTTCGCCGACAATCTGATTATCTGCTTCTACTTTTGCTTGCGTAACACGTTGAATCAGTGCGATCATCCTTGTTTCTCCAATAATTGTTTTCTTTGTGCAATTTCTGCTTTGAGTTCTTGTTCGGTTTTTTCGATTTTCTGTTGTAATGCCGGCTCGTGAGTGTCCGCTTCTACCAGTTCTTGAACGCTTATTTCGCCTTGCTTACATAACGTGTAGTCTGCCAATACAGAAGCTAATTGTGCACCAATTAAAATCACCACCCAGCTGAGTTGGATCCACAACAACATAATTGGCAAGGTTGCCATCGCCCCATAAATTAATTGATAGGAAGGGAATGTGGTGACATACCAAAGGAAGGCTTGTTTACCTAAGGTGAAGAACACTGCAGCGACTAACGCTCCGATAGCTGAATGAACGATTTTTACTTTTTTATTTGGCACAACGGTGTAAATCAAGGTGAAGATTAACCAAGTTAAAAAGAACGGTACAAAACTCAATACTTTTAAGCCAAATGGCAACGAAATATTGTCATTCAACATTGTGGCGATGTAAGAGCTCACACCGATACTTGCCCCAATCAATAACGGACCTAATGTCAAAATTAACCAATAAATGGCAAAAGAAAAGACGAGCGGGCGAATGGTCGTGTCGTGCCAAATTGAGTTAAGGGTGCGATCAATCGAATTAATCAGCATTAAGGCAACCACCACCAAACTGATCACGCCGACAGCACTCATTTGCTTCGAGTTACTCACGAACTCATCAATATATTGCCCTACCATATCGCTCGCTTGTGGTGCAAAGTTATTGAAAATAAAGCCTTTTAACTCGCCAGTCACTTCGTTAAAAACAGGGAAGGCAGAGAACACGGAAAACACCACCATCACAAGCGGGACAAGGGCGAGCATTGTGCTATAAGTTAAATAACCCGCCGCTTGGCTTAATTTATTTTGTTGAAAACGAAGCCAAAACAGTTTCGAGAAAAGTA